>JAGTSG010000074.1 GCA_018261655.1 Pseudomonadota bacterium | reverse complement strand
CGCCATGCGTTACGACCTGGACGGCAACGTCACCTGGAAGTCGGACGTGTGTCCGTCTACGACTGGTTGCTTTGCCTACGATCCTGCGCACCGGCACGCGGTCACAACGGCAGGCACCGGCCGGTACACCTATGATGCCAACGGCAACATGACCGGCCGCAACGGGTCGTCGATCAGCTGGTACAGCTACGACCTGCCGAGCGTCATCAACCAGGGAACCAGCCAGAGCCGATTCTGGTACGGCCCCGGGCGCAACCGCTGGAAACAGGTCGCCAGCGGTCCGGACGGCGCCGAGACCACGATCTACATCGGCGGCTTGCTCGAGAAGGTCACGCAGGGCAGCAAGATCCGCTGGCGGCACTACCTCCAGGCCCCGACCGGCACCGCCGGAATCCACGTGCGTCACGCCGACGGCAGCGCGCCGCGCAGCTACCTGCTGACGCAGGATCACCTCGGCGGCACCGACACGATCCTGGACGCGGCTACCGGCACGGTCCTCGTGCGTGAGGCCTTCGATCCCTTCGGCCGGCGCCGCGGCGGTTCCGGCCTCGGTGTCCCGAGCTCGGCGGAGATGAGCGTGATCGGAACGGTGACCCGCGACGGCTTCACGGGCCACGAGCATCTCGACAACGTCGGCCTGATCCACATGAACGGTCGCGTTTACGACCCCGCTATCGCGCGTTTCCTCAGCCCCGATCCCGTGGTCACGTCCCCGTTCAACCGGCAGGACCTGAATCGCTACGCCTACGCCTGGAACAATCCGCTGTCGATCGTGGACCCGACCGGTCTCGAGGAGGTGACCTGTCTGCACGGCCCGCGCGGCCGCTGCCAGGGCGTGACGGTCACCGGGTACCGCGACCGTCCGCCCGGTGGGGCCGCGTATTACACCTGGCGCACGGGAAGCAACGGCCAGGCGGCCTCGGCCGGGGAGCGCGATCCCTGCGGCCAGGACGGCTCGGCGGCGGCGTGTGGGGCACACGGCCCTGTTGAGGAGTCCCCAGGTTCCGAGGTCGCGTTGGGGGCCGGCGGAATGGATCTCGGGGGACCGCTGATCGGCCTGGGCCGTGCCGGACTGAACCTCATCCCCGGCTGGTATTACTCGGGCATCGCTGCCTCGCAGTTCCAGCGTGGCAATTATCTCGACGCGGCCCTTTTCTACGGCGCGACAGTGGGCGATGTCTTCCTCCTGGGCCGAGGGCTCGCGATGGCTCAGGCGAGCCGCTCGCTCACCCCGGCCACGCGGGGCGCTTCCGGCGAACACTTTGGGCCGGTGAACCCCGGGCCCTTGTCGGCACAAGTCGCGTCCACGTTCCGCAGTGGCAGCTACTCGAGGCGCACGCTGGAAGAACCGCTGGTGGTCTACCGGCTGATTGGCGAGGGCGGAAGTCCGACAGGGAGATACTGGACGACGCTCGAGCCGAAGGGAGCACTGCAGTCCGTCATCGACCTGGCCATCGACCAGAACTGGCGCAATCCGGCGACGCAGGTCATTCGTGCCGAGCTTCCTGCAGGCACCGTCATCTACGAGGGCACGACGTCGGCACAGCGGGGACTGGTTGGCGGCGCCCATCAGATCTACATTCCACGTGTCGACCCAGGATGGCTGCGATGAGTGACTGGTACGAGATTCAAGGCTTTGTGAGCCCCGGCGAGTACGAGCGATTCGTCGAGTACCTGCAGGAGCAGGTTTCGTCCGGCAAGGCCGAGGAGGTTCCTGCGGATCCCTCATATGGGCCCGGCGAACTCTTCGGCGGACGGTGGTATCGCAGCCTGGCGACGGGGGAGGTCTGGCGGTTAGTGCCGCCGGACCCTCCGTTCACTGGCCTGTGGGAGCGAGTCCGCGCCGCTCGCAATGTCACCGTCGCCGCCACGTCGCTGGCGCTGGACTACGGTGTCCGCGACGCCTTTGATCTCGACGGTCGGGTCATCGTGCTGATCGACCCGGACGCCTACCTTCACGACCCGGAGTACGAGCAGGCACGGCGTCGCGGCGACAATCCCATTCGCAACCTGCGTGCGTACGCAGCCGACGGGGAATTGCTGTGGGAGGCCGAATTTCCTGAAGCGGTGGACTACTACTACCGGATCGTGTCGCGCCAGCCTCTCGTCGTGCTGTCGTTCTCGTCCTACCGGTGTCGCATCGACCCGGAAACCGGCCGAATCACCGAGGCCGAGTTCACGAAGTGACGGCGTCCAGCCACGGCCGCGGCCAGAACGGCATCAGCCCCGCTCCACCGCCGCGCCGATAGCGTTCAACCGCTTCTTCCTGAGCGCCTCGCCGATCTGCTCGCCCGTCAGGCCGCGGCGCTCGCTTGCATCGACCGTCACGGCCAGCGCCGCATCGAGCGCCGCTGCGAGGAGTCCTGACTCGGGATAGGAGCGGCCCTCCCAGCCGGTGCGGCCGCGGAAGTCGGCCCCTCCCAGCCGGTGCGGCCGCGGAAGTCGGCCTCGCAGGCCAGCAGGAACTCGCGGAACCGGTCGGGGCGGCGCAGCGCGTCGCAGTGCTCGAGCAGCTGCAGGATGGTGCTCGCCTTCAGTTCGAGCGCACGATGCGCGAGCCCGTGCCAGCGCGCGGTCAGTTCGGCCAGGTGGCGGAAGTCCGTGGGCACCCGCAGGCGGTCGGAAAGCTGGCGCACCAGCCTGGCGCCGCGGTCCTCGTGGCCGATGTGCCGCGGCCACGCGTCGGGCGGCGTCTCGCCCTTGCCGAGGTCGTGCAGCAGCGCGGCGAAGCGCACGCGCGGGTTGTCGGTGAGCCGGGCGGCCGCCTGCATCACCAGCAGCATGTGCACGCCGGTGTCGATTTCCGGGTGCCAGCGCGGCGGCTGGGGCACGCCCCACAACGCGTCGAGTTCAGGGAAGATCCTCGCCAGCGCGCCGCAGTCGCGCAGCACGGCCAGGAAGGCGTCCGGCCGCGGCTCGGTCAGCGCCTTGTGGGTCTCCTGCCAGACGCGCTCGGGGACCAGTGCGTCCACCTCGCCCGAGTCCACCATGCTGCGCATCAGGGCGACGGTCGCGGGCGCGACGCTGAAGCCCAGCGGCGCGAAGCGCGCGGCGAAGCGCGCCACGCGCAGGATCCGCACGGGGTCTTCCGCGAACGCTTCCGACACGTGACGCAGCAGCTTGTGCTCGATGTCGGCGCGCCCGCCGTAGGGATCGACCAGCCGGTCCCCGGCGTCCCGGGCCATCGCGTTGATCGTCAGGTCGCGCCGGCGGAGGTCGTCTTCGAGCGTGACGTCCGGCGCGCAGTGCACCTCGAACCCGCGGTAGCCACGCCCGACCTTGCGCTCAGTCCGCGCCAGCGCGTATTCCTCGTGCGTCTCGGGGTGCAGGAAGACCGGGAAGTCGCGGCCGACCGCGCGATAACCGCGCTGCTCCATGTCTTCCGGCGAGGCGCCGACCACGACCCAGTCGCGCTCCCCGACCGGCAGGCCGAGGAGCGCATCCCGGACGGCGCCGCCAACCAGATAGACTTCCATGCCGTGATGTTACCGGAAGCGAGCCGTCTGCCCGTCCTGCGCCTGCTCCGGCTCGCCGGCGCCGGGCTGGCCTGCCTGTCGCTGTCCGGCTGTTACCTCGCCCATGTCTCCGGCGGCCACATGGCGCTGATGGACGCCCGCCAGCCGATCGCGCAGGTCATGGCGAGCCCGGACACGCCCACCGCGCTGCGCGAGCGACTGGCCTACGTCGGCGAAGTGCGGCGGTTCGCTTCCGACGCCCTGGCGCTGCCCGACAATGGCAGCTTCACCACCTTCGTCGAACTCGGCCGGCCCTACGTCGCCTGGAACGTGTTCGCGGCGCGCGAGTTCTCGGTCGAGCCGCGCCGGTGGTGTTTCCTGGTGGCCGGCTGCGTCAACTACCGTGGCTACTTCGAGCAGGACCGTGCCCTGGACTACGCGCGCCACCTCGAGCGCGAGGGCTACGACGTGTACGTCGCCCCGGTCGCCGCGTATTCCACGCTCGGCCATTTCGACGACCCGGTGCTGTCCACGATGATGACCCTGGGCGATGCCGAGCTCGCCGGCCTGGTCTTCCACGAGCTGGCCCACCAGGTGGCCTACGTGCCGGGCGACAGCGCGTTCAACGAGGCCTTCGCCACCGCTGTCGAGATGGAAGGCGTCAGGCGCTGGCTCGACAGGCTCGGACGCGCGGGCGAGCTCGCCGCCTATCGGCAGGCGCGCGAGCGGCTGTTCGCGGTGACGGAACTGATCGAGGCGACCCGCGGACGACTCGGCGGGATCTATGCGTCCGGGAGCGGTGCCAGGACCCTGCGCGAGGCCAAGGCCGCGGAGTTCGAGCGGCTGCGGGAGGAGTACCGGCGGCTGCGGGCGGGCTGGACGGACGGCGCGAACTACGACCGGCTGCTGGCCACCGACCTCAACAACGCCCGGCTGGCCGCGACTTCGACCTACCACCAGTGCCTTCCCGGGTTCACCGCGATGCTCGCGGAACTCGATGGCTACCTGCAGGGCTTCTACCGCGCGGTGCGCCGGCTCGGGCGCCGCGACGCGGCGGAGCGGGAGGCCGCCGTGTGCCGCGGCCCGTCAGCGGCGGGCGCGGCGGCGGAAGCGGGGGTAGTGGGTGCGCTCGCCTTCGCGCCCGAGGTAGCGCGGGACGATGCCGCGCAGCGAGTGCGGCTGGATGCCGAGCCGGCGGAAGCCGCTTCGCGTGCAGACGCCGTCCACGGACAGTGAGTGGAAGCTGTCGGTCGAGAGCAGGCTGCCCGGCACGAAGTCCATCACGCCGGCCGCGAGCCTGGACGCGACGACCGGCAACGGGACGATCGCCTTGCGCAGGCCCAGGTCGTCGCGCAGCAGGGTGGCCAGGCGCCGCAGGGTGAACACCTCGGGGCCGCAGAGCTGGTAGGACTCGCTGGCGGTATCGTCGTCCTCCAGCGCCTTCAGCATGGCTGCCACGACGTCCTCGACCCAGACGGGCGAGACGCGCGCGCCGGGCGCGACCAGCGGAAATGCGAGCGGCGCGGAGCGCAGCGCCGCCGCGAGCCCGGTGATGAACGAGTCACCGCTGCCGAAAATCACCGAGGGCTGGAAGATCGTCCAGCGGAAGTCCGGGCCGCCTTCCTCCTGCACGATGCGTTCGCCCCCGCCCTTCGAGCGCAGGTAGCGGCTGGGGCCGTGATCGGCGTCGGCGTTGAGTGTGCTCATGTGCAGCAGGCGGTCGATGTGCCCCTGCCGGCATGAGGCCACGACCTTGTGCGCGAGGTCGCGATGCACGCTGCGGAACCGGGCGTCGCCGCGCCGGCCCTCGCTGCGGATGCCGACGAGGTTGATGACCGCGTCATGCCCGGCCAGCGCCGCGGCGAGCTGCTTGCCGTCGTGGACATTGCAGCGCACGACGCGAACGGCGGGGAGCACGCGCAGCTGCGGCGCCCGCTCGGGATCGCGGCTCAGGACGGTGACGCGGTACCCCGCCCCGGCGAGGACCGGGCACAGGTGGCTGCCGACGAACCCGGTGCCACCGAGGACACAGACGCTGCGGGGGCGCATGCCCGGATTATAGGCATGCGCCCCCGCGCTCACCTCACCGGCAGGATCAGCCTCTGGTTGCCGCGCATCAGCGCCAGCAGGAAGCTCTGGCGCTCGCCGATGGCCTCGCGCAGCGCGGCCAGGCCCGACACGCGGGTCCGGTCCACGCCGAGGATCACGTCGTTGGCGCGCAGGCCGACGTTCGCGGCCGGGCTGCCGGGCGCGACCGAGCGCACCTGCACGCCGCCGCCCGCGACCTGTTCCGGCGCCGCGTCGGCGAGGTCCGCGCCCTCCAGGGCCGGGTGCAGCTGGCCGGCCTCGGCGGCCAGGGTGCTCGGCTCGGCGATGGCTGCGGTGACCTTGCGCGGCTTGCCGTCGCGGATGAGGCCGAGGTCGACGGTGTCGCCGATGCGGGCCATGCCGATCAAGTTGCGCAGTTCGGCGGCGCCCTTCACGGGCTTGCCGTTCACGGTGGTGATGACGTCGCCGGCCTGGATGCCGGCTTTCGCGGCGGCCGAGCCCTCCAGCACCTGCGACACCAGCGCGCCCTGCACGTCGTCCGACAGGCCGAGCGACTGGCGATAGTCGGCATTGAGGCTCAGGATCGTCACGCCGAGCACGCCGCGCTTGACCTCGCCGTACTCGATCAGCTGGCCCATCACGGTCCTCACCATGTTGGACGGGATCGCGAAGCCGATGCCCATGTTGCCGCCCGACTGCGACAGGATCGCGGTGTTGATGCCCACCAGCTCGCCGCGCAGGTTCACCAGCGCGCCGCCCGAGTTGCCCGGGTTGATCGCGGCGTCGGTCTGGATGAAGTTCTCGTAGCCCTCCGGGTTCAGGCCGGAGCGGCCGAGCGCGCTGACGATGCCCGAGGTCACGGTGTGCTGCAGGCCGAAGGGGTTGCCGATCGCGACCACGAAGTCGCCGACCTGCACCGCCGAGGAGTCGGCCAGGCTGATGTCGGTGGGCAGCTGGCCTTCCTTGATCCTGATCACGGCGACGTCCGAGCCCTGGTCGCTGCCCACCACCTCGGCCTTGAGTTCGCGGTCATCCACCAGGGTCACGGTGATCTCGGAGGCGTTCTCCACGACGTGGGCGTTGGTGACGATGTAGCCGGCCTTCGCATCCACGATGACGCCCGAACCCGCGCTCCTGAACTCGCGTTCGCGCGGCGCGCCGCCCGGCGGCATGCCGAAGAAGCGCCGGAAGTTCGGGTCGTCAAAGAAGGGGTGGCGCGGCGCCTGCACGGTGCCCTTGACGGCGATGTTCACCACCGCGGGCGACACCCGGCTGATGACCGGCGCCAGGCTTGGCAGCGGCTGGCCGCTCGCCTGGGTGGGCAGCACGGTCGCCGCCCCGGCCGAAGACGCGAGGCCAAGCAGGGACAGCGCGGCCACGCGGAAAAACGTGTTCATCCTGGAGATCCTCCCGGGAGGGTGGGGTCGGGGGCGCGTCGCGCCGGGTTTCGGAGACTTGAGACCCGGCCCCATGGCCGCGAGTTCCATGCGCCCCGTTCCGGCGCAGGAAACGGCCAGCCGCAAACGGCGCGGGGCCGCCCCCGTCTTGGA
The DNA here is from genome assembly GCA_018261655.1 of Pseudomonadota bacterium. Lineage (GTDB taxonomy): Bacteria > Pseudomonadota > Gammaproteobacteria > Steroidobacterales > Steroidobacteraceae > SG8-30. Next base: position 3,787 of record JAGTSG010000074.1, on the reverse strand, counting down.
AGGCGGCCCCGCGCCAGGGCTCGCGGGATGAAGCGGTACTCGTCAGGCAGACTCGACGGAGATGCGCCGCGGCAGCACCTGCGGCTGCTTCGGGATGGTCACCTCGAGCACGCCGTTGGCGCAGCGCGCCTTCACCGAGTTGGAGTCGGCGGTGTCCGGCAGCGAGAAGCGCCGGAAGAACTCGCCGCTGACGCGCTCGACCCGGCGATAGCCCTTGCGCTCGTCGCGCTCGGCCAGCTCGCGGCGGCCACGGATGGTCAGCACGCCGTTGTCGAGCGTCACGTCGATGTTGGCGGGATCCACGCCGGGCAGGTCGGCATGCAGCACGAACTGCTTCTCCTCCTCGCGGATATCGATGGCGGGGATCCAGCTCGCCACGGCCTCGTCCTCGCCGGACGCCGCCTGGGCGCCCATCAGCCGGTCGAGGTCGCGATGCAGGCGGTTCATGAGCCGGTACGGCTCGTAGAAAGCGACGTTCATGTTCAGGTCCTCCATGGCAGGCAACGATGCGGAAAAAGCCCTGCGATGGAGCCCTAGATAGGGGCTCGTCCGGGGCTTTCAAGGGACGGTTTCGGGCGCGCCATGGCAGGCCTCCGGGCGGCCGGCGACCGGAAATTGCATACAAGATGTTGTGGCGAGTTGAATTCCGGGCTTGACATAGGCAGCATCCGAGGTTCCCCGGAAAGTCCCTGAGGTCACTTTTGTAACTTATTGAAATATAAGGTGTAAAATGAGGCAAATCCGGACGGAAAATTTTCTTGACAGCGGAACGAATCGGACAATACTTTCACAACCCTGACACAACATCTTGTGGTTGCCCTGGCAACCGGAGATGCAGTCAGAAGAACAGCAGGGACTTCCCGGGGGAACACCGAAAAAGCACCGTCCGATTGGCTCGGTTCAGCTTCGTTTCCGGGAGTCAGGGCTATCTGCGCACGGGCGCGGTTGAAGATTCGAGTGGAGCAGCAGTAGTTCAATGAGCACCGCGGTCAAGATCGAGCCCAAGGACGTCGACCAGATCCCGTTCCAGGAAGCCTCCCTCGACATCTGGGACAAGAAGTACCGGCTCACCGCGAAGGACGGCACTCCGCTGGACAAGTCGATGGACGACACCTGGCAGCGCGTCGCGCGCGCGCTGTCCGAGGTGGAGGACCACGAGCTGCGTGACGAGTGGTACGAGCGGTTCCTCTGGTCGCTGCGCAAGGGCGCCATCCCCGCCGGGCGCATCATGTCGAACGCCGGCGCGCTGGAGCACAAGCCCGCGACGTCCACCATCAATTGCACCGTGTCGGGGACCATCCTCGACTCGATGGACGACATCCTCGGCAAGGTCCACGAGGCCGGCCTGACGCTGAAGGCGGGCTGCGGCATCGGCTACGAGTTCTCGACGCTGCGGCCGCGCGGCGCGTACGTGTCCGGCGCCGGCGCCTATACCTCCGGCCCGCTGTCGTTCATGGATATCTACGACAAGATGTGCTTCACCGTGTCCTCGGCCGGCGGCCGCCGTGGCGCGCAGATGGGCACCTTCGACGTCGGCCACCCGGACGCCATCGACTTCATCCGCGCCAAGCGGGAAAACGGCCGGCTGCGCCAGTTCAACCTGTCGCTGCTCGTCACCGACGAGTTCATGCAGGCCGTGCGCAGCAACGCGGACTGGAAGCTCGCCTTCCCGCTGTCGCAGGCCGAGTACGACCCGGCCGAGCACGACCTGTCCAATCCCGAGAAGTTCGTCTGGCGCGAGTGGCCGACCACCGACCGCTACGTCTGCAACGACGAGGGCCTGGTGGCCTGCAAGGTCTACCGCACGCTGCCGGCGCAGCGCCTGTGGGACGTCATCATGACGTCCACCTATGACTTCGCCGAGCCGGGCTTCGTGCTGATCGACCGCGTCAACGAGATGAACAACAACTGGTGGTGCGAGAACATCCGGGCCACCAACCCCTGCGGCGAGCAGCCGCTGCCGCCCTACGGCTCCTGCCTGCTCGGCTCCGTCAACCTGACGCGCTTCGTGCGCAGGCCGTTCACGGCCGAGGCCGAATTCGACTGGGACGAGTACCGCGAAGTCGTGCGCGTCTTCACGCGCATGCTGGACAACGTGGTCGAGATCAACGGCCTGCCGCTCGGCCGCCAGCGCGAGGAGATCCTGCGCAAGCGCCGCCACGGCATGGGGTTCCTCGGCCTCGGCTCGACCATCACCATGCTCGGCATGAAGTACGGCTCGAAGGAGTCCGTGGCCTTCACCGAGAACGTGTCGCGCGAGATGGCCGTCGCCGGCTGGGAAGCCGCGCTGGACCTGGCGCGCGAGAAGGGCCCGGCGCCGATCATGACCGAGAAGTTCGCGGTCACGAAGGAAATGCTGCGCAAGCGGCCGGAGATGGCGAAGGACGGCTGGAAGGTCGGCGACCGCATCCCGGGCCGCGTCCTGCACACGCGCTACAGCCGCTACATGCAGCGCCTGGCCGAGGTGGCGCCCGCGCTGGTGAAGGAGCTGGAGTCCATCGGCGCGCGCTTCACGCACCACAGCTCGATCGCGCCGACCGGCACGATCTCGCTGTCGCTGGCCAACAACGCGTCGAACGGCATCGAGCCGTCGTTCGCCCACCACTACTTCCGCAACGTCATCCGCGAGGGCAAGAAGTCGAAGGAGCGCATCGACGTCTACTCCTTCGAGATGCTGGCCTACCGCGAGCTGATCAACCCGCGGGCGATACCGGGCTCCGGCAACGAGTCGGAGAAGCTGCCGGAGTACTTCATCACCGCCGACGACATCGGCCCGCGCGAGCACGTGGACATCCAGGCGGCGGCGCAGAAGTGGGTGGACTCGTCGATCTCGAAGACCGCCAACGTGCCGACGGACTTCCCCTACGAGAAGTTCAAGGACATCTACCTGTACGCCCACGAGCAGGGGCTGAAGGGCTGCACGACCTTCCGCTTCAACCCGGAGGCGTTCCAGGGCGTGCTGGTCAAGGAAGAGGACCTGAAGAACACGACCTACGTGTTCACGCTCGACGACGGCACCGAGGTCGAGGTCAAGGGCGACCAGGAAATCGTGTACGACGGCGAGGTGCACACCGCCGCCAACCTGTTCGATGCGCTGAAGGAAGGCTACTACGGCAAGTTCTGACGCCGCGAAGCGCAACGGGAAACGACACATGAGCAAGCTGAACATCGAGAAGAAGATCGTCAAGTACCGGGTCCAGAAGCCGGAGACCGAGAAGCCGCCGGTGGACAAGGGTGCCGCCAGGGACGGGCGGGCGCGCAAGGAGGGCGCGGGCAAGGTCGTGTGGATGCACGAGAAGCTCGAGCGCCCCGACGTCCTGATCGGCTCGACCTACAAGATCAAGACGCCGGTGTCGGACCACGCGATGTACGTGACGATCAACGACATCATGCTGAACGAGGGCACCGAGCACGAGCACCGGCGCCCGTTCGAGATCTTCATCAACACGAAGAACCTGGACCACTTCCAGTGGATCGTCGCGCTGACGCGCATCATCTCGGCCGTGTTCCGCAAGGGCGGCGACGTGGCGTTCCTCACCGAGGAGCTGAAGGCCGTGTTCGACCCGCGCGGCGGCTACTGGCAGCCGGGCGGCAAGTTCATGCCGTCGATCGTGGCGGAGCTCGGCTTCGTGGTCGAGCGGCACCTGCAGACCATCGGCCTGATGCCCGCGCCGGAGATGGACGAGTCGCGGCGCGCGCTGATCGAGCAGAAGCGCAAGGAATGGGCGCAGCGCGACAAGCAGGCGGACGCGTTCGCCGAGCAGAGCTACCCCGAGGGCGCGCAGCT
>JAGTSG010000109.1 GCA_018261655.1 Pseudomonadota bacterium | reverse complement strand
TGCCCCACGACAAGGGCGATAAGCCGACGCAGAAAGAGATCGACCGGGTCAAGGCCTGGATCGACGCGGGGGCCAAGGACAACTGATCCTGGTCGGGGTCAGTACGGCACGATCGACAGGGGCCTCGCGGCCCCTGTCGCGTTTGCCGACCCTGCGCACCGTCTGCCTCAGTAAATCAGGTACCGGGCCCGGATCTTCCCGAACGACTCGACCTCGCGGGCGACACCCTCCAGCAGCGACCGCAGCGATTCACCCGCCTTGATGCCCTCTAGCAGGGTCGCGGAGCCCAGGTTGCCGAGTATGCGGTCGACCTGGAAGTCCTTCGGATAGAGCCTGTGCAGCGTGTGGGCGAGCGCCACGCCCAGCGCCGGACTGTCCAGCACGTCGCGGTCGGTCACCTCCACGCGCACGCCCTGGCACGTCCTGCCGGCGTGGGTCGCCGACGCCGGCGTGAAGGACCTCGGCGCGAACCGCAAGCCGGGCAGCCTCAGGGCATTCATTGCGTCCGCCAGCCGGCGCGCGTCGATCCAGGGCGCACCGACGACCTGGAACGGTGTGGTGGTGCCGCGACCCACCGACACCGGGGCGCCTTCGATCATCCCGACACCCGGGTAGAGGGTCGCGGTCGCGACCGAGGGCAGGTTGGGCGAGGGGGCGAGCCAGGGCAGGCCGCTGCCGTCGTACCAGTCGGTGCGCCGGAAGTTGCGCATGGCGAGCACGTGCAGCTCGACAGGGATGCCCGCCTCGCCGGCGAACAGGCGGGCGAGCTCGCCGAGCGTCATGCCGTGGCGCGTCGGCAGCGGCCAGTAGCCCGTGAAGCCGCGCTTTGCCATGTCCAGCATCGGTCCCTGCACCGTCGTCGCGGTCAGCGGGTTCGGCCGATCCAGCACGTAGACCGGAATGCCCTCGGCCCCGGCCGCCTCCATCAGGTAGGCGAGTGTGGTGGCGTACGTGTAGAAACGTGTGCCGGCGTCCTGCAGGTCGACCACGACGGCGTCCAGGCCGCGCAGCATCTCGGGCGCGGGGCGCTTCGACGCGCCGTAGAGGCTGTAGACGGGCACGCCCGTCAGCGCGTCCGTGCCGTTGCGGACCTGGCCTTCCTGCAGCGAGTCGAGGCCGTGCTCGGGGCTGAACAGCGCCGCGAGCGTCACTCCCGGTGCCGCCCGCAGCACGTCGGCAGTGCGCCGGCCGAGGCTGTCGACCCCGCTGCGGTGCGTCAGCAGGCCGACGCGCTTGCCGCGCAGCGTGCGGAACTGCTCGTCCTCGAGCACGTCGATACCCGTGCGCACCGGCCGCGCCACGTCCGTCGCGACGAAGGGCGCGATCCGCTCGCGCGCCTCGGGGTAGCGGTCCGCCAGCTCCCGCGCCGCGACGGGCCCGAGCGCGTCGCCGACCGCCGCGACCACGCGGGCCCGCAGCGGGCTCGCGTCCCCGTCGCGCAGTGAGGTGCGGTTGCTGAGCACGATCACGTAGGCCCCCCGGCTGCGGTCCAGCCACAGCCCGGTACCCGTGTAGCCGAGGTGACTGATGGCGCCGACCGTGGGCAGCGCGGCGCGGTTGCTCGCGAGCGGCGGCTCGAGCCGCCAGCCAAGGCCGCGCGGCGCGGTGCCGGGCGGCGTCTGCAGGCTGAACAACAGATCGACCGACGCGGGGCCGAGCAGCTTGCCGCCGCCCGCCAGGATCCCTCGCGCGAACCTCGCCAGGTCATCCGCCGTGCCGAACAGGCCGGCGTGGCCGGCGACGCCGCCGGCGAGCCGCGCCAGCGGGTCCTGCACGCGGCTGGCCGGCCGGTCGGGCTCAGCCTCGGCCGCGAGGTCCCGCTCCGTGCGGGACGGTGCGATGCGGCGCAGCACCTCGGGTTGCACCGCCCGTGCCGCGACGCCGGTGTCGTCGGCGAGGAAGCCGCTGTCCCGCCAGTCGAGCGCGGATTGGACATGGCGCTCCGCGTAGGTTGCCAGCGACTCCCCGCTCACCTGCTCGACGATCCTGCCGAGGACGAGGAAGTTGACGTCGCTGTAGCGCACCTCGCGGCCCGCCGGGGCCAGCGGCTTGAGGCGCTCGATCTGCTGCGAGGGCTCGCCGCGCCCGGGGTCCACACCGGCAGGCAGGCCGGAGGTGTGGGCGAGCAGCTCGCGGATCGTGATGGACTGCTTGCCGTTGGCGCCGAAGGCCGGCCAGTAGCGGGCGGCGGGCGCGTCGAGCTCCAGCCGGTGGCGCTCGGCGAGCTGGAGGACGGCAGTGGTCGTGACGACCACCTTGGTCAGGGAGGCGAGATCGAAGACGGTGTCGACCGTCATCGCCTGTGACGCGTCGCCGAGGTTGCGGTTCCCGAACGCCTGGCGGTAGAGGATGCGGTCGTCGAGCCCGACGAGGACCACCGCGCCGGGGATTCGGCCCGCCGCGATCTCGGCCTGCACGATGGGGGCAATGCCGGAAAGGTCCGGCGAGCGTACGCCCACCTGCCCGGCCGCTTCGGCCCTGCCGCCTGCGGCCAGAGAGAGGCCGTACAGCAAGACGCCGATGATGAGCGGAATGACGGCCCGCCCGCGGGGCAGGCGCCCGGGCCCGCTCACTGCGTCAGCAGGCCGACCTGGGTATAGGAGTTGCGCGGGTTCCAGAGCATCCAGCCGGAACTGCCGAACTCCTCACTTGCCCGGATCTGGGCATTGAGCTCCGCCGGGCCGAAGTCGCGCTTGTCGAAGGCGTAGTCCTTGAACGCCTGCAGCCACGGCCGGAAGCGCACGCCGGGCAGGCCGGTCCGCTGGCCCGCACGCTTCAGCGTGAGGTGCACGGTCTCATAGGGCGAGGCGACAGGGTTGCGGTAGCCCGGGATCCCGAACTGGAACCCGGACGGATACAGCATCAGCGAGATGTAGTCGACATTGGGCGCGAGCGACGCCAGCGTCTGGCCGATGTCGGTGTCGTTCTGGTTCCAGGCGACGTAGCCGAACAGGTCCACCCCGAGGAAGACGTTGTACGGGATGAGGCGCTCGCGGGCGGCGGCGACGAAGCCGCTGACGGCAGCGACGCGGTTCGCCTCGGTATTGGGCACGCTGAAGGCCACCCCACGGCGATCCGGGAAGCGCACGTAGTCGAACTGGATCTCGTCGAAGCCGAGCTGCGCG
>JAGTSG010000108.1 GCA_018261655.1 Pseudomonadota bacterium | reverse complement strand
GTCCGCGATGAGTCCCAGGCGGCCGAGCCCGAGCCCCCGGCCAAGGCGTGTCAGCGCCCCGGCGGCCGGGGCGCGGGTGCCGGCGAGGGAGGCGGCGGCCAGCCCGAGCCGCGTCGCCTGCCAGGGCGAGAGGCGCCCACCCGGCACGCCGAACAACAGGCGCGATAGGACCTCGTCCTGGGGCATCTCCGGCTCGCCCCGCAGGTCGACGCGGGGGGCGCCGACCGTGCCGGACACGGCCAGGATCGCCGTGCCCCCGCCGGCGGTGGTCCGCGCCTCCAGATCCAGGGTCGGATCCAGCACCGCCCCACCGTCGAACCCGATCCGGCCGCGCGAGAAGCGCAGGGGCTGGCCCACCAGGGTGAACTGGCCGCGGATCAGCTCGAAGCCGCCGTTTGCGACAGGGCTGCCGAGCGGACCCTGCAGGCGCACCTCGCCTCCCAGCTCCGCGTCGATGCCGCGCCCCTGCACCACGACCTTGCGGGGCGCCGAGAGAGCGAGATCGAGGTCGAGGTCGAGCCGACGGGGGCTCGCCTCGCGCGCGCCTGGCGGCTGTGCGCGGCGCTGGCCGGTCTCGCGGACCTCGAGCGTCGCGATGGCCGCCGGGAGGCGCTCTGGCAAACGGATCTCGACGCCGTCGAGCTTCAGGGCGCCGGCCAGCGCCAGGCGCTCGGTCGCCGAGCCGGTCAGACGCACCTCCCCGCTGGCCTGCAGGTCCACCTCGTCGCGCTGCAGCGGGCGCGCGTCGCGGGCTGTGAGGCGCAAATCGACCGGGATTCCCGGGGCGAGCACACCGACCGTGCCTTCGAGGGTGAGCGTACCTGGCCCGGCACGTGCCGTGATCGGCTCCGCGCGCAGGGTCTCCCCGGTCAGCGCCAGGCGCCCTTGCAGCTCGGTGAGCGCGAGCCCGACCGAGCGGTCCCAGTAGGCGCCATCCGCGAAGCGGACCGCGCCGTCGAGGCGGGGCGCGGTCAAGGTGCCGCCGATCCGTGCGTCCAGCTCCGCGGTGCCCCGAACTCCGCGGCCGGCGCCGGTCAGGAGCGGGTCGAGCAGGGCGAGATCGATCCGCCCGTCGGCCCGCAGGTCGAGCGCGTCGCCGACCCGGCCGGTCAGCCTGACGCGGGCGCCCTTTCCGGCCGTGCCCCGGGCGTCGATCTCGGCCCCGTCCGGCCCGAGCTGGGCGGTGAGCTGGACGCTGGCCGGCGGGAGTCCGCGGCCAGGCCCGTCGGTCAGCCGCAGGCCGTCGGCCTGCGCCCGAATCGACCCCCTGACGTAACCAGAGGCGCCGATGAGCCGGGCCTCGCCGCCGAGGGTGCCGGAGAGCCCGGGACCGGGCACCACGAGTCGCAGCAGATCCGCGGGAATGTTCGTGACGGTGGCGTCGAGCGCGAGCGCGGGCGCGAGTCGGCCGCCGACGTCGATCGCGCCCTGCCGCAGACCCAGGCGGAGCCGGTCCACGGCGACTCCGTCGGACAGGTCGAACGCCGCCGGCGCGAGCAGCCGCAGCCCCTCGCCCCTGGCCGCGGCCTCCAGGCGATCGAGGATGAGCACCCGGCCGAAGGCGTCCAGGCGGCCGCCCAGGTCGACGCGCAGCGGTTCGCCGCCGGCCTGCAGACCTGCCTCGGCGGTCAGCACCAGGGCCGCCGCCGGGCCCTGAGCCCGGAGCGCCACGTCGCCCGCAACCTGTGCCACCTCAAGCCCGCCGAGCCGCGCCGACGCATCGACGTCGATGCGGCCGAAAAGGTCGGAGACCCGCGCGTCGATCGCGGCCGAGGCGACGCGCACCGATCCGGGCAGCGTCAAGGCGGCTTCCTCGACCTGCAGCGCGAGCTCGGGCCGGGTTGGCGAACCGGTGACCGTTCCCCTGACGCGCAGCGGCCCCGCCGCCCCGGGCATCAGGGCGCCGAGGTCCGGCACGTCGACCGTCCCGCCGAGCGCGAGCGCGTCCAGCGACACCGATCCCGCGAGCTCGAGACTGCCGCCCTGCGCGTCGATCCGTGCTGCCGCGATCTGCCAGCTGTCCCCCGCCCCCTGGCTCGAGGCGGCGAGCCGCACGGCGAGCACGGGCAGGCGTGGCGCAACGGCGTCGAGCCTGAGCTCGGCCACCTGCAGGCGGCCGACCCGCGTCGGCCAGGGCGGCTGGATCTGTCCCGACGATGCCCCGGACGGTGCGCGCAGCCGCAGCAGGGTCAGCGACCGTGCCGAGAGGGAATCGATGTCGATCTCCCTGCGGAACAGCGCCCCCAGGTCGAGATCCAGGGCCACGTCCTCGGCCCGGAGCCAGGCGCCCTCCGGATCGCGCAACTCCAGCCGCGCGACGCGCGGGCTGTGAGGCAGCACCCCCGTCAGACCGTGGAGCGCCACCTGGCCGCCGCTCAGCTCGTAGACCGCCGAGGCGATCAGCTCGCGACCGGCCTCCGTGTGCGCCGCGAACAGCACAGCCGCGGGGACCAGCAACGGCAGGGCCAGCAGGAACGTCAGCGGGCTCGTGAGCCAACGCAGGGTCCTGGTCGCGCGCCCGTCCATCGTCAGAACGCCTGCCCGATCGCGACGTAGAGCTGAACCGGGGAGTCCCCGGAGCTCGCGGTCAGGGGAGTCGCGAGGTCCACGCGCACGGGACCGATCGGGGTGTGATAGCGCAGCCCGATCCCGGCGCCGACGGACATATCGCGCAGACCCGGGATGCCCTCCTCCGATACGGCGCCGGCATCGACGAAGGCCACCGCGCCCCATTCTTCGCCGAACCGCAGCCGCAGCTCGAACGACGCCTCCAGCAGCCCGTCGCCCCCGGCGGGCTGACCCGAAGCGGTGCGGGGACCGATCGACTGGAAGGGGAAGCCGCGCACCGAGCCGCCACCGCCGGCGTAGAAGCGCCAGTCCGGGGGGACGTCCCCCACCGCTGCGCCCTGGATGTTGCCGAGCGCGAGGCGCGCCGCGAGCACGGTCCGCGAAAGGGCCAGGCCGTCGCCCTCGTCGTCGGGGTCGTCGCTGGCCGACTCGGCAGAGCGGGCGCCCCGTCCCTGCCAGCCCTCGATCGGCGGCATCCAATAGCCGGATGCGACCGCGCGACCGCGCACGAATCCGCCGCCTTCCCCCTCCACGACCTGGGCCGGGGTGGCCTCCGCGACGAGGCGAA
>JAGTSG010000073.1 GCA_018261655.1 Pseudomonadota bacterium | reverse complement strand
GTCGATCATCGCGGCACGCTCGCCCTTGAGGTAGGCATTGACGGCCGGCTGCCAGAGCAGGTCGTGCGCGCGCAGCATGGCAAAGGCGGCGCCCATCTTGGAGGAATCGAGCACGCCCTCCTTGAGCATCAGGGCCTCGAGCATGGCGAGCTGCGAGGGACTGATGAACAGCGAGAGTTCGCCAGGCTCGCTGAAGTCGGTCTGCGCGGCGAACAGGGTGACGTCCTTGATGCGCTCGTCGCCCTTGCGGGCCAGCGCCGCCGCGGCGATCGCCAGCAGCGTGCCGCCGATGCAGTAGCCGACGGCGTGGACCTTCCGGTCCGGGACGATGGCGCTCACGGCGTCGAGCGCGGCATACACGCCCTTCCTGACGTAGTCGTCCATGCCGACGTCGCGGTCGGACACCGACGGGTTCTTCCAGGACATCATGAAGACGGTGTGGCCGGAGTCCACCAGCCACTTCACCATCGAGTTCTTCGGCGACAGGTCGAGGATGTAGTACTTCATGATCCACGCCGGCACGACCAGCACGGGCTCGGCGTGCACGTCGGGCGTGGACGGCGAGTACTGGATCAGTTCCATCAGGTCGTTCCTGAAGACGACCCGGCCGGGCGTTGCGGCGATCTGCTCGCCGACGCGGTAGTTCTCGGCGCCCGGGGCGGCACCGCCATTGAAGGTGCGCTCCATGTCCTCGAGGAAGTGCTGCCAGCCGCGGGCGAGGTTGGCGCCTTTCTCCTCCAGGGTCTTCTGGATCACCTCGGGATTGCTGGCCGGGTAGTTCGCCGGCGAGGCGGCCTCGGCGAACTGCTGCAGCGCGAAGCCCATCATCTGCTCGTTGCGGTCCTGGACGCCGTCCACGCCGGAAATGGTGTCCCGCAGGAACGTCGCGCCGTTCTGGTAGGCGCGCGCATAGACGTTGAACGGGAACAGCCGCCACGCGTCGCTGGCGAAACGCTGGTCGCGGTGGCCGGGATCGTTGGGCGGCAGCGGCTGGCCCTGCATCGCCTGCGTGGTGAACATCCACAGGTCCAGCGCGCTCTTGACGGCCTTCTGCTGCACCTCGAGCTGCTTGGACGGCGAGGACAGGTAGTGGAGCCACCAGTCCGCGAAGGCGGCGCCGTAATCCTGCGGCGAGATGCCCCCGGTCATGCGCGCCAGCAGCGCGCGGAACTCGCGGTCGACGGTCTCGAACGCGTCCGGCGTCGTGCCCGCCACCTCGTCCTGCTGCTTGTCGGCCATGCCGCTAACTCCTTGATTGGACTGGGGGCAGCCTGAACCCTGACATTCTATGTTGCAGTGCAATAGAAATCCAGTCGGGAGTCCCGCAGGAGCCGGGTCCAGATCCGTGCCCCGGGGGGCAGGTCTTGACCCGCTGCCCCCTCAGCTCACGGCGTCCTTCAGCGTCACCCCCGGATCCGCCAGCCTCGCCAGGTCGAACCGCGCGCGCTCGGCGATGAGCCTGCGGGCCGGCATGAAGTCCCGCGCGTGGTTCACGGCGTCGAGCGCGATCAGTTCGTCGTCCTGGAGGTAGCAGCAGCTGAAGGCCTGGGTCGCCGGGTCGCCGCGCAGGATCACCCGGTCGTAGTCCATGGAGAGCCCGACGATCTGGAGCTTCAGGTCGAACTGGTCCGACCAGAACCAGGGCACCTTGTCGTGCACGACCTCGCGCCCACACAGGTTGGCGGCGGCGGTCTTCGCCTGCTCGAAGGCGTTGTCCACGGATTCCAGGCGGACCCGGCGGCCATAGCGCAGGCTCTGCTGGCTGGCGCAGTCGCCGATGGCGAACACGTCGGGATCGCTGCTGCGGCAGTGCAGGTCCACGGCGATGCCGTTGTCGCACTCGATGCCGGCGGCGGCGGCCAGCTCGACGTTCGGGACCAGGCCGATGCCGACGATGACGAGATCGGCCGGGTGCAGCGAGCCGTCCGCGCAGCGCACCGCGGCGACGCGCCCGGCGCCTTCGAACGCGGTGACGCGCTGGTCGAGCAGGATCCGGACCCCGTGCGACCGGTGCGCCTGCGAATAGAATTCACTCATCTCCGGCGCGACCACGCGGCTCATCACGCGGTCGGCCATCTCGAGGACCGTGACCGACAGCCCGAGCTTCACGAGGCTGGCCGCACACTCGAGGCCGATGTAACCCGCGCCGACGATCATGGCGCGCCGGCCCGCCCCGAGCTGCGCGCGGATGGCATCCACGTCGGCGATGGTCCTCAGGCAGTGGACTCCCTCGAGGTCCGCGCCCGGCACCGTCATCGGGCGCGCGCGGCCCCCGGTGGCCAGCAGCAGGCGGCCGTAGGCCAGGGCCGAGCCGTCGTCGAGCTCTACCCGGTGCGCGGCGCGGTCGATCCTCACGGCGCGGCGGCCGGGCAGGAACTCGACCCGCTGTTGCTCGTAGTAGGCCGCGGGGCGGATCCAGAGCCGATCGCGCTCGAATTCCCCCGACAGGTATTTCTTCGAGAGCGGCGGACGCTGGTAAGGAAGATGCGGCTCGTCGCCCACCAGGACGAGCCGGCCACGATGGCCCTCACGGCGCAGGCTGTCGACGGCCTGTGCCGCGGCGTGGCTCGCGCCGATGACCAGGATCGTGTCGTCCAGGATGGCTTCCCCCGCGTGCCGCAACCGGCGGCCTGGCGCGACGCCGAGCCTAGCCGCAGCCACGGCGCAATGACAGTCCGCGCCCCCGCCAGGAGCATGCGATGAAGCTCGTTACTGCCATCATCAAGCCGTTCAAGCTCGACGACGTGCGCGCGGCGCTGTCCGAGATCGGGATCTCGGGCATGACGGTCACCGAGGTGAAAGGCTTCGGACGCCAGCGGGGACACACCGAGCTCTATCGCGGGGCCGAGTACGTCGTCGACTTCGTACCCAAGACACGGGTCGAGGTCGCCGTGCGCGAGGACATCGTCGACCAGGTGGTCGAGGCCATCATCGCGGCCGCCAAGACCGGCAAGGTCGGCGACGGCAAGATCTTCGTGACCGGGATCGAGCGGGTGGTCCGCATCCGCACCGGCGAGGCGGACGAATCGGCGCTCTGACCCCTCCCGCCGACAGCCTGGCAGCCGCGGCCGCCAAGCTGCGGCTCGATGCTGCGCGCAGGCACATCCTGCTGTGCACGCACGGCAAGTGCGCGCCGGCAGACGAGGCGCTGGCCTCGTGGACGTACCTCAAGCGGCGGCTCAAGGAGCTGGGTCTCGTGGACGTGGCGGGCGGCGTGCTGCGCACGCGGGCCGACTGCCTGCGCATCTGTCGTGACGGGCCCATCGCGCTCGTGTACCCGGAGGGCACCTGGTACCACCACGCCACGCCGGAGAACCTGGAACGCATCATCCAGGAGCACCTGATCGGCGGAGTGCCGGTCCGGGAGCTGGCCTTCTCCATGACGCCCCTCGGGGACGGCTGAACCCGCCGCCGCGGGTCTTTCATCGCCTAGTCACTGTCCGCGATTGCTGGCACCCCGATCCGGCGTCTAATAAGGTTCGGCCGGACTTCCTGGGGACGATCATGCCGCGTGCCATCCGCCTGCATTCCTTCGGGGGACCCGAGGTCCTGCAGCTCGAGGAGGTCGAGGTCGCTGCGCCCGCGAGGGGCGAGGTGCGCATCCACCAGACTGCCGTCGGGCTCAACTTCATCGACGTATACGGGAGGAACGGCCTGTACCCGGTGCCGCTTCCTGCCGGCCTCGGGAAGGAGGCGGCCGGGGTCGTCGTCGCGACCGGGCCAGGCGTGAAGGACCTGAAGGAGGGCGACCGGGTCGCCTACGTCTACTCGCAGCCCGGCGCCTACGCGGACGAGCGGGTCATGCCCGCCGACCGCGTGGTCAGGATCCCGCAGGGCGTCAGCGACCGCGAGGCCGCCGCGGCGATGCTGAAGGGGCTCACCGCCTGGTACCTGCTGCGCCGGACCTACCGGGTCCGCAAGGGCGACCCGGTGGTCATCCACGCGGCGGCCGGCGGCGTCGGGTTGATCGCCGTGCAGTGGGCGAAGGCGCTGGGTGCGGAGGTGATCGCCGTCACCGGCACCGGCGAGAAGGCCGACCTGGCGCGCCAGCACGGCGCGCACCACACGGTCCTGCTCGGGCGCGGTGACCTCGCGGAGCGCGTCCGCGAGATCACCGGCGGCAGGGGCGTGCCCGTGGTCTACGACTCCATCGGCAAGGACACCTTCTTCGCCTCGCTCGACTGCCTGCGGCCGTTCGGGCTGATGGTGACCTACGGCAATGCGTCGGGCCCGGTGCCGCCGTTCTCGCCGCTCGAACTGTCGAGACGCGGCTCGCTCTACCTGACGCGGCCGATGCTGTTCACCTACATCGACAAGCGCGCGGACCTCGTGCGCGGCGCGGCGGAACTGTTCGACGTGATGGCGAGCGGGGCGGTGAAGATCCGCATCAAGCAGACCTACACGCTCGCCGACGTGGCCATCGCGCATCGCGAGCTCGAGGCGCGCCGCACGACGGGATCGACGGTACTGATCCCCTGAAGGATGGGCACGACGCCACACTGGAGGGTCCACGCCGTCCTCGTCGCGCTCGGCGTGGCGACCGCGGCGCCATGCGGCGCTGCAAGCCTGCGCGAGCGTGACGAGGCCTGGAGTCCGCCGCGGATCGTCGAGCTTGTCGAAGGCGAGACGCTGCCGACGCCGGCGGAACTCGAAGCGCGCGGCGCGACGGTCGGCGAGATCCTGGTGCGGGTCTACGACGTGTTCGATCCCAGCGATCCCCGTGAGGACAACTGGCTCTATCGGACCGCGAATACGCTTCACTACAAGACGCGCCATCCGACCGTCGTCAACCAGCTGACCTTCCAGGCGGGGCAGCCGCTGAAGGCCCAGCGGATGGAGGAAAGCGAGCGCATCCTGCGCCAGCGGCGGTATCTCTACGATGCCGTGGTCAGGATCGCGCGCTACGACCCGGCCACGAACGTCGCCGACATCGAGGTGTCGGTGCGCGACGTGTGGACCCTCAACCCCGGCGTCAGCTACTCGAACACCGGCGACCGGTCGCGGACGTCGTTCGAGATCGAGGAACTCAACCTGTTCGGCCGCGGCCAGAAGCTGCAGCTGGGCTGGGACGACGACGTGGACCGCACGTCCACCTCGGTGCAGTGGCTCAACCACAACCTGCTCGGCAGCCGCTGGGAGCTGGCGCTCAATTATGCGGACCTGAGCGACGGGCAGACGCAGTCCATCGCGCTGGAGCGGCCGTTCTACTCGCTCGACGCGCGCCGCGCCACCGGCGGCTACGTCCTCGACGACCTGCGCGTACAGACGCGCTACGACCTCGGACAGCCGGTCGACGCCTTCGAGGTCGACACCCTCCAGTACGATCTGCATTACGGATGGTCGAAGGGCCTGGAGAACGGGTGGACGAGGCGCTGGATCGCGGGCCTGCGCTACGACGAGCAGGCCTTCGCCGAGGTGCCGGGTGAAACTCCGCCAGAGACGCTGCCCGAGTACCGGAAATTCGTCTATCCGTGGATCGGGCGGGAGTGGGTGCAGGATGCGTACCAGCAGGTGCGCAACCACGACCAGATCGGCCGTCGCGAAGACGTCTACCTCGGCACGGCCTGGCGCGCCTACGTGGGCTGGGCCGGCACCGGTCTGGGATCCAGCGACGACGCGTTGCTGCTGAGCGGCAGCCTGACGTCGGCCCGGGAATACCGGCCCGGCAAGGAGTGGTCGTTCGACGCGGCGACGCGCGGCAGGATCCAGTCGCGCGACCTCAGGGACACCGTGCTGACCGCGCAGGCGCGTCACTACTGGCGCATCGACAGCCGGCAGACGTTCTATGCGAGCCTCACCGGCACCCTGACCGAGGAACTGGATCCCGACCGGCAGCTGCTGCTCGGCGCCGAGGAAGGGCTGCGCGGCTATCCGCTGCGCTACCAGACCGGCACCGCGAGCGCGCTGGTCACCCTCGAGCACCGCATCTATACCGACTGGTATCCCTTCCGGTGGTTCCACGTCGGGGGCGCTGTCTTCTTCGACACCGGCAGGACCTGGGGACCGACCCTCGGCGGCGAGCCGCCGAGAGGCTGGCTGTCCGACGTCGGCCTGGGCCTGAGGCTCGGCAACTCGCGCTCGGGCCTCGGCTCGACGATTCACGTGGACTTCACCTATGCGCTGAACGCCGTCCCCGGCGAGGATCGCTTCACCATCACCGTGGACACCAAGCGCGGCTTCTGAGGGCGAACCGGCCGAGCAGGATCACTTGCGCCCCGGCACAATACGCGCCTGCCAGCACCGCGACGGGCCGGCCCCTGGCGGGGCCGGTGCTTCGCCTGCAGGACATCCGAGGATCCGCGTTCGATGAAGGCCCTGCTGACCCTGTTCCTGATCGTCTTCATCGACCTGCTCGGCTTCGGAATCATCATCCCGATCTTTCCGTTCGTGGCCGGGCGGATGGGCGCGGACCCGTGGCTGATCACCTTCGGCGGCGCGGGCGTCTATGCGCTGGCGCAGGTGCTCTCGACGCCGATCTGGGGCCGGCTGAGCGACGCGGTCGGGCGGCGTCCCGTGCTGATCGTCAGCATGCTTGGCGCCGTGGGCGGCTACGTCTGGCTCGGGCTCGCCAATACGCTTTCCATGCTGATCGCGGCGCGCATCTTCTCCGGCCTGATGTCGGGCAACATCTCCGCCGCCTTCGCCTACGTCGCGGACGTGACCGACCCGGCCAACCGCGCCAGGGGGCTCGGGCTCATCGGCGCAGCCTTCGGGCTCGGCTTCATGTTCGGCCCGATGCTCGGCGGCCTGCTCGGCGGCGACGATCCGGCGCAGGCGTCGTTCCTCCTGCCGGCGATGGTCTCGGCGGGGCTGAGCGGCGTCGCCTTCCTCGGTGCGACCTTCTTCCTCAAGGAAAGCCTGCCTCCCGGGCAGCGCAAGGCCTGGGGCGACGGCGGCCGGGGACTGCGCTCGCCACTCGCGGCGGTGTCGCACAGCCCGGTGCTGCTGGGCGTCGTCGGCGCGGTGTTCCTGGTGTCCATCGGCGGCACGCTGCTGCAGTCCATCTTCCCGATCTGGGGACACGACGTGCTCGGCCTGTCGCCGCGCGACGTCGGTTTCGCCTTCTTCCTGATGGGGCTCGTCGGCGTGACGGTGCAGGGGGTCCTGGTGGGACGGCTCGCCACGCGCTTCGGCGAGAAGAAGGTGCTGTATGGATCGGCCTTCCTGCATGCCGTCGGCTACGTCACCATGGGTCTCGCCAGCGACCACGTGATGCTGGGGCTCGGCGCGGCGTTCTTTGCGGCCGGCCACGCCAGCTTCAATACCACGGCGTCGAGCCTGCTGAGCCTCGAGGCCGACCCGCGCGAGAAGGGCGCGGCGCTCGGCGCGATGCAGTCGGCGAGCGCGGCGGGCCGCATCGTGGGGCCGGCGTCGAGCGGCGCCATCTACTCCGGCCTCGGCATCCACGCGCCGTTCCTGGCGGGCGCGATCCTGCTGGTGCCGGCCGTGATGTTCCTGCGCCGTTCGCACAAGGGCGACGCGCCGCATTAGGAGGGGTCAGCGTCCCTCACGGCAATCCAGTCGATTTCCAGCCGGAACGGTCCTTCCTGGCGGTCGGAGATCATGAAGCCCAGGCTCTGGATCCGCGCCGCGTCGGGCGGACCGGAAAACGGCACCGCCTGGCCGAAGAGCCTGCCCCTGAATGCCGCAAGGGGTACCTCGACCTCGGTCCAGCCCGCCGCCGGCAGGTCGAGCGGGGCCTCGTAGCGGAAAGCGGCCGGTCCTCCGGGGGTGCGGACGTTGAACCGGTACCGCTTGCCGTCGCCGCGCAGGCGCAGCACGAACCCCGTTGCGCCAGCCGTGTCCCAGTCGCGGGACTTCGTGCGCACGGATGCGAACCCGCCCCGGTTCGCGAGCGACACCGTGCCCTCGAAGGCGGCGATGCCCGGCGCAGCCTGCACCAGCCGGCTGGACGACACGCCACCCATGACGACGTCATCGACGGGCGCGAAGAGGGCGGCGTCCGCGGCGGAGTCGAAGTCGAGCAGCTTGCGGAGTCGCTTCACGGTCAGGGTTTCCCGGCGGTACCTCGTACACACCTGTCCCCGGACGGGGACAGGTGTGTACCAGGTACCTCTTGTTGGCAGCAATCAGAAGCCACGGGGTATGCTCGACGCCTGCGCGATCACCCGCGCCGGAGGATGACTTCATGCCCACGCGACCGGCACCGGCCGCGGCGCCGCGCAGCGGCTTTGCCATGGTGCGCTCCATCCCGACGCGCTGGATGGACAACGATCATTATGGCCACGTGAACAACGTGGCGTACTACTCGTATTTCGACACCGCCGTGAACGGCTGGCTGATGGAGGGGACGGGCACCGACATCCGCGAGCTGCCGGCGATCGGCATCGTCGCCGAGACCGGCTGCCGCTTCCTGAAGGAGCTGTCCTTCCCCGACGAGGTGCACGCGGGCCTGATGCTCGAGCGGCTGGGCAACTCGAGCATCGTATACCGGATCGGCCTGTTCCGCGGCGAGGACGAGGACCCGGCCGCAGTCGGCCGCTTCGTGCACGTCTACGTGGATGCCGCCACCCGCCAGGTCGTACCGGTGCCCCGGGTCATCCGTGACCTCGTCTCGTCGCTGCCGTCCGCGCCGCAGGGGGATGCATGAACACGCGCTTCTCCAGCGACCGGCGGCGCTTCCTGCTCACGGCCGGTGCCGTGGCGGCGGCCGTTGCGCTGCCGCCGCCGCTGCGCGCCCAGGGTGCCGGCCCCGACGTCGCCGTGATCGGCGCCGGCGGCGCGGGCATCACCGCAGCGAAGCAGCTGGCCGCTGCGGGCTACAGG
The DNA here is from genome assembly GCA_018261655.1 of Pseudomonadota bacterium. Classification (GTDB taxonomy): domain Bacteria; phylum Pseudomonadota; class Gammaproteobacteria; order Steroidobacterales; family Steroidobacteraceae; genus SG8-30. Next base: position 5,933 of record JAGTSG010000073.1, on the reverse strand, counting down.
GTCGTCGTGCTGGAGGCCCGCGACCGCATCGGCGGGCGTGCCTTCACCGACGGCTCCAGCGTGGGCGTGCCCTGGGATCGTGGCTGCTCGTGGCTGCACTCCTCCGAGGTCAATCCCTGGGTCGGCTATGCGCGCGCCAACGGCTTCGAGCTGGTGGCCGACACCTACCCGCGCCGCGTCTTCGACGGCGAACGGCCGCTGGGCCAGGCGGAGCTCACGGGGCTTCACGCCCTGCGCGAGCGCATGAACGCGGAGCTCGAGGCGGCCGGTCGCCGCGGGCTCGACATTCCCGCAGAAGAGGCGCTCACCCTCGCGACCCGGCAGGACGAGTGGTACGCGCTCGCGGCGTCGGGCCTGACCGCATGGGAAGGCATCGAGCCCTCGAACTTCTCGGCGCTCGACAGTTTCCACTACGCCGGGCGCGGCGACGACCTGCTGATCCCGAAGGGCTACGGCAACCTGCTCGCGCACTATGCGCGCGGCGTGGAGGTGCGCCTGAAGACACCGGTGTCGCGACTGCGTTGGTCTGCCGGCGGCGTCTCGCTCGATACGCCGGGCGGCACGCTGTCGGCGCGCGTCGCGGTGGTCGCGGTACCGTCGGCGACGATCGCGGAGGGCGCGCTCGTCTTCTCACCCTGGCTGCCGGTGGACGTGCTCGAGGCGCACCACCACCTGCCGCTCGGCCTGATGAACAAGGTGGCGCTGCGCTTCAAGCGCAACGTGTTCCCCGGCGAGGCGAGCGAGGTGCTGCGCCAGCGCCGCGCCGGCTGGCGCGGCATGAGCTACATCACCCGCCTGTGGGGCGGGAACGTCGCCGTCGGCATGTCGGCGGGCGCGTTCGCCCGTGAGCTCGAGGCGGCCGGCGAGCAGGCCGCGATCGACCACGCGCTCGGCGAGCTGGCGGGGATGCTGGGCGGTGACGTCCGCCGCCACTTCGACCGCGGCGCGGCGACCGCCTGGGCGTCCGATCCGTTCAGCCGCGGCGCCTATTCCCATTGCCTGCCCGGGCGCTTCGGCGCGCGCGAGCGGCTGACCCACCCGGTGGGGGACCGCATCGTGTTCGCCGGCGAGCACACCGAGCAGTCGGCGTATGGAACCCTGCACGGCGCGCACCTGAGCGGGCTCCGTGCGGCGCGGCAGGCCGCGGGGCTGCTCCGGCGGGCCTGACGCGCGGGGCTCAGCCCGGCGCGGCTGCGCCGAGCGGCTTCTCCATCACGATGAACGAGAGGTCGTCGCGCTTCGGCAGCCCGAAACGCGGGTCGCCGTAGTAGAACGGCGCCGTCTCGCCGGTACGGCGATAACCCCGGCGCTCGTACCACTCGATGAGCTCGGTCCGCTGCACGATGACGGTCATGCGCATGCGGCGCGACCCCCAGTGGCTGCGGACCCAGTCCTCCGCCCCGGCGAGGACCTGCCTGCCGATGCCGCCGCCCTGCGCGGTCGGGCGCACCGACAGCATGCCGAGCCACGCCACCTCGCCGTCGCGCTTCAGCACCACGCTGGCCAGGAGGCGCCCGTCCGGCTCGCGCTCGACCAGGATGCACTGCGCGGGATTCGTCAGGATCGCCGCGATTTCGTCGGGCCCGGTGCGGCGCCCGTCCAGCAGGTCGGCCTCCGTCGTCCAGCCGGCACGGCTGGAGTCGCCGCGGAACGCGGACTCCACCAGCGCGACGATGCGGTCCACGTCGGCCGCGGTCGCGGCCTCGAGCGTCATGCAGGTGCCGTGACCCGCAGGGTGCGGGCGCCCTGGCCGATCGCCAGCGCGCCGCTGCGGACGACCTCGATGAGCTCGGCGTGCTGCGAGGCCTGGGCGATGAAGTGGTTGATCTCGGCCTCGCTGTGGGTCAGCGCCACCACGAAGCTGTCGAGCGCGCCGGAGAGCACCTTGCCGTCGACCTCGGTCACGAGACGCGCGAGCGGGTCGATGCCCCGGGTGCTCACCTGGAACTTGAGCAGCGCGACCTCGCGCTCGAAGTGGGCGCCGCGGGTCATGTCGTCCACGTTCACGACGTCCACGAGCTTCTGCAGCTGGCTGACGATCTGGTGGATGACCGCGTCGTTGCCGGTGGTCACCAGCGTCAGGCGCGACATCGTCGGGTCGTCTCGGGCGCCGGCGACAATGACCGGCATGGACGAGGCCCGGACTCGCTGCTAGTCTCTCTTGCAGTGCAGTAAATCGCAAGGGCTGGCAGGTGAGCTCCGTGAGCGAGCAGATCGAGATCCCCGGGGCCGGGTCCCACCCGCTCGCGGGAACGACGATGACCGGCGCCGAGATGATCGTGCAGATCCTCGCCGAGGAAGGCGTCGACACGATCTTCGGCTACTCCGGCGGCGCCATCCTGCCCACCTACGACGCGGTCTTCGTCTACAACCAGCGCGAACAGGAAGCCGGACGCCGCGGCATGCCGCTGATCGTGCCGGCCAACGAGCAGGGCGCGGGGTTCATGGCGTCGGGCTATGCCCGCGCCAGCGGCAAGGTCGGCGTGGCCCTGGTCACCTCCGGCCCGGGCGCCACCAACACCGTGACGCCGATCCGCGACAGCATGGCCGACTCGATCCCCATCGTCGTGATCTGCGGCCAGGTGCCCACCGGTGCGATCGGGTCGGATGCGTTCCAGGAAGCGCCGGTGCCCTCGATCATGGGCTCGGTCGCCAAGCACGTCTTCCTGGTGACCGACCCGGCGCGGCTCGAGGCGACCATCCGCACCGCCTTCGAGATCGCGCGCACTGGCCGGCCCGGCCCGGTCGTCGTCGACGTTCCGAAGGACGTGCAGAACTGGAAGGGCACGTTCCACGGCGCGGTCCGGCTGCCGGTCCCCGGATACCGCCAGCGCCTCGCGCGGCTGCACGGCTCGAAGCTTTCGCCGGAGGCCTGCGACGAGTTCTTCCGCATGCTCGGCAGCGCGCACCGCCCGCTGATCTACGCCGGGGGCGGCGTCATCAACGGCGGCGCCGCCCACGCGCTCAGGGAGTTCGCACAGGCCTTCCAGGTGCCGGTCGTGACGACGCTCATGGGCATCGGCGCCATCGACACGACGGACCGCCTGGCGATGCGGATGCTCGGCATGCACGGCGCCGCCTTCGCGAACTACGCGGTGGAGGACTGCGACGTGCTGATCGCCGTCGGCGCGCGCTTCGACGACCGCGTCGCCGGCGTGCCGGCGAGGTTCGCGCGCAATGCCCGGCACATCATGCACCTCGACGTGGATGCGTCGGAGATCAACAAGGTCAAACGGGTCCACTTCAGCCATGTCGGCGTGCTGACCGACTCACTGGTCGCGCTGCTCGAGCACGGCAAGGCGACCGGCTTCCGCAAGGACTGGGGCAACTGGCATCGCTACTGCGAAGAGTTGAGGCGGACCTACGCGATGAACTATGACCGCGAAAGCGAGGTCATCCAGCCCTACTACGTGATCGAGGAGATCAACCGCCTGACCAGGGGCGAGGCGATCATCGCCACCGGCGTCGGCCAGCACCAGATGTGGGCGGCGCAGTACTTCGACTTCCGGAGCCCGCGGCTCTGGCTGACGTCGGGCAGCATGGGCACGATGGGCTTCGGTCTGCCCGCGGCCATCGGCGCGCAGTTCGCGCACCCCGAGCGGCTGGTCATCGACATCGACGGCGACGCCAGCATCCGCATGAACCTCGGCGAGCTGGAGACGGTGACGACCTACGACCTGCCGGTGAAGGTCGTGGTGCTCAACAACTTCGGCGACGGCATGGTCAGGCAGTGGCAGAAGCTGTTCCACAAGGGGCGCCTGTCCGCCTCCGACAAGTCGCTGCACAAGAAGGACTTCGTGAAGGCGGCGCAGGCCGATGGCTTCCAGTACGCCGTCCGGCTCGACCGCAAGGCCGACGTGCCGCGCGTCGTCGCGGAGTTCATCAACTTCAAGGGGCCCGCCTTCCTCGAGGTGATCATCGACATCGACGCCGGCGTCTACCCGATGGTCGGCCCGGGACAGTCCTACGACCAGATGATCACTGGCGACTGGATCCCCTCGCGCAACCCGGCGGACGTGGTGCCGCCGGACTCGTCGGAGATGTTCTGACTCCGCGGCCCGCGGCGACACCCTCATTCGCCGCTGCCTTCCGCTTCTGGCTGAGGCTCGGGTTCATCTCCTTCGGCGGGCCGGCAGGCCAGATCGCGCTGATGCACCGCGAGGTCGTGGAGCTCCGCGGCTGGGTCGCCGACCGCGACTTCGCCGACGCGCTGAACTTCTGCATGGTGCTGCCCGGCCCGGAGGCGCTGCAGCTGGCGATCTACCTCGGCTGGCGCCTGCATGGCACCTGGGGCGGCGTCGTGGCCGGGCTGTGCTTCATCCTGCCATCCATCGTCATCCTGATGGGCCTGTCCTTCGCCTTCGTCGCCTTCGGCGAGCTGCCGCGCGTCGCGGCGGCACTCGTCGGGCTGAAGGCAGCCGTCGTGGCGTTGATCCTGCAGGCGGTGATGAGGATCGCAGGCCGGGCCCTCGGCCGCGGCCTGCACCGGCTGCTCGCCGTCGGGGCCTTTCTCGCCCTCGCCGGGCTGGGCGCGCCGTTCCCGCTGGTGCTGCTGGTCGCGGCGGTCGTGGGGGCGCTCGCGATCGACGATCGCGTGCCGGACGGGCCGGCAGCACCGGTCCCTTCGTACTGGCCGTGGCGCACGCTGCTGGTGGGGTTGCTGCTGTGGCTCGTGCCGCTGGTTGCGCTCCTCGCCGCGTTCGGGCGCGGGGGCCTGCCGACGCAGGTCTACGCCTTCTTCACCCAGGTTGCGCTGGTCACCTTCGGTGGCGCCTACGCCGTCCTCGCTTACGTGCAGCAGCAGGCCGTCGAGTCGCTCGGCTGGCTGACCGCCGCGCAGGCCGTCACCGGCCTCGGGCTCGCTGAGAGCACGCCCGGGCCGCTCGTCATCGTGCTGCAGTTCGTGGGGTTCATGGCCGGCTGGAACGACCCGGGCGAATGGGCACCGCCGGCCATGGCGACGATCACGGCGTTGGCCGCCGCCTACGCGACGTTCCTGCCGTCCTTCATCTTCATCCTGGCGGGCGCGCCGCACGTCGGGCGGCTCGGCGGCATGCCGCGGGTCGCCGCCGCGCTGGCCGGCGTCACTGCGGCGGTCGTCGGCGTGATCGCCGCGCTCGGCGTCGCCTTCGGGCGGGCGGTGCTGTTCCCGGCGGGGCTGTCTTCACCGGCGTGGGGTGGCATCGTGATTGCGCTGGTGGCGTTCCTGGTGCTGTGGCGCACGCGCGTCGATCCGTTGTGGGTCATCCTGGCCGGCATGCTGGCAGGGTGGGTCGCGGCGTGAGTCGTGCGCGGTCCATCGTGAGCAGCGAGAGGGTCGTGGTATCTTTTCCCTCGCCACCCCCGTGACTCACGACCCGCCGCTCACTGGAATCCCCATGCGCTACCTCCACACCATGGTCCGTGTCTCGAACCTCGAGCGGTCGCTCGAGTTCTACTGCGACAAGCTCGGGCTCGTCGAGGTCCGCCGCTACGACAACGAGAAGGGGCGCTTCACGCTGGTGTTCCTCGCGGCGCCGGGCGACGAGGAACGGGCGATGGTGGAGCTGACCTACAACTGGGATCCCGAGGAGTACCGCATCGGGCGCGCCTTCGGCCACCTCGCCTACGAGGTGGACGACATCTATACGCTGTGCGACAGGCTGATGAAGGCCGGCGTCATCATCAACCGCCCGCCGCGCGACGGCCGCATGGCCTTCGTGCGCTCGCCGGACAACATCTCGATCGAGTTGCTGCAGAAGGGCGGCGCGCTGCCGCCGGCCGAGCCCTGGGCGTCGATGCCGAACAGCGGCGAGTGGTGACCAGCCCGTAGCGTCAGCAGCCCGGGCGCTCGTCGGGCGGGTCCCCGCTAAGGTCTCGAACGCCATTCCTCGCGGTCATCGGTCGGCCGGTCTCGCTTCGTTCGCTCGGCTCCGCTTCGCTCCGCAAGCACA
>JAGTSG010000072.1 GCA_018261655.1 Pseudomonadota bacterium | reverse complement strand
GCTCGTCGGGCGGGTGCCCGCTGCGCTCGCTCGGCTCCGCTTCGCTCCGCAAGCACAACTCGCTCGCTCCGGAGCACCGCGCCCTGCGCGCCCGTGCCTGGCGCGCACAGCCACCGTTCAAGCGCGGTCGAGGGAGGGCCGATCCCCGAAGTGAGCGCGTTTGGATCGCGGAGCGAAGCGGAGCCGCGCGAACGCAGCGGGATCGGCCGACCGAGGACCGCGCATGGCTGGCGGGCCGCAGCGGGCGCCCGCCCGACGAGCGCCCGTGCCGCGCCGTGGAACCAGCCGGTCGCGCCGCGTACGGGCCGCAGCACTAGCGGCGCGGGAGCTGCGACAGCGGGTCGACGGGCGTGCCCTCGAACCTGATCTCGAAGTACAGCATCGCCTGCTGCCCGGTCCCCAGCCCCATGGTCGCGATGCGTTGCCCCGCCCTCACCGTTGCGCCCTCCGCCACCTCGACGGTCGCGTTGTGCCCGTAGGCGGTGAGCCAGCCATTGACGTGGTTGACGATGATCACCACGCCATAGCCGAGCAGGCCGGTGCCCGTGTACACCACTTTGCCGTCGGCCGCGGCCAGGACCGGCTGGCCCAGCGCGCCGTCGATGCGCAGCCCGACGCCACCCGACGGCTGGCGTACCGGGCCGGCGACGCGACCGCCGTCGACCGGCCAGGTCCAGGGAGGCGCGGGCGGCAGGGCCGCCAGCGGCTTCTTCGTCGGCGTGGCCGCGCGGCCCGGTGCCTTCGGCACGGCGCCACCGGGCGGCGGCCGGAGCCGCAGCCGCTGACCGACGTCGATGCGGTAATCGCGGCCGATGCCGTTCCAGCGCGCGATGTTCCGGTAGTCGATGTCGTAACGCCAGCCGATCGAGTACAGGGTGTCGCCCGAACGCACGGTGTAGTACTCGGGCGGCTCGCCCTTGCGCGGGCCCCCGCAGGCGGCGAGCAGCGCCGCCGCCAGCAGCAGCATGACGAGCCACGGGGCGCGGTGGGGTCCGGCGTGACGTCCAGAGCTCGCGACGTGCATCGGCCGGGGTGGCGTGAGCCTAGGACACGCCGCCGACCAGCGGGACGAAGCTGACGAAGCCGAGCCGCTCGCGCATGTACTGGTCGCCGCGGCGGGTGAGGCGCAGCAGTTCCTGCTTGCCCTCGGGTCCGATTGGCGCGACCAGCCGGCCGCCGTCCTTCAGCTGTTCCAGCAGCTGCTTCGGCACCGCGTGCGGCGCGGCCGCAACCAGGATCGCGTCGAACGGCGCCTGCGTCTTCCAGCCCCCGGCGCCGTCCGCGTGCTTGAAGCTCACGTTCCTGATGCCGAGCGCCTTGACGCGGGCCTTCGCCTTGTCGAGCAGCGGCCCGATGCGCTCGATGCTGTACAGCCTGCCCACCAGCGGCGCCAGCACGGCGGTCTGGTAGCCGCAGCCGGTGCCCACCTCGAGGACCCGGGCCGGCGTCCCGCCGACGGTGACGGCCTCGGTCATGCGCGCGACCACGTACGGCTGCGAAATCGTCTGGCCGAAGCCGATGGGCAATGCCGTGTCTTCATAGGCACGACTCGCAATCGCCTCGTCGACGAACTGGTGCCGCGGCACGTTGCGGATGCGGTCGAGTACCCGTGGGTCACGGATGCCCTGCTCCATCAGGCGCTGGATCAGGCGTTCGCGCGTCCGCGCCGAGGTCATGCCGATCCCGGACTGCCCGCCAGTGTGTTCGTGCGTCACTACGCCGACTCCATGAGCCACTTGCGGAGCCCCTCGATGGCGCCGTGCCGCGTCAGGTCCACCTGAAGCGGCGTCACCGAGACGTGACCGTTGGCGACGGCGTGAAAATCGGTCCCGGGGCCCGCGTCCTGGCCCGGGCCCGCCATGCCGACCCAGTAGATCTTGCGGCCGCGCGGATCACGCGCCTTGACCACCGGCTCGGCCCGATGACGGTAGCCGAGGCGCGTCGCCTCGAACCCCTTGATGTCCTCGAACGGCACGTCGGGGACGTTGACGTTCAGGATGGTGGACTGGTGCAGCGGCGCGGACAGCAGCCGGTCCACCAGGATGCGCGCCACCTTCGCCCCGGTCTCGAAGTGCCGGACCCGGCCCTCGCCCGGCACCATGGAGACCGCCATCGTGGGCAGGCCGAGGAAGCGGCCTTCGATCGCGGCGGCCACGGTCCCCGAATACAGCACGTCGTCCCCGAGGTTGGCGCCGTCGTTGACGCCGGAAACGACCATGTCGAAGTCCTCGTCGAACAACCCGGTGATGGCCAGGTGCACGCAGTCCGTCGGCGTGCCGTTGATGACGTACCAGACGTCCTCCTCGGCGCGCTGGACGCGCAGCGGCATGTCGAGCGTCAGCGAGTTGCTGGCGCCGCTGCGGTTGCGGTCGGGCGCGACCACGGTCAGGGGCGCGACGCCCGCAAGCGCGTCCTTGAGCTGACGCAGCCCGGGGGCCCGGTACCCGTCGTCGTTGGCGAGGAGGATCTTCACGGCCGGTCTTTGAGTGCGATGCCCGGGTCGTGCGGCGGGCGACGGAGCAATATACTCGATAAGAGGGGCCAGACCCCAGCATCCGATGCAGCCCGTTCAGCGAATCGCATAATGGGGTCTGACCCCTCCGGATCGAAGCGATGAACGCAGACGACAAGGATCTCTTCCGCCAGGCCGTCGCCGGCGCGCAGCCGCTGGTCCATGACCGGCATGCGCCGATGCCGCCGCGGCCCGCGGCGCGCGCGGGCTTCCGCCGGGCCGATGAGCGCGCCGTGCTCGAGGAGTCCCTGGTCCACCACGCGGCAGACCTCGGCGTCGAGACAGGCGACGAGATCGTCTTCCGTCGCCCGGGCGTCCCGGACCGGGTGCTCAGGGACCTGCGACGCGGGCGGTTCACCATCGAGGACGAATTCGACCTGCACGGCATGGTGGCCGCCGAGGCGCGCCACGCGGTGCGCGACTTCATCGCCGATTGTGCTTCCCGGGGCCGCACTTGCGTCCGGATCGTGCACGGCAAGGGACGCGGATCCGGGCCGCGCGGCCCGGTCCTGAAAAAGTCCGTCAACCTGTGGCTGCGCAAGCACGACGCCGTGCTGGCCTTCTGTTCCGCCCGGGCGCCGCACGGCGGCACCGGCGCGATCTATGTCCTGTTGAAGCGCTGAGGCAGCGGCGCAGCGCTGCGGGTCATTCATCGTCGCCAGGCAGCGCGCCGGCGTCACCCTCGACGGCCTCGCGCAGGACCGCCGTCGCGAAGGCTCCCTTCGGAAGCGCAAACGCCACCTTGAGCGCGTCGCCGTCGACCCGCCACTCGAGGCCGTCCGGCACGACGCGCAGCGGCCGCCGGGCCGCGTCAACCCCGGCCGCCACGAGCGCGCCGAGCAGGGTTGCAAGCGGCTCGAGCGCGCGGGCCTCGATGCCGGCCGCCTCCCCTGCCGGCGGGAGGCCCCCGCGCCCGGGCAAGGGGCCGGTCGGGTGCACGTCGCGCTCGAGGCAGCGCTTCTCGAGCACCGCGTCGATCACCTCGGCCCGGAACACGCTGCCCGAGCCGGCCAGGTTCACGACCTCCCCGGGCAGCAGGCGGTTCCAGCTACCGTCGGCCACCCTCGCGGCCAGCACGGCATTGAAGGCCAGTGATCGCGCCGCGGAGAACAGGAAACTGCGCTGGTCCCGGTCGCGCGGCAGCGTGCCGCTCGCGAGCCAGCGGCCGACGGCGGCGAGGTTGCCGGCCTCGCGGCCGAACCGTTGCGGCCCGAAGTAGTTGGGTGCGCCCTCGGCTCCGAGCCGCGCGAGCCGTGCCTCGAGCGCAGCCGTGTCACCCGTCAGTCCGCGCACCGTGATGACGAACCGGTTCCCCGACAACGCGCCGCGCTTCAGCTTGCGGGAATGCGGATGCACCTCCAGCACGCGGAAGCCTTCCTGCGCGCAGGATGGCCAGTCTGCCGCAGAGGTCGTTGCGGGCACGGAAAACCACTGGATCGCCCGCGCGCGCCGGTCCTTGAGCCCGGCAAAGCCGACGTCCGCGGGACGCACGCCGCCGAAGCGGGCGAGCGCCCGGGCCACGTAGAGCGTGTTGGCATCGGCCTTCTCGACGCGCAGCAGCAGATGCGCCGCGCCGCCGTCCGGCTCGAAGCTGAGCCGCTCGTCGACCCGGAAGTCCTCCGGCGCATCGCGCAGCCTGCCCGATGCGGGCGGGGAGCCGCCGGCACGTGGCGGGTCGAGGGCCGCCGCCAGCCACGCGGCCGGAATCGCCCCTTCGGTCTGGCCCGTCACGCGGGCGTCGGTTCGGCGGGTGCGAGCAGGACCACCGCCTGCGCAGCGATCCCCTCGGCGCGGCCGACGAATCCCAGCCGCTCGGTGGTCGTCGCCTTGACGCTGACGTCCTCGATGCGCACGCCGAGGTCCGCCGCGATGTTGGCGCGCATCGTGTCCCGGTGCGGCGCAAGGCGGGGCGCCTGTGCCAGGACGGTGACGTCGCAGTTGACGACCCGATAGCCGCGGCCCGTGATCTCCTGCATCACGCGGCGCAGCAGCATGCGACTGGCGGCGCCGCGCCAGGCCGGGTCGGAATCCGGAAACAACTGCCCGATGTCGCCTGCACCGACGGCACCGAGCAGCGCATCGGCCAGCGCGTGCAGCACGACGTCGCCGTCCGAGTGGGCCACGACGCCCTGAGCGTGCGGCATCCGCACGCCACCGAGCATCACGTGATCGCCCGGCCCGAAGGCGTGGACGTCGAATCCGCTGCCGATCCTCATACCCGTCCCTCCCGGCGCGACGCCAGCACCACCGCCGCGAAGTCCAGGTCCGCCGCGTGCGTGATCTTGATGTTGAACGGTGAGCCCGCGACCAGCAATGGCCTGAGCCCGGCGCGCTCCATGGCAGCGGCCTCGTCGGAGGGCGTCTCACCCGCGGCGATCGCAGCTTCCAGGGCCCGCTGCAGCGGTCCGCGACGAAACATCTGCGGGGTCTGCGCCCGCCAGAGCGACTCACGCGGAACGGTCGCGGCCACCCGGCCGTCGTCGCCGCCGCGCTTCAGGGTGTCGGCCACGGGCAAGGCCAGCAACCCGCCGACGGGATCCGTCCTGCACACTTCGACGAGCCGCGCCAGGTCCGACGGATCGAGGCACGGCCGCGCCGCATCGTGCACGAGCACCCAGTCCTCGTCCGCGGCCTCGAGGGCGGCGACGCCGGAAAGCACCGAGTGGCATCGCTCGCGCCCTCCCGGCGCCGTCCTGACCCGGGCGCGCAGCGCCGCCGGCAGGCCCGGCCAGGCCGGGTCGCCCTCGCCGATCACGACGACGCCCCCCGCGACCTCCGGGCAGCTGAACAGCGCGCGCAGCGCGTGCTCGAGCACCGTGCGCCCGCAAACCTCGAGGTACTGCTTGGGAACGCCGCCGCCGAGCCGCCGCGACGCACCGGCCGCCGGCACGACGAACCACGTGCGGGGCGACACGCCGGCTACCGCTTCACCGCGGCCTCGGTCGTGGCCGGCGTGAGGGGCTCGCGCAGGGGCGGCAGGTCGCTGGAATCCACGACCTGGTAGAAAGTCTCGCCGGGACCGACCATGCCGAGGTCGTGACGGGCGCGTTCTTCGAGCGCGGTGAGGCCCTTCTTCAGGTCCTGCACCTCGGCCTTGAGCTGGTCGTTGCGCTGGCGGAGCGTGTCGTTCTCGGCCTGCTGGTCCGCAACCGCGGACTGCAGCTGCCAGACCTCACGGAATCCGTCATCGGCGACCCACAGCCGGTACTGCAGCAGCAACAGCGCGGTGAGCAATAAACCGGTGAGGACCCTCATGGGGGTGACAGAATATCACGTTCTGTCAAATGGTTGGCAAGCTTTTTGGAGGTTGCTTGGAGGGGTCCGGCAGGTACCGGGTGCAGCCCCCGCGTACACCGCCCGCGCGCCCAGTTCCGCCTCGATCCTGAGCAGCTGGTTGTACTTCGCGATGCGGTCCGAGCGCGACATCGAGCCGGTCTTGATCTGGGTCGCCGCCGTGGCCACTGCGAGGTCGGCGATGGTGCTGTCCTCGGTCTCGCCGGAGCGATGCGACACGACGGCCGAGTAGCCCGCCTTCGTCGCCATGTCGATGGCGGCGAGCGTCTCGGTCAGCGTGCCGATCTGGTTCGGTTTGATGAGGATCGAGTTGGCGACCTTCTTCTCGATGCCCTCGGCAAGGATCCTGGTGTTGGTGACGAAGACGTCGTCGCCCACCAGCTGCAGGCGTGAACCCAGCTTGGCGGTGAGCCCGACCCAGCCGTCCCAGTCGCCCTCCGCCATGCCGTCCTCGATGGTGATGATCGGATAGCGGAACGCGAGCTCGGCGAGGTAGTCGGCGAATTCCCCGCTCGTGAACTGGCGGCCCTCCGATTCCAGCACGTAGCGGCCATCCCTGAAGAACTCGCTGCTGGCGACGTCGAGGCCGAGGTAGATGTCGTGGCCCGCCTTGTAGCCCGCCACCTCAATCGCCTCGAGGATCGTAGCGAGCGCCGCCTCGTTGGACGGCAGGTCCGGGGCGAAGCCGCCCTCGTCGCCGACTGCGGTGCTGAGCCCGCGCTGGTGAAGCAGCTTCTTCAGGGTGTGGAACACCTCGGCGCCGTAGCGCAGCGCTTCCGAGAAACTCGGTGCGCCGACCGGCAGGATCATGAATTCCTGGATGTCGAGGCTGTTGTCCGCGTGCGCGCCGCCGTTGATGATGTTCATCATCGGCACCGGCATGCCGGTGGCAGCATCGCCGCCGAGGTGCCGGTAGAGCCCCATGCCCTTCTCGCGGGCCATCGCATGCGCGGCGGCGAGCGACACGGCGAGGATGGCGTTCGCGCCGAGACGCGACTTGTTGTCGGTGCCGTCGAGTCGGCACATCTTCCCGTCGAGCCCGGGCTGATCGGCCGCGTCGAAGCCGAGCAGCGCGTCGCGCAGGACGCCGTTCACGTGGCCGACGGCCTTGCGCACGCCCTTGCCGAGGTAACGCGCCTTGTCGCCGTCGCGCAGTTCCACAGCCTCGCGCGTCCCGGTGGAGGCGCCCGACGGCACCGCGGCGCGGCCCGTGGCGCCCGACTCGAGCACTACGTCGGCCTCGACCGTCGGGTTGCCGCGCGAGTCGATGATTTCGCGGCCGCGGATGTCGGCGATCCTGCTCACAATGAGTCCTCCTCGAAGGGCGCCGACTTCACGACGCGGTCCAGTTCCACCAGGATTTCCAGCAGCGGGCGCATGCGCGGCAACGGCCAGGCGTTGGGCCCATCGGAGAGCGCCTCCTCCGGCTTCGGGTGCGTCTCCATGAACAGCCCCGACACGCCGGCCGCCACGGCTGCGCGCGCGAGGACGGGAACGAACTCGCGCTGCCCGCCCGAGGCCGAGCCCTTGCCGCCCGGCAGCTGCACGGAATGCGTCGCGTCGAAGACGACCGGCACGCCGAAGCCGCGCATCACGGCCAGCGCGCGCATGTCGGACACCAGGTTGTTGTAGCCAAAGGTGAAGCCGCGCTCGCAGGCCATCACCTGTTCGTTGCCCGTGGAACGCGCCTTATCGAGGACGTTGCGCATTTCCCAGGGGCTCAGGAACTGGCCCTTTTTGACGTTGACGGGCTTGCCCTGCGAGCAGGCCTTGACGATGAAGTTCGTCTGGCGGCAGAGGAACGCGGGCGTCTGCAGGACGTCGACGACGCTCGCCACCTCGTCGAAGGGCGTGTCTTCGTGGACGTCCGTCAGCACCGGCACGCCGATCTGGCGTTTCACCTCCGACAGGATCCGCAGGCCCTCTTCGATGCCGGGGCCGCGGTAGGAATCGCGCGAGGAGCGGTTGGCCTTGTCGTAGGACGCCTTGAAGACGAACGGCACGCCGAGCTCCGACGTCAGCTCCTTGAGCTGGCCGGCGATGGACAGCGTCAGCGCCTCGTTCTCGACGACGCAGGGCCCTGCGATCAGGAACAGCGGGCGGTCCGGGCCGACCTTGAAGCCGCAGAGCTTCATGCGCTGGCGACCTTGGGTAGCCGGCCCGCGGCGAACTGGCGCGCCGCCCTGACGAAGCCCGTGAACAGCGGATGGCCGTCACGCGGGTTCGATGTGAACTCAGGGTGGAACTGCACCGCCACGAACCACGGGTGGGACGGCAGCTCGATGACCTCGACCAGCTCGTCCGGCGACCGCCCGGAGAACACGAGTCCCGCCTGCTCCATGCGCGCCATGTAGTTGTTGTTGAACTCGTAGCGGTGGCGGTGCCGCTCGAAGATGGAGTCGCGGCCGTAAACCGCATGGGCCAGGGTGCCCGGCTTCAGCCGCGCCTCCTGCGCGCCGAGGCGCATCGTGCCGCCGAGGTCCGACGCCTCGCTGCGGACCAGGGTCTGGCCGCTACGGTCCTGCCACTCGGTGATCAGCGCGATCACCGGGTCGGGCGTCTTGCGGCTGAACTCGGTGGAATGGGCGCTCTCGAGGCCCAGCACGTCGCGCGCGAACTCGATGACCGCGACCTGCATGCCCAGGCAGATCCCGAGATAGGGGATGCCACGCTCGCGGGCGAAGCGCACCGCCTTGATCTT
>JAGTSG010000025.1 GCA_018261655.1 Pseudomonadota bacterium | reverse complement strand
ACCTGGGCAGGATCGTGGAGATGGCGCCGAAGGATGAACTCTTCCGCAACCCGAAGCACCCGTACACCCAGGCCCTGATCGAGGCGATCCCGCGCGTCGGCAGTGGCAAGAAGAAGATGAAGGCGGCCCTCACGGGCGAGGTGCCGAGTCCGATCGCGCCCCCCGGGGGTTGCCACTTCCATCCACGCTGCACGCGGCGGCACGAAGGCTGCGACAGGGTGTTCCCGGCGCTGGTCGAGGTCGGCGCGGGGCATCGCGTTGCCTGTCAGTTGTACGGCGGGATGCAGGCCTCGACCGAGGGTCGCGCGGGGCCCGCGGCCGGAGCCAGCGGCCCGGGAGCCGTCACGTGACCCGGCCGGCGAGGCGCCGCATCGCCACGGCCGGGATCGTCCTGGTCGCCACGCTGGCGGTCTATGCGTTCTCGAGGCCGGGACACCTGGGCGGCGGCGCGCCGCCCACCAACAGCCGGCTGACCATCGGCATCACGCAGGAATTCGAGAACCTGAACCCGGTCATCATGTCGATGTCGGCGACGGCCTACCTTTTCAGGCTGGTCAATCGCACCCTGGTGACGCTGGACGAGAACGCGGAGTGGAAGGCGCAGCTCGCCGTCGAGCTGCCGACCCTGGAGAACGGGCTGGCGCGCCTGGTCGAGGTGGATGGGCAGCCCAAGCTGGAGGCCGATTGGGAAATCCGCGAGGCTGCAACGTGGGGCGATGGCACGCCGGTGACCTGCCATGACCTCGAGTTCGCCTGGGAGGTCGCCCACAGCGACAAGGTGAGCATCGCCAGCGTCGAGATGTACCGACAGGTCGAGGAGATCCGCATCGACCCGGCGAACCCGAAGCGATGCACCTTCCTGTACCGGGAAGCCAAGTGGAACTTCAATCGCCTGTTCCAGTTCTACGTGCTGCCGGCGCACCTCGAGCGGCCGGTATTCGAGGCCTACGGGGACCAGCCGGAGGGATATGAACAGCACTCGCTGTACACCCGCGATCCCACGAACCCCGGCCTCTATCACGGCCCCTATCGCATCACGGAGATCAAGCTGGGCTCGCACCTGATTCTCGAGCGCAACCCCACCTTCTACGGCGATCCCGCCCACATCGAGCAGCTCGTCATCGTGCTGATCCCCAACACCGGCACCCTGGAGGCGAACCTGCGCTCGGGCAGCATCAACATGGTGTCGGAGCTCGGCATGAGCTTCGACCAGGCGGTGGCATTCCAGGCCCGCGTCGACGCGGAGGGGCTGCCCTTCAAGGTCAACTTCAAGCCGGGCTTCCTGTACGAGCATGTCGACCTCAACCTGGACAACCCGTTGCTGCAGGACGTGAACGTGCGGCGCGCCCTGGTCTATGCGATCGACCGCGACGGCCTTTGTGATGCGCTGTTTGCGGGGAAACAGCCGCCGGCCCTGCACTACGTGTCGCCGCGGGACCCGTGGTACACGGACGACCCGGACCGGATTGCCGTCTACCCGCACTCCCGCCGCGAAGCGAGCCGCCTGCTGGACGAGGCGGGCTGGTGGATGCGACCCGACGGCTACCGCTACAACGCGCAGGGCGAACGCCTGCGGCTCAAGCTCATGACCACGGCGGGCAACAAGGTGCGCGAGATCGTCGAGGTCTACCTGCAGGACCAGTGGGGCGGCATCGGTGTCGACGTCCGCATCCAGAACGAACCGGCGCGGATCTTCTTCGGCGAGACGACGCGCAAGCGCAAGTTCGACGGCGCGGTCATGTACGCCTGGACCTCCAGCCCCGAGAGCATCCCGCGCTCCACGCTGCACAGCGGGATGATCCCGAGCGAAGCGAACGGCTGGTCCGGCCAGAACCAGCCCGGCTGGGTCAAGCCCGAGGTGGACGCGCTCATCGAAGAGCTCGAGGTCGAGTTCGATGCTGACAGGCGGCTGGAGCTGGCCCGGCAGATCATGGACCACTACACCGGCGACGTCCCGGTGATTCCGCTGTACTACCGCTCCGAGGTCTCGGTCACGCCGGCCAGCCTGACCGGCTACAGCCTGACCGGGCACCAGGTGCATGCCACGGACCACGTGGAGCGGTGGAACCTCGAACCCGTCGCCGCGGCGGAGCGGGGTGCGCCGTGACGGCCTACATCCTCCGCCGGCTGGTGCAGACGCTGGTCGTGATCGGGCTGCTGTCGTTCTTCTGCTACTACCTGATGACGCTCATGCCCGGCGACCCGATCGACGAGATGATCGCCGCCAACCCCTTCGCCACCTCGGCCGACGCCGAGCGGCTCAGGCAGTTGCACGGGCTGGACCAGCCGGTGCACGTGCGCTACTGGAACTGGGTGAAGATGATCGCGAGCGGGGACCTCGGCTACTCGCGGACCTACCGCGTGCCCGTCACCGAGGCCCTCGGCAAGAGCCTGCTGAACACCTCGATCCTGGCAGGCACGGCCCTGGCCTTCTCGCTGCTGGTCGCCGTCCCGCTCGGCGTGTGGGCGGCGCTCAGGAAGGGAAGCCGCGTCGATTACCTGGTGAACCTGTTTGCCTTCGCCGGGATCAGCGTGCCGTCGTTCTGGATCGCGATCGTGCTGATCCTGCTGTTCGCCGTGTACATTCCCCTGTACCCGGCCGGGGGTACGCAGAGCATTGCGTTCGGCCTCGGCCCGTGGGAGTCGCTGCTGGATCGCGTCCAGTACCTGGTGCTGCCGGTGCTGTCGCTGTCCTTCCTGTCGATCGGCACCTACGTGCGTTACACGCGCGCGGCGATGATCGAGGCCATGGCCAACGATTACATCCGGACCGCCCGGGCCAAGGGACTGTCCTGGAACCGGATCCTCATCATGCACGGCTTTCGCAACGCGCTCATTCCGCTCATCACCGTCATCGCGCTCAGCTTCTCGACCCTCTTTTCAGGCGCGATCATCACCGAGACGGTGTTCGCTTACGACGGCGTGGGGCGCCTCGTGTTCCTGTCCATCCAGCGCAACGACTTCAACGTGGCGATGGTCGCGTTCATGATCTCGGTGACCATGGTGCTGGTCATGAACATGATCGCCGACCTGCTCTACGGCGTGGCGGACCCGAGGATCACCTACTCATGAACGCCGTGGTGCCCGGGCGCACGGACGGCGCCGGCCGGCGGGCCGCGGGGAGCGACCGCCAGAAGTACCTCGAGGCGCGGCCGATGTGGAAGATCGTGCTCGGCCAGTTCGTCGAGCATCGCATGGCGGTGGCCGGGCTGATCGTGATCGGGTTCTTCCTCGCCGTCGCGCTGCTGGCGCCGGTGATCTCGGCGGTGACGGGACTGGATCCGGCCCGCCAGAACGTGCTGGCGCGCTACCAGCCGGTCGGCAGCTGGGAGGAAGCCTCGGCCTACCAGCGTGAAGTGCGGGTGGAACGCTTCCTGCGCGCCGGCGACCGGCGCGCCTTCGAGGACTACCTCCTCGGGCTCGGACTGCCCGGCCCCGGGGTCGGGCGCGAGGAGGTCGTGTTCGAGCTGGTGACGCGACACGAGCCTGGCGAACTGCGCACCCTGCTACGGACGCTGCCCGAACCCGGCGACCCGGCCGCCCGGCAGGACCTGGCGGAATTCGAGCGGGTCGTGCGGGACTTCCGCAGCTTCCACCTGTTCGGCACCGACGAGCTGGGACGGGACGTCTTCATCCGCCTGGTGTACGGCACCCGTGTATCGATCACGGTCGGGCTGCTGGTGGCCCTCATGGCGGGATTCATCGGACTGCTGGTGGGGAGCCTCGCCGGCTATTACGGCGGACGCGTCGACACGGTCCTCATGCGCGTGACCGACGCGCTGCTGTCGCTGCCGATCCTCGTGGTCCTGATCGTGGTCTCGGCCATCGACCTCGGGAAGGTGCTGGGCGATACGCCCTTCGCGTTCATCGTCGACCACCAGTACGAGAGCGTGATCAAGATGGTGATCATCCTCTGCCTGTTCTCCTGGATGCAGGCGGCGCGCCTCGTCCGCGGCAGCATCCTGTCCATCAAGGAGCAGGAGTTCATCCTGGCGGCGCGCGTGCTCGGCGCCCGGGACCGCACGATCATCGCCGCGCACATCGTGCCGAACGTGATCGCGCCACTGCTGGTCGCGGTGACGCTGGGGATCGGCAACGCGATCCTGTTCGAGGCCGCGCTCAGCTTCCTGGGCCTCGGCATCCAGCCGCCGACGCCGAGCTGGGGGAACATGCTGCACAACGCCCAGGACATGGTGCAGCACGCCCCGATGCTGGCGGTGCTGCCGGGACTGCTGATCCTCTTCACGGTGATCAGCTTCAACTACGTGGGGGATGGGGTCCGCGACGCGATCGACCCCCGGTCCATCCGGCGGTGACCGCCGCGGCCTGATCAGGCCGGCGGCGGCGCGTAGAGCAGCAGCGTCAGCTCCGGCGTCAGTGCCTTGTACAGGCGGCGCGCGTCCCCGGGCGGCAGCCAGGCCACGATCCGGGCGGCGGGCGCGTCGCCGCGGATCCACAACAGGAAGCCTTCCCAGCCCTCGACCAGCGAGTACCGCAGGCGTCGCAGGTAGCCGCCGAAGTCGGTGGCGTCCGGCTCGCCGCGTACGACGAGAACCAGGCCGGGGTCGAACTCGAGGACGAAGCTCACCGGGGCCTCGGGATCCTCGACGCGCGACTGCTTGGCGACCTTCTCGCCAGCCGTCTCGGGCAATTCGCCGGCCGGCTTCTTTCCCCGGGCGATGGCCTTCTTGATGGCCTCGTCCAGCGCCTTATCGACGTCTTCCTGCTTCTGGATCTCGATGCGGGGTCGCTCCGGCTCGGGGATGTCGGTCGTGAGCGTGTACACGACCGCCGGCCAGCGGCGCTCACCGCCACCCGCCATCCGGGACTGCCCGAAAGCCGCGCGATCGAGCGCGAAACGGTGAACGCGGACCCCCTCGATCTTGAGGTCGAGCGCCGCCGCGCCCGGATCGAAGACGAGGTAGAACGCCTTCGACCTGGCGGCAGCGAGTTCCGCGGCCAGGTAGGCCTGCCGTTGCAGCTTCGCGTCGCTTGCGGCCAGCGCGGGCGCGGCCACGACTGCCAGCCAGGGCAGGACGAGCAGCGCGGGCAACGCACGGGGGGCGAGGCGGATCAATACAGGTAGACCTTGGTTCCGACCGGGGCCGCATTCCAGACGACCTCCAGGTCCTTCGCACCAAGGCGCACGCAACCGTGCGTCACGCTCATGCCGAGGGAGCGCTCGTAGAGCGTGCCGTGGATCATGTAGCCGTCGCCGAGGAACAGCGCGTACTTGCCGAGAGCCGCGCAGTCGATCCGGTCTGAATTCTTCTTGGGCAGCGGCTCGCCGTTCTCGACATAGTCCCAGTCGGGGCGTCGCCAGCAGGGGTTCTTCTTCTTGCCGAGGACGGTGCGGACGCCGCGCGGCGTCTCGAACACCCAGGTCCGGCCGGTCGCTTCGTCCACCAGTTCGGCCCCCGTCCCGGCCGAGGCGATGGCCTCGAGCACCACCTCGTCCCTGCGCATCAGGCGCACGCGGTTCTGGGCCGAGTCCACCACGACGTAGGCGCCCTTGGGCTGCAGGGCGGCCAGCTTTTTCTCGATCTGCCCGAGATTGGCCTTGCCGGCGGCCGGGTCGGGGGCCGCGGGGTCGACGTCGGCCACCGGAACGTAGCTGTAACCGCCGAACCAGGCGAGCACGAGCGCCGCCAGCACCACGCCGGCCATGCCGAACAGGATGCGTTTCAGGACCGTCGGGAGCTGCGCGCGGGGCGCGGGCCCGGCCGTCGCCACCGGCGCTGCTGCCAGGGGCGACTCCTGCGGCTCGGGGGCCTGGGTCGTCTCGTTCATGGGGCGCTCAAAGCTTTCATGCATCGCCGCCGGCCAGCCTGGCCGTGCCGACGATGGTCACGGGGGTGCCGACCGGAACCGAGGCAAACAGCCGGTCCATCGCCGCGTTGTGCACCGCGACGCAACCGTCGGTCCAGTTGGAGTCCTTGCCGCCGTGCCCGTGGATCTCGATCAGCCCGCCGGGCCCGCGATTGCGCGGGACCTCGCCGCGCTTGCGCATCGCCTGGAAGTTCTTCAGGTCCTCGGCGTTCGGGTAGTTGAGCAGCAGCGCCTTGTACCACTGGGTCGAGCCGTTGGCCCGCTTCTCCGTGACGTGATACCGGCCTTCCGGCGTGGCGCCGTCGCCCGCGGCGACCTTGTGGGCGAGCGCGTTGCGGCCCAGGTCCGCGTCGAATTTCGCCGCCAGCGCGCCGTTGCGGAACAGGTAGACGCGCCGGTCCAGCTTGTGCACGACGATCGAGACCTTGCCGCCGCGGCTGGCCGCCACCGTGGCGTCCGCCCAGGACTGCCACTTGCGGCGCCACTGCGGGTCATTGAAGCGCTGGTAGCGCGTGTCGAGCGTATCGCGCGTGCGCGTGACGTGCGCCTCGGCGTCGGCAAGGCTCTGCTCGAGCAGGTCGAGGTCGCCCTGGCGCAGGGCGTTGCCGGCCTGGGCCAGCGCGAGTTCCGCGCGCGCGAACGCGCTGCGTGCGCCGCGTTCCTTCGGCGGCAGGAACTTCACCTGGGGCTGCAGCCCGGAAAGCTCGGCGGTGAGCCGGCGATATTCCTCGCCGCCGGCCTGCCGGCGGCTGGCCCGGACGCCTTGCGCCTCGACGACTGCCTCTGCCGCGTGGGAGCGGACTTCCAGAATCGCCTGGTCGAGCCCCTCGAGGCGCGTGAAACGGACCCAGCGCGAGCGATCGTAGGCGTACAGCCTTTCCATCACCACCGCCGCGGTCTCGGCCTTCCTGAGCGGGTCCGGCGCGAGTGGGCCCGCGTCCCCGCGCGCAGCCTGCAGCGCCTGCCTGGCCGCCTCAACCTCGACCGTGGGCACGGGAGGATAGGGATAGAGCGCCAGCCCGACGCCGGCACCCACGAAGACGATGGCGAGGAACCACGCGAGGCGGCGGCGCCGTCGCCGCCGCCCCGGGTCCGTAGCAGGCAAGGCCGAACTACGCGATGCCAGCGGTCTCGGGACCGCGTGGCGCCTGGATTTCGTCATGCCTGTCCGGTGCCTCCAGCCTCAGCGACTGGCCTGGACCTTTTCCGCGGCCGCCGCGATGGCGGTGGAAATCTCGGTCGCCTTGGCAGTCACGCCTTCGGCCTTCGACTTGGCACCGAGGTAATCCTCGGCCGCCAGCGCCGCCTCAGCCTCGGCGATCGTCGCGCCGTAGGTGTTGAGGTCATTCGCCCACAGCTCGAGGTCGGCCCTCGAGTCCTTGCTGCGCGGCGCGGCGCTCAGCGCCTCGCCGGCCGCCGCGACGGCGGCATTGGCATCGGCGATCGCCTGCGTGGCGTCAGCCTTCGCCTGCTCCTTGCCGGTGGCCGCGGCCTGCTTGGTCGTGTCCAGGCTGGCCTTGGCCTGGGTGTACAGCGCCTCGGACTCCTTGTAGCTGCGGAACAGGACGAACTTCTCGTCCTGCGCCTTCTTCTCCGCCTCGGCGCGGGCCATCAGGTCCTGCGCCTGCTGCAGCGAATCCTGCGCATAGGTCTCGGCCCCGGCGGCCTTGGCCTCTTCCAGCGCCGTATTGCTGGCCTGCATGGCCTGTTCCGGCGGCTTCGAGCACGCCGACATTCCAAACGCACCCAAGGTGACCAGAACAATCGCTAAACTCGTGCTACGCACGTTCTTTCTCCTGTAATGGGACATCTCGCACGCTTCCGTCAGCGGCGGAGGGCCCGCCTTTCCGATCGGTGCGGATTCTAATCCCCGCGCGGTTTCCCTGCATGACCATCCTGTCGGGGGCGGGTGGCCGGGCACACGGGACCGCCGGAGCGTTGCGGCGGGACCCCCACGGGAGGGCCCTTGGCAGCCGGGCCGAAGGCCCACCCGCCTGCGGAAAGTCCCTGATTGACTAGGTGTTTTCGCTCTGCTTTGCGGGCAGTCAGCGCGGCACCCCTTCGTTAGAATCCCGTTGATCCCGGCCGCCAGCATCGGATGCGAGGGCCGCAAGCCATGCGGATTGACCGCTATGTCCACGACGAGCGCCTGACCTGGGGCGCTGCGGCCGTGCTGTTGGTCGTCACCGCGTTCCATGCCGGCGCGATCGGCCGGTTGCTCATCGTGCCCCCGATGGTGCAAACGGCCGAGCCGGCACCGCCCCCGGTCTTCGAGATCAGCCTGCAGAAGCTGCCGCCGCCGCGGCTACCGCCGGCTGAAGCGCCACCCGAGCCGATCGATGCGGCCCGGCCTCCGCCCGACGACGTCAAGCCCCCGCCGCGGCAGACCCGTCCCGTGCCGATCCTCGTGGATACGCCTACCGCGGACCCCGTGCCGCCAGGGACCCAGGTGAAGCCCTACGAGATCGGCGACGAAATGCTGCCCGGCGTGCCGGGGCCGCCGGTGACGGGCGGTACGCCCGACGGCGTCGGCTTCGACGACTCGCCGGGCCCGAAGGGTCCCGTGTACACGCAGCTCAAGCTGGTGCAATTCAGGAAACCGGTGTACCCGCCGCACTGCCTGCGTCTGGGTATCGAGGGCCGCGTCGTGGTGCGTGCCCTGGTCGGTGAGGATGGACGGCCGCAGGACGTCTCCGTGATGAAGAGCAGCGGCGACGCCACGCTCGACCAGGCGGCGATCGACGCCGTGCAGCGCTGGCGCTTCGCTCCGTCCCTGCGCAATGGAACGCCGGTCCGCGCCTGGGTCAAGGTCCCCGTGGATTTCAAGTTGATCGACTAAACAAAGGAGGGCGTCATGGAGCCCGGCCAAGCCCTGACTTCGATGAGTTTCGAGAACTTCCTGCGGCAGACGGATGCCGTCGGGATTTTCGTCTTTGGCCTGCTCATCGTGATGTCCATCGCGTCGTGGTTCTTCATCTTCCTGAAGGGCGCGCGCGTCATCCGGATCCGTTCGAAGGCCAGCCACGTCGTGTCCTCCTTCTGGAATACCGAGCCAGACAAGGCGATTGCCTGGCTCGAGCAGCAGCCCGACTGGGAGCCGTTCTCGAAGATCGCGCTCGACGGCGAGTTCGCGATGAATCACTACGACCAGCTGTCGGCCGACCGCACCGCGGGAACGCTGCATCGTGCCGAGTTCCTCGACCGCGCGCTGCGCGCGGCCGCGGACCGCGAGATGGAGCGCCTGGAAACCGGCCTGACCGTCCTGGCATCGGTGGGCAGCACCGCGCCGTTCGTGGGACTGTTCGGCACGGTGTGGGGGATCTTCCATGCCCTGATCCGCATCGGCGCCACCGGCGACACTTCGCTCGACCAGGTGGCCGGACCGGTGGGCGAGTCGCTCATCATGACGGCGCTGGGCCTGGGCGTCGCCGTCCCGGCGGTGCTCGGCTACAACCTGCTGGTGCGCAACAACCGGGTGATCATCGCGGCGTTCCACGCCTTCGCCGAGGACCTGCTCGCCTACCTGACGACCGGCGCGCGTGTGCCGTCGTCCATGGACCACCACCGCGCCCATCGACTGCAGGAAAAGGCGGCCTGAGGCCAGGGGGAGACCGACATGGCATTCAGCGGACTCAACGCAGGCGGCGGGGGCAGGCCCCACGGATCGCCGATGGTCGAGATCAACATGATCCCGCTGGTGGACGTGATGCTGGTGCTGCTGATCATCTTCATGATCACGGCGCCGCTGCTGGCGCACAAGATCAAGATCGACCTGCCGCAGGCTTCCACGGTGCTGCTGGAGGAGAAGCCGGACACCATCGTCATCGCAGTGATGGCCGACGGCCGGATGTTCCTCAACGACGCGCCGATCGACCGGACCGCGATGCTGAAGCGGCTGTCCTCCGAGGCTCAGCGCAAGCCGCAGCCGGACCTGCACCTGCACGTGGACCGCACGCTGCGGTTCCAGGAGCTCGCCACGGTGCTGGCCGACGCCCAGAACGCCGGCATGGTCAAGGTCGGCATTGCCACGGACCCGATCCAGTCCAAGGACGCGTCCTGACCGGCCCCCCGGGTGCCGGGTCGCGGATTTGCGGATTCCCAGGGTATTGCCGGCCCGGTGACGGCCCCGGCAAACCCGCGCTTGACCCTCCCATGATGGTAAGGTGGATCCTGCGGGCAAGGTGCCAGCCGGCACCAGCCGAGGGGAACCCGCATGAGCCTGCACCATCACAGTCACGCTGCACACCACCACGCGCATGACGCTGCCGACGGCCCACCCGATGCCGGCCTGGCATCCTGGCGGACCGCAGTCAGCGCCACCTTGCACTGCCTCACGGGCTGCGCCATCGGCGAAGTCGCCGGCATGGCGATCGGCACGGCGCTCGGATGGGGCGCCGGCGCGACTATCACGCTGGCCGTGGTGCTGGCGTTCTTCTTCGGCTACCTGCTGACCCTGCTGCCACTGCGGCGCGCGGGCATGACGACGCTGGCCGCACTACGCGTCGCGTTTGCCGCCGACACCGTGTCCATTGCGATCATGGAGGTGGTGGACAACCTCATCATGCTCGCCATCCCGGGCGCCATGGATGCGGGCCTGGCCGAGCCGCTCTTCTGGGGCAGCCTCGCGGTCGCGCTGGTCATTGCGGGCGCGGCTGCACTGCCGGTCAATCGCTGGCTCATCAGCCGCGGCCGGGGACACGCCGTGGTACACGGTATTCATGGACACCACTGAGCACGCGGAGGGGGCATGAACATCGGCCAGGCGGCGCGGCTTTCCGGCGTCAGCTCGAAGCGGATCCGGCACTATGAGTCGATCGGGCTGCTGCAGCCGGCGCGGCGGACGGGGGCCAACTACCGTTCCTACTCGGAGCGCGACGTGCACGTGCTGCGGTTCATCAACCGAGCGCGTGAACTCGGCTTCGGCATCGACCCGATTCGCGAGCTGTTGTCGCTCTGGAGCAACCGGCGCCGCTCGAGCGCTGCGGTGAGAAGCCTCGCGGCACGGCACCTCGAGGATATCGACGGCCGGATCGCAGGGCTCGAGGAGGTCGCGAAGACCCTGCGCACCCTCGTGAAGCAATGCCAAGGCGACGACCGGCCGGACTGCCCCATCCTGGGTGCACTGGAGCACCCATGACCGGTGGCTGGCCTTCCACGCACCGCTGGTCGCGGGGCGCCGGGTTCAACCTGGCGCTCTACCGCGCGATCCTCGCTACGCGCTCGAGCCCTCCTGCAGCCGATCGAGCGCCATCTCGCTGACACGCAGCCCGAGCGGCACCAGGCCTGCGCCCTCGACCCGCACAAACATCCAGCCGGCCTGGCGTGTCCGTGGAACCTCGGCTGTCACGACCACTTCGACGCGGTGCTCATCCGCAGCTGAGTGCGTCGGTAGTGGAGACCGACGTGTTGCCACTGACGCTCAGTGTCCAGGGCGCGCAGGATTTCCCGCTGCTGTAACGGATCTCGATGGCGATCGTGAACGTCTGGTCACCGAAGGTGTCGGAACGGCGGACAATGATGCGTTCCGTCGTCCCGGCCGGTGATTTCGTGCTGCGCAAGTTCGGACTGTTGCACGAGCTGCAACGTACGATCAGGTCGTAGTCGACGTCCGGGGGGACCGCGAGGACGACGCTGGCCACAAGCGCCCGCGTCGAGGACGATTCCTCGCGCACCGTCACCAGGAAGTGCGCCTCGCCGGTCCCGGTCCGGACGAGACTCTGAGTGCCGGTGTCGCCGGGAGTGGCGCCGAGGCTGATGGCCGTCGAGCAGGCGGGACTGGTGTCGAGACGGCAGTCCGCTGCGGCGGATTCCGCGGCCGGTACAAGGAGAGTTGCCGCCAGCACCCAGGTGCGAAGGACCGCTTGTTGTCGTCGCATGCGACGGACTCCTGTCTGCGGTCGACAAGACCGGTGCGAACCGCATCCTCCGCACATCCATCCACAACAGGCGCACGTCGTCAAGGCGGACCTAAGACCAGGCGCGCCCGGACTCGTCAGGCCCCCCAGCTTCCGCGCAGCTTCTCGAGCGTGATGAGGCGCTCGATGGCGTCGAGCTCGAACTCGTCCTTGCCGAGTTCCCGCAGCCGCGCCCACTCGTGGCGCAGGTCGTGGGAGAGGGGGTCGGGCAACCCGCGCAGCCAGCCCTCGATGCGCAGGTCCACGAACTCGCGCTTTTCTTCCAGGGTCAGCTCGCGGGCCAGCAGCAGGCGCGAGGCGTCCTCGGCATCCACCATCGTCTGCAGCACCGGCCAGCGGTCGCCGGGCCGCTCGGCGCAGAGCGCGGCGAAGGCCACGCTCGATGTCTCGCGGATCAGCTCCTCCTCCCGCGTCGTCTGGCTCTCGTGCTCCTTGGTCTCGTCCCAGCTCTCCGAGTCCTCGGCGATGTACCGCAGGTACTGCATGGCGAACAGGCAGGTCGGCGCGATGAGGTCCTCGCGCGGACGCGCGTCCACCCACAGCGCCGCCGCCGCGCGCAGGCCGCGACGGGCGGTCGTCTCCGCGAGCTTGCGGCCGAACACCAGCCCGGCAGCCTCCTTGACGAAGAACGGCAGCTCGCTGGACACGATCTCGCGATAGCCCGGCACGTGGCGCTCGAGCAGCACGGCGGCGCGCCGGTCGAGCACCGCGAAGTCGCTGGTGACCGCCGGCAGGCCGAGCGAGGTGCAGGCCAGGTTGTAGACGATCGCGCGCGGCAAGGTGACGCCCTCCGGCCAGGCGTCGCGCAGGTCGCGGTTGTCGGGCAGCGTCGTGCCGCCGCCCCACTCCTCGGGATAGGTCGGGATCGAGCGGCCATAGTTGGCCGACCCCGTGGCGCGGATGCGGACGCGCGTCTGCGGCACCAGGCTGCCGAAAGGCGCGAGCAGCGGGGCGATGCGCAACAGCGTCTCGGTGTGGGCCTTGACGCCCGCCTCGAGCAGCCGCGCCAGCGACTCGGTGTCGGCCGGCGCGACGTGATGACGGACGCCACCCGCCATGGCGTGCCTCGCGACCTCGGCGCGGAACGCGGCGGCCAGGCGTGACGCCTCCTCGGGTGCGTCGGCCCGGATGCCCTGCATCGTGACGCCGTCCGCGTGCGAGAACTGCGCCACCACGCCGGGGTGGGAAGGGTCGAAGCCGCCGCGGAAGCCCGCGCGTCCGGCGCCGATCAGGAACGTGACCACGGGCGGCGGCTCGCCGATCCGCCGGGCATGTTCCGCCAGGCGGCGCTCGGCTTCCTCGCGCTTCGCGATCGTGAGCGCGTACGCAGCATCGGTCGCGACCTTGCCGCTCTGCAGCGCCGTGTCCGACATGGCGACGAAGACGCGCAGCGTGGCGTCCTTGCCGTCGAACCCGTCACGGAACGTCGCCGGCGTCGGCAGGTCGTCGACGCCGATGCCCCGCTCGAGCGCGAGGTAGAACGCCTCGAGCAGCTCGGGCAGGCGGGCGAGGGCGCCCACGTTCTCGCACAGCGGCACCAGGCGCAAGCGGGCGAGGCGCTCGAGGAGGCCGGCGCGGCGGGACTCGGGGACGCGCTGGGTGAGGAACGCGTCCACGCGGTCGGCCGGTCCCTCGAAGAGCTCGCGCACCGCCTGGAGGTAGAGCGTGCCGATCTTCACCACGGCGCCGATCTCGGCGATGGAATTGACCTGCGGCACCGAGATCTCGTGGATCGCATTGCGCACCGGCGTCACGCCGACCTTCTCGCAGGCGAGGTGGAACAGCACGTTGCTGCGGGCCACGGACGCCAGGATCTTGGAGATCTTCTCCTCGTCCTGCTCGAGGTAGGGATTGGGCACGCGCACCAGCACGTGGCGGTCCTCGCCCGGGACGATGCCGTGCCGCAGCAGCGCCAGGACGACCTTTTCCGGCACGTCGAGCCAGTCGGGGCTGATCTGGCGGCCCTCGAGGTCGATCAGCACCTCGCTGCAGGGGCCGAGCAGGTCGGCGACGGACTCCTCGTACTCGAGCCGCGCCTCCATCAACGGGTTCCACTCGATGTGGGTCAGCGCGCGCCGGGCACGGTCCGGGGCGTCGGCCGGCGTGGCGCGCAGGGCCCGCTCGACCTGCGCGGCGCGATGGGCCGTGGAGTCCGGGTGCTTGGTGCCCGTCAGCCGCAGGGCTTCGTGGCGCGGCGACTCGAGGAAACGGCGCCGCGCGGCGGCGAAGTCCGTCGGGTCGAGTCCGTCGAGCGCCTCGTAGCCGCCTACCGTGCAGGCGCTC
Source organism: Pseudomonadota bacterium (assembly GCA_018261655.1). Taxonomy (GTDB): domain Bacteria; phylum Pseudomonadota; class Gammaproteobacteria; order Steroidobacterales; family Steroidobacteraceae; genus SG8-30. The sequence goes on along the minus strand of JAGTSG010000025.1, from coordinate 7,145 downwards.
TCCCAGACGGCGTCGAGCGGGGTCCGGGGCTTCGCGGCCACCGCGGCGCCGGCGCCGAGGCGGCCCTGTTGCTCGATGCGCGCGCGGACGCGGTCCATGAAGACCGCGAGTTCCTTGACGTCCTTCGAGCCATACGAGAGTCGCTGCCAGGTGCCGTAGCGATCGGCGCCGTCGGCGGGGCCCGCGAAGGCGACGAACGGGATGCCGCCGACGCCGCCCGAGAGCAGGAACTCGAAGGCGTCCTCGGAGTTCCTCACGATGGCGCGCTCGTGGACGCCGTTGCGCAGCCGGTCGAACGGCTCGCCGACGAGGCCGGGGAAGGCGAGCGGCGAATAGAAAGTCCCGCCGAAGTCGGTGCGCTCGATGCCGAGCGGCGCGAGCTCGTCCGCGGCGCGCAGCATGAAGTCGCGCCGCTCGCGCATGTAGGGCGAGGGCCGCCGCAGCGCGGCCAAGGGGCTCTGCAGCGCCGCCAGCGCCCAGTCCTGCGCCAGCGTCGAGGGCGTCGCGACCAGCCAGGCGGAGAGGTTTGCGAGGATCTCGCGCGCGCGGACGCCGTTGGAGCGGATCTGGTCGGAGATGACCAGCCAGCAGGCGCGCGCACCGGTCGAGGCGCCGAACATGTCCATCTTCGACAGGCCGGACATCGACACCACCCAGTTGCGCCACTCCGGGTTGGCGAAGGCCGGGTTCACGAACCAGCCGACGTAGTCGAGTCGCTGGTACACGGAGTCGTACAGCACGTAGCAGCGGTGCTTCACCGCGACGCGGACGATCTCCTCGACCAGTGCGCGCGGATAGACGCGGCCAGTAGGGTTATGCGGGTTGTTGAGGATGACGGACGAGATGCCGCCCCTGGAAAGCAGGCGTTCCAGTTCCGCCGGGTCGGGCAGGAAGCCGGGCGCGGTCGTGGGCAGGTCCACGACCTTCTTGCCGGCGCGCTCGATGAACCAGTCGTACTCCCAGCTCGGTCGCGGCACGACCACGCCGGAACCATCCGCGCCGAGGACCTCGAGGACGATGGCGAGCCCCGCCCGGGTGCCGGGCGTGAACAGCACCTCGTCGGGCTGGAAACGGACCTCGGAGTCCGGGTAGTCGAGCAGCCCGTCGCGGTTGAAGAACTCGGCGACCTCGCTGCGCACGTCCATGCGCCCGGTGGCCGGGCCGTAGCTGTGCACCGTGTTACGGGTGATGCGCTGCGCGGCGCGGACGACTTCCGGGTGCGGGGCGAAATCGGCGTTCTTGTAGTCGCCCTGGGTGAGGTCGAGGGCGCCTTCCTGCTGGACGCGGCGCGCGAACAGCCGGACGAACGGTTCGGGCGTGGACAAGGCGCGGGCGGAGAGGCTGCCGCCTGCCGGTGGAGCGGGCATTGGCCTGCCCGCGGGCTTCAGGGTGTTCACGGCACCGATTCTGGCACGCCGGTCGGCGGTCGTCCCGGCAAATTTTGCACTGCAAGAATCCGCGTTTACACGTATGAAGCGCGAATCCGAAGGCGCTGGTCCCGGCTCCGTCCGCCTTCGGGTATGTTGCGCCCATGCCAGAAGCCACATTGCCCCGTCACGCCCGGGTCGTCGTCATCGGCGGGGGCGTCATCGGCTGCTCGGTCGCCTACCACCTGGCCCACATGGGCTGGAAGGACGTGCTGCTGCTGGAGCGCGACCGCATCACCTCCGGCACCACCTGGCACGCGGCCGGGCTGATCGTCACCTTCGGCTCGACCTCGTCCACCTCGACGGAGATGCGCCAGTACACGCGCGACCTGTACGCGCGGCTCGAGGCCGAGACGGGCCTGTCCACAGGGTTCCGGCCGGTCGGGTTCATCGAGGCCGCGGCGGACGCCGACCGCCTCGAGGAGTACCGGCGCGTCGCCGCTTTCAACCGCTACTGCGGGATCGACGTGCACGAGATCTCGTCGCAAGAGATCGGCGCGCTGTTTCCGCTGGCGCGCACCGACGACCTGCTCGCCGGCTTCTACGTCGAGGAGGACGGCCGCGCGGACCCGGTCGGCGTCACGATGGCGCTCGCAAAGGGCGCGAAGCTGCAGGGCGCGCGCCTCGTCGAGGGCGTCGCGGTCACTGGCATCCTTAAGAGCCGCGGCACGGTCACCGGAGTGTCCACGACGCAGGGAGACGTCGAGGCCGAGTACGTCGTCAACTGCGCCGGCATGTGGGCCCGGCAGCTCGGCGAGCGCGCGGGGGTGAACGTCCCGCTGCAGGCCGCCGAGCATTACTACCTGATCACCGACAAGGTGCCGGGCATCGACGTGTCGTTCCCGGTCCTCGAGGACCCGGCCTCCTACGGCTATTACCGCGAGGAAGTGGGTGGCCTGATGATCGGCCTGTTCGAGCCGGTCTGCGCGCCCTGGCGCGTCGAGGGCGTGCCGGAGGACTTCTCGTTCGGCGAGATCCAGCCTGACTGGGAGCGCATGGCGCCGTACGTCGAGAAGGCGATGAGCCGCGTGCCCGTGTCGGCGGAAATCGGCGTGAAGAAATTCTTCTGCGGACCGGAGAGCTTCACGCCCGACCTGCAGCCGATCGTGGGCGAGGCGCCGGAGCTCAGGAACTTCTTCGTCGCGGCGGGCATGAACTCGATCGGGATCCTCACGGGCGGGGGCCTCGGCCGCGTGCTGGCACACTGGATCATCCACGGCCGGCCCGACGTGGACGTCACCGGCTTCGACATCGATCGCCTGCACGTGTACCAGTCGACCCCGGAATACCGTCGCAAACGCACGGTCGAGTCGCTCGGCATGGTCTACCAGTGCCACTACCCGACGCGCTCCATGCAGACCGCGCGCGGGGCGAGGAAGAGCGCGTTCTACGACCGGCTCGCGGCGCGCGGCGCGTATTTCCGCGACGTCAGTGGTTGGGAGGGCGCGGACTGGTACGCGCCGACGCCGGCGCAGGCCCGGGTGGACGGCCTGTCCTGGGGACGACAGCCGTGGTTTCCCTCGTGGGAAGCGGAGCACCGCGCGGCGCGCGAGGGCGTGATCCTGATGGACATGTCCTTCATGGCCAAGTTCCTGGTACAGGGCCGCGACGCGGGCCGGGTGCTGAACCACCTCTCCGCCAACAACGTGGATGGGCCCGCCGGGCTCATCACCTACACCCAGTGGTTGAACGAGGGCGGGACGCTGGAGGCCGACCTCACGGTCACCAAGCTGGACGACGAGCGTTACTGGGTGGTGGCCTCGGACACGGCGCACCGGCACGCCGAGACCTGGATGCGCCGGCACCTCCCGGCCGATGCGCACGCATTCGTGACCGACGCCACCTCGGCCTGGGCGCAGCTCAACGTGCAGGGGCCGCGTTCGCGCGAGCTGCTGCAGGCGGTGACCAGCGTCGACTTGTCGAATGAGGCCTTCCCGTTCCGCACGGCGCGCGAGATCGACGTCGGCTATGCGCGTGCGCTGTGCATCCGCATCACCTACCTCGGCGAGCTGGGCTACGAGCTGTTCATTCCCACCGAGCAGGCGGTCCACGTGTACGACTGGCTGGTGGAGGCGGGCGAGACGTTCGGGCTCCGGCATGCCGGGCTCAAGGCGCTGGCGAGCCTGCGCATGGAGAAGGGCTACCGCGACTACGGCCACGACATCGACAACACCGACTCGGTGCTCGAGGCGGGGCTCGGCTTCGCCGTGGACCTGAAGAAGCCGGGCGGATTCATCGGCCGCGAGGCCGTGCTGGCGAAGAAGGCCGAGGGCGCATTGCGCCGGCGACTGGTGCAGGTGCTGGTCAAGGACCCGCAGCCGATGATGTATCACGCCGAGATCCTGCACCGCGACGGCAGACCTGCCGGCTATGTCCGCGCGGCGTCCTACGGCCACACGCTCGGCGGAGCCGTCGGCCTTGCGATGATCCAGGCGGACGAGCCCATCGACCAGCCGTGGCTCGACCGCGGGCGCTGGGAGGTGGACATCGCCGGGACGCTCTATCCGGCCGTGACCTCGCTACGGCCGCTCTATGACCCGGACATGAAACGCGTCAAGGCCTGACTGGCGGGTCACGCCGAAGGTCGATCCGGCGCCGAGTGGGTCACTTGCCGACGTAGACATGCTCCGGCAGCCACAGCGCGATCTGCGGGAACATCATGATGATCACGAGCGCTGTAATCATGATGATCACGAACGGGACCACCGACTTGTAGATGTCGACGAGCGTGATCTCGGGCGGTGCCATGGCGCGCATCAGGAACAGGTTGTAGCCGAAGGGCGGGGTCAGGTAGGCGATCTGGCAGGTGATGGTGTACAGCACGCCGTACCAGATCGGGTTGAAGCCAAGCGCGATGATCAGCGGCACGTACAGCGGCGCGACGATGATCAGCATGGCCGTGTCGTCGAGGAACATGCCCATCAGGATGTAGGTGAGCTGCATCAGCAGCAGCACTTCCCACGGGCTCAGACCCCACTTGTCGAGGAACAGGATCTCGATCGCCTTCACGGCGCCAAGCCCGTCGAACACCGCGCCGAAGGCCAGCGCCGCCAGGATCACCCACATGAACATGCAACTGACACCGAGGCTCTTCGTGAGCGTGGCGCGCATGACTTCGCGGGTGATCCGGCGCTTGTAGCCGGCGATCCCTGTCGCCAGCGCCGCGCCTACGGCGGAACTCTCGACCAGGCTGGTGGCGCCGGACATGAACAGCACGGTCATGGTGAGGATGACGCCGAGCGGCATGAGTCCGGCCTTGAGCAGCCGGAACTTCTCGCCAGTGGAGATCTGCTGGCGCTCCTCCAGCGACAGCGGCGGCCCCATGTGTGGCTGCAGCTTGCAGCGGATCCAGATGTAGACGATGAACATGCCAGCCATCATCAGGCCCGGGAAGACGCCGGCCAGCCAGAGCTGGCCCACCGGCTGCCGGGCGATCATGCCGTAGAGCACCAGTACCACGCTCGGCGGGATCAGGATGCCGAGCGAGCTGCCGGCCTGGATCACGCCGGTCACCATGACCTTGTCATAGTTGCGCCGCAGCAGCTCGGGCAGCGCGATCGTGGCGCCGATGGCCATGCCCGCGACGGACAGGCCGTTCATCGCGGAGATCGCCACCATGAGCAGGATCGTGCCGATGGCCAGTCCGCCGGCCATGGGGCCGGACCACACGTGGAACATGCGGTACAGGTCGCTCGCGATGCCGGACTCGGACAGCATGTAGCCCATGTAGACGAACATGGGCAGCGTCAGCATCGGGTACCAGTTGAGCAGGGTGATCGCCGACGAGAAAGGCATCTCGACGGCGCCGTTGCCCCAGAGTGAAAGGGCGAACACGGAAGCGACGAAGCCGATGGCGCCGAAGACCCGCTGCCCCGTCATGAGCATCAGGATCATCGAGGTGAACATCAGCACGGCCATGAGTTCGTAGCTCATGCGATGTCCCTTTCCATGAACTTCGCAAGGTCCTTGAAGAAGATCGAGATCGTCTGGAGGATCATGAGCCCGATGCCTGCGGTCATGATCGCCTTGATCGGCCACATCAACGGCGCCCAGGCCGAGTAGTTCCTCTGCCCGTACTCCAGGGAGTAGACGGTGCTGGCGAAGCCGCCGCGGAAGAGGACGACCAGGTAGAAGATCATGACCATGGCCGTGAGCGAGTCCCAGAAGCCCTGGGTCTTCGGCCGCCATCGTTCGTACAGGACGTCCATGCGGACGTGCGAACCGAGCTGCATGGAGTAGGGGCCGCCCAGGATGTAGTAAGCGGCCATCAGGAACTGCGACATCTCGATGACCCAGACGAGCGGGATGTGCAGCACATACCGCGTGAGCGAAGCGAACAGCAGCAGGCCCATCATGACGAAGATCAGGTACATCACGGCGATGCCGAGGCGTCGGTTCAGCGCATCGACATAGCGGACATAGGCCTTGATGACCTTGGGCATCGGCCCTCCCTTAGTTTTCGCCCACCGACAACCAGCGTGCACGGGAGCGCGCAAGGCCGGTTCGGGTTGCGGGCTGCTGCAGAACGGCACCCGCGCGGCCTTCCCCGGCCTCGTCGTCGAGTGCCGGGGAAGGGTTGCGCCGCGTGCCGTCAGCGCAGGACCGGATCAAGTGTAGCGGTACGGAGGACCCGCCTGCTTCATGAGTTCGTTGTAGTCCTTGAAGATCTGCACGACCTTGGCGCAGCGCGGGCTCTTCGCGGCGATCTCGTCCCAGAACTTCATCGCCTCGGCTTCGACCGTCGCCCACTCCTCGGCAGGGATGGTCGTCAGCTTCATCTTCTCGCCCTTCACGCGCAGGTGGGCCTCGCCGCCCCAGTACCAGTGCTGGCGGTAGTAGTGCGAGCTGTCCATGCACAGGCGGAACAGCGTCTGCAGGTGCTCGGGCACCTTGTTCCAGGCGTCGGTATTGGCGAAATAGGAGCCGATCCACGCGCCGGAGATGTTGTTGGTGAGGAAGTAGTTGGTCACGTCCGCCCAGCCCACCGTGTAGTCCTCGGTGATGCCGGACCAGGCGATGCCGTCGAGCTCGCCGGTCTGTACCGCGACCTCGACGTCACCCCAGGGCAGCGTCACCGGCACCACGCCGAAGCGCGACAGGAACTTGCCGGCCGTCGGGAAGGTGAAGACGCGCAGGCCTTTCAGGTCGGCCAGCTTGGTGATCGGCTTGACCGTATTGAAATGGCACGGGTCCCAGGAGCCGGAGCTGAGCCAGGTGACGCCCTGGACCTCGTTATAGGCCTCCGTCCAGATCTCGTTCAGGCCGTAGCGATTGAACAGGGTGGGGACGTCCAGGCTGTAGCGCGTCGCAAACGGGAAGTACCCGCCGAAGACCGCCACGTCCACCGGCGCCGCGATCGAGTCGTCGTCGCTCTGCACCGCGTCGATGGTGCCCTGCTGCATGGCGCGGAACAGCTCGCCGGTCGGCACCAGCTGGTCGGCGAAGTACAGCTCGATGACCATCTCGCCGTTCGCGGCCTTGTTGAAAGCCTCGATGGACGGCTTGATCACGTGCTCGCCGAGGGCCGGGCCCGCGTACGTCTGCAGCCGCCACTTGATCGTGGTCTTCGGCGCCGTCTGCACGGCCGGTGCGGCGACCTCGCCTTCCTTCTTGCTGCAGGCGGCCACCAGCGCCGCTGATCCCGCCGTCACGGCCGCCGCCGCGTTCTTCAGGAATGACCTACGAAGCATCTCGTTCTCCTTATATAGGACCCAGTTG
>JAGTSG010000024.1 GCA_018261655.1 Pseudomonadota bacterium | reverse complement strand
CTACGTGCGCGACATGGGCCTGCCGCCCGACCGCGTGAACGTGAATGGCGGCGCGATCGCGATGGGCCACCCGCTCGGCGCCACCGGCGCGATCCTGCTCGGCATCCTGCTCGACGAGCTCGAGCGCCGCGGGCTGGCGACGGGGCTCGTCACGCTCTGCATCGGCGCCGGCATGGGCACGGCGACCATCATCGAACGCGTCTGAGCGCCGCCCGGCGCAAGGGGACCCCTCTCATGACGACGACGTTTCGCTTCGAGACCGACGCCGCGGGCATCGCGACGATCACGCTCGATGTGCCGGGCAAGCCGGTCAACCTCATCACCCCGGAATTCCAGGAGGACCTCGCCGCCGCGCTCGAGCAGATCGCCGCGGACGGGTCCATCAGGGGGGTGGTGATCACCTCGGCGCGGCGCGACTTCATGGCAGGCGCCGACCTCAAGGACCTCGCCACCGCGCACGACCGCGGCATGTCGGCGGACGAGGCGGCGGGCTTCAGCCGCGCGCTGAACCAGCTGTACCGGCGCCTCGAGACCTGCGGCAAGCCGGTGGCAGCGGCCATCAACGGACTGGCGCTGGGCGGCGGCCTCGAGCTTGCCCTCGCCTGCCACTACCGGGTCCTGGCCGATGCCCCGAAGGTCGTCGTGGGCCTGCCCGAGGTCAAGGTCGGCCTGCTGCCCGGCGCTGGCGGCACGCAGCGGCTGATACGACTTGCCGGCATCGCGAACGCCCTGCCGCTGATGGTCGAGGGCCGACACCTGCCGCCCGCCGAGGCCCTGAAGCTGGGCATCGTCCACGAGCTCGCGCCGCCGGAGCAGGTGGTTGCCCGGGCACGCGCCTGGCTGGCGACCGGTCCGGAGCCCGTGGCGCCCTGGGACCGCAAGGGTTTCCGGGTTCCGGGCGGCGCCGGCCAGCAGAATCCCGCAGTTGCACAGGTGTTCATGGCCGGCAACGCGCTGGTAGCGAAGAGCACCTGGCGCAATTTCCCGGCACCGGTGGCGATCCTCTCGGCCGTCTACGAAGGGTCCCAGCTGCCGTTCGACAAGGCGCTCGCCGTCGAGTCCAAGTACTTCGGCAAGCTGCTCGCCGGGCCCGTGGCACGCAACCTGATGCGAACGCTGTTCATCAACAAGGGCCTCGCCGACTCGCTCGCCCGCCGCCCGGAGGGCGTGCCGACGAGCCGTGTCGGCAGGCTCGGCATCCTGGGCGCGGGCATGATGGGCGCCGGCATCGCCTACGTGTCGGCCCAGGCCGGCATCACGGTCGTGTTGCTGGACACCACGCTCGAGGCCGCGGAACGCGGCAAGGGCTACTCGCGCAGGCTCCTCGACAAGGCGATGCAGCGCGGCAAGGGCACGCAGGCCGCGGCGGACGAGCTGCTGGGCCGCATCCTGACGACCACGGACTATGCCGACCTCGCCGGCTGCGACCTGGTGGTGGAGGCCGTATTCGAGCAGCGTGACCTGAAGGCGGAGGTCACGGCCCGGGCCGAGGCCGTCGTTCCCGCATCGTGCGTCGTCGCCAGCAACACCTCCACGCTGCCGATCACGGGACTCGCGCAGGCCTCGAAGCGACCCGCGAACTTCATCGGCCTCCACTTCTTCTCGCCGGTGGACAGGATGCCGCTGGTCGAGGTGATCGTCGGCCGGCGGACCGCGCCCGGGACGCTGGCGCGCGCGCTCGACTACGTGGCCCAGCTGAAGAAGACGCCCATCGTCGTCAACGATAGCCGCGGTTTCTACACGAGCCGTGTCATCGGCACGTTCACGAGCGAAGGCCAGGCCATGCTGGCCGAGGGCATCGCGCCAGCGCTGATCGAGAACGCGGCGAAGCTGGCCGGCTTCCCGGTCGGCCCACTCGCCGTCTCGGACGAGGTGACGCTCGAGCTGCAGTGGAAGATCACCCGTCAGGCCGAGCAGGACCTGGGGGCGCGGTTCCAGCGGCCCGTGGGCCACGACGTGCTCGAGACGATGATCGCCCTGGGCCGCCTGGGCAGGCGCCAGGGCGGCGGTTACTACGATTATCCCGAGGGCCAGCCCAAGCGGCTCTGGCCGGGGCTGGCCAGCCACTGGCCGGTGCGCGAGGAGCAGCCGCCGGCCGAGGATCTGGTCAAGCGCTTCCTGTTCATCGAGGCCCTCGAGAGCGTGCGCTGCCTGGACGAAGGCGTGATCACCCACCCCGCCGATGCGGACCTCGGATCGATCCTCGGCATCGGTTATCCGGCCTGGACCGGCGGCGCGTTGTCCTGGATCGAAACCGTCGGCCTCGAGGCATTCGTGGCCGAGTGCGCGCGGCTGGCCCGGTCCCATGGCCCGCGATTCAGGGCGCCGCGGTCCCTGAAGGCGAGGGCCGCGGCCGGCACGCGCTTTCATCCCCTGCCTGGCGCTGGCCGGGCCGCCTGAGAGAGGCGAAAATGACGGGCATGAGAAGGACGATCTTCGACGAGGAACACGAGATGTTCCGTGACGGCGCCCGCCGGTGGTTCCAGACGGAAGTCTGGCCCCAGACCGCGCGCTGGCGCGAGCAGGGCTTCTGCGACCCCGAGTGGTTCCGCAAGGCAGGGGAGCAGGGCTACCTGCTGCTCTGGGCGGACGAGCGCTATGGCGGCGCCGGCATCACGGACTTCCGTTACGAGCAGGTCCTCATCGAGGAGTGCACGCGGCACGGCGACATCGGCTTCTTCATCTCGCTGCACTCGAGGCTCGTCGCCCCCTACATCGGCCACCTCGGTACCCCGGAACAGCAGGAACGGTTCCTGCCCGGCTGCGTGACCGGGGAGCGGATCCTCGGCATCGCGATGACCGAGCCCGGCACGGGCAGCGACCTCGCGGGGATCCGTACGCGGGCGCAGGACCGGGGCGATCACTGGCTGCTGAACGGCGCCAAGACCTACATCTCCAACGGCCAGATCGGCAACCTGTTCGTCGTCGCGGCCCGGACGGTCCCGGACAAGCGGACGGGCATCGGGCTGTTCCTGGTCGAGGCCGACATGGAAGGCTTCCGGCGCGGCCAGAACCTGGCCAAGATGGGCCTGAAGGCCCAGGACACCTCGGAGTTGTTCTTCGACAACGTCCGCGTACCGAAGTCGCACGTCCTGGGCGAACCGACCCAGGGGTTCCGCCACCTGACGACCTTCCTGGCCGAGGAACGGCTGATCAACACCTGCTGGAACATCGCCCACGCGCAGACAGCCTTCGACATCACGCTCGACTACGTCAAGGAGCGCAAGGCCTTCGGCCGCCCGATCGGCGCGTTCCAGAACTCCCGGTTCAAGATGGCGGAGATGCGCGCGCAGCTCGACGCGATCCAGGTCTTCGTCGACCACTGCGTCATGGAGCACAATGCCGGCAAGCTCACGCCGGAGGTCGCCGCCGAGGCGAAGCTGCTGTCCAGCGAGCTCGAGAACCGCGTGATGGACGAGTGCGTCCAGCTGCATGGCGGCGCGGGCTACATGCAGGAGTACCGCATCTGCCGGATGTTCACCGACGCGCGGGTCTCGCGCATCTATGCCGGCACTTCCGAGATCATGAAAGAGATCATCGGCCGCTCGCTCGGCCTCGACGACCGGAAGCTGTAGGCCGCCGGCCACAAGGGGGAAGCCATGCAGGGCCTGATGATGAACGTGCCGCTCGTGATCACCGACATCATGCGGCACGCGGAGCGCTGCCACGCGGGAACCGAGGTCGTCTCGTTCACCGTGGACAACCCGCGGCACCGTACGACGCTGGGCGAAGTATTCCGCCGCTCGCGGAAACTGGCCAATGCCCTGACCCGCGCAGGCATGGGGCTCGGCGACCGGGTCGGCACGCTGGCCTGGAACGACTACCGCCACCTCGAGCTGTACTACGGCGTCTCCTGCATGGGCGCCGTGCTGCACACGGTCAACCCGCGGCTCTTTCCGGAGCAGGTGGCCTACATCATCAACCATGCCGGGGACCGCCTGCTCTTCGTCGACCCGCTGATCCTGCCGCTGGTCGAGAAGCTGAAGCCGGCGCTGTCGAGCGTGGAACAGGTGATCGTCCTGACGGACGACGCGCACCTGCCCGCCAGTGCCATCGACGGCCTGCGCTCCTATGAGTCCTTCATCGCCGGCGAACCGGAAGAATTCGACTGGCCGGACCTGGACGAGAACACCGCCAGCTCGCTGTGCTACACCTCCGGGACGACCGGCAACCCGAAAGGCGTGCTGTTCAGCCACCGTTCCACGGTGCTGCACAACTACGCGGCGCTCGTGGGCGACGCCTTCGGCTGCACCCGCCGCGACACGATCCTGGTCGTCGTCCCGATGTTCCATGCGAACGCCTGGGGACTGCCGTACGCCGGGCCGACTGTCGGCACCCGGATGGTCTTCCCGGGCCCGAAGATGGGCGACGGCGCGACCCTCGCCACCCTGATCGCCGAGGAAGGCATCACGCTCGCCTCCGGCGTGCCGACGGTGTGGCAGTTGCTGCTCAACCACGCACGCGAGGCCGGAGTCCGCCTGGAACCGTTGCGCAAGGTGTCGGTCGGCGGTTCTGCCTGCCCGCTGGCCGTCATGGAGGAATTCCGCGAACGCCACGGCGTCGAGGTGCTGCACGCCTGGGGCATGACGGAGATGAGCCCGGTCGGCACGCTCAACACCTTCCCCTGGGGCTTCGAGAACTGGCCGAAGGCGGAGCAGGACGCGCTGCGCGTCAAGCAGGGCCAGCCGGCTTTCGGCGTGCAGGTCAAGATCGTGGACGACGCCGGCCATGAGCTCCCGTGGGACGGCAGGACGGCAGGGATCGTCAAGGTCCGTGGCCCGTGGGTCTGCAGTGACTACTACAAGCTGGGCCATCCCAGCGAGTCGCACGCCGAGCCGGGCTGGTTCGCGACCGGCGACGTCGCGACCATGGACCCGGATGGGGTCATGCAGATCACCGACCGCGCCAAGGACGTCATCAAGTCCGGCGGCGAGTGGATCAGCTCCATCGACCTGGAGAACGTCGCCTGCGGGCATCCAAAGGTGCTGCAGGCCGCCGTGATCGGCATCCGGCACCCGAAGTGGGACGAGCGCCCGCTGCTCGTGGTGGTCCCGCGCGCCGGCGAGGCGCCGACCCGCGAGGAGGTCCTAGGCTGGCTGCAGGGCCGCATCGCGAACTGGTGGATGCCCGACGACGTCGTCTTCGTCGACAGCCTGCCGCTGACGGCGACGGGAAAGATCTCGAAACTCGAACTGCGCAAGCGGTTCACCGGCTATGTCCTGCCAACGGCCTGACCGTTCACAGGGGAGACTCGCCATGCGCCGATGGGTGCCTGTCGCGGCTGCGTTCCTGATCGCCCTGGCACTGCCGGCGGCGCCTGCTGTCGCCGATGATCCGCGGGGCTGGGTCGCCGAGAGCGACACCCACGCCGCCGTGCTGCTGCAACTGACCGCGAAGTACAACCCTGAGAGCGCGACGAGCCTCGGCCTCGAGGGCTACGAAGGCCAGGTCCTCGACCTGTCGCGCGACCGCTTCGAAGAGTACCGCGCCGACGTGACGTCGGCCATCGAGACCCTGCGAGCTCGCGCGGCGACCACGACCGATGTGCGGGTCCGCCAGGACCTCGAGATCCTGATCGACGCGGCCGAGCGCCAGCTCGCCAGCCAGGCGCTCAATCGGCGGTACTTCTTTCCCTACACCGACGTCGCCTCGCTGCTCTTCGGCGTGACGCGCGGCATGCTGGATCCGCGCACGCCGGCGGCGATCCGCCCGTTCCTGGTGACGCGGCTCAGGAAGTACGCGGGCCTCGAGAAAGGCTACCGGCCGCTCACCGAGCTCGCGCGCGAGCGCACGCTGGAGCGACTGGCTGCCGATCCGGGACTGATGGGCCCCTACCGGGACGACCTGCAGCAGGACCTGTCGAACCTGCCGATCCTGATGGCCGGCATCCGCCAGCAGCTCGAGACCAGCGACCTGCAGGACTGGCAGAAGCCCTACCGGGCGCTCGAGCGCCAGTTGAAAGCCTACGAGGCCTGGCTGCGAGCCGATGTCCTGCCACGGGCACGGACCGATCACCGCCTGCCGGAGGAGGTCTACGCGAACAACCTGCGCAACTTCGGCGTGGACATCCCGGTGGACGAACTGGTTGCGAAGTCGCTGACCTCCTTTGCCGAGATCCGCAACGAGATGCAGGCGCTCGCGACGCTGATTGCGGCGGAACGGAAGTTGCCGGACAGCGACTATCGGGCGGTGATCCGCAGCCTGAAGCAGCGCCAGATACCCAACGACGAACTGCTGCCGCTCTACAAGGAACGCCTGGCGGCGATCGAGGGCATCATCGAGGCGCAGCACATCGTCACGCTGCCCGAGAGGCCCGCCAGCATTCGCCTGGCCTCGCCGGCCGAGTCGGCCCAACAGCCGGCGCCGCACATGCAGCCGCCCCGGCTGATCAACAACACCGGACAGTACGGCGAGTTCGTCCTGCCGCTCGCGCTGCCGCCCGCGCCGGACGGCCGCCGCCTGCAATACGACGACTTCTCGCACGACGCGGGGACCTGGACGCTGGTCGCCCACGAGGCGCGTCCCGGCCACGAGCTGCAGTACGCGCGCCTGGTAGAGGACGGCGTCTCCCAGGCCCGCGCGATCTACGCGGCCAATTCCGTCAACGTCGAGGGCTGGGCGCTCTATGCCGAGGCCGAGCTCAAGCCCTACCTGCCACTCGAAGGCCAGCTGTTCACGCTGCAGCACCGCATGCTGCGCGCAGCACGGGCCTTCCTCGACCCGATGCTCAACCGCGGCGAGATCTCGATGGACGCCGCAAGGGACTTCCTCGAGGACGAGGCGGTGTTCTCGGAGGCCATGGCGACCCAGGAGGTGGAGCGCTACGCGTTCCGTGCGCCCGGCCAGGCCACATCCTATTTCTATGGCTACCAGCGGCTGATGGAGACCCGGCAGGCGGCGCAGGTGGCGCTGCGCGGGCGTTTCGACCGGATGGCCTTCAACGACTTCATCCTGGGCCAGGGGTTGCTGCCGCCGGCAATGTTGCGCAAGGCCGTGTTCGAGGAGTTCGTCCCGGCCGCTGCCCCGAGATGACTGACCCGTCCTGCGGCCGGCCGCCCGGCGTGTTCACCAACTACGACTAGACCGGTCCCGGACCCGGAGCTAGCTTGGGTCCAGTGCCGGAGAAGGAGTAGCCACATGAACATCAGGATGAAGACACACGCGCTGGCCGGACTGATCGCGGCGTCGGTCGCGACGGTCGGCGCGATGGGCATGGCAACCGCACAGGAGACCACCACGCTCGAGGGCATCACGGTCACCGCCGAGCGCATGATGACCGTGGAGAAGCCGTCTGGCGTCGTGGAGAAGGAACTGCGCATCAAGACGCTGGTGAATTACTCGGACCTCGACGTCACCACCGAGTCCGGTCGCAAGAAACTGGAGGCGCGGATCACCGAGGCGGCCTCGGACGCCTGCACCGAGCTCGACAAGCTGATGCCGACCCGGACGCTCGAGCACGGCAACTGCGTGCGCGAGGCGACCGGGCGCGCGATGGCCGGCGTGAAGTAGCGGGGACTGGACCGAGGCTGGGCTCGCGCCCGGGACCGCCCGCGCTGGCGGCAAGCCGCAGCGCGGGACGAACGCGGCGGCGCGCGGAATCGGGAAGTGGTGCCGGTGGAGGGAATCGAACCCCCGACCTCTCGCTTACGAAGCGACTGCTCTACCAGCTGAGCTACACCGGCACAGGGGCGCGCAGTATAGGGAACGCCACCCGGTGCGGCAACGCCGCGGCCTTACTCCACGCGGCGCAGCCGGATGACCACCTCGACGCCAAGGGACTCGGTGCCCGGCGGCAGCGCCGGCAGGCGCGCAAACTCGATGTCGCCGGGCGAGACGTCGATCAGTTCGCCGGTGTTTTCAACGTGGAAATGGAAGTGCGGCGAGGTGTTCGAGTCGAACGAGCTGCGCGTCGCATCGAAGTTCAGTTCGCGCAGCAAGCCTTTTGCCGCGAACAGGTTGAGCGTGTTGTAAACCGTCGCCTTCGACACGCGCGCGCCCTCGGCACGCAGTTGCCTGAGCAAGTCGTCGGCCGAGAGGTGCTGGTCGCAGGCGAACAGGATCTGGCCCACACGCACACGCTGCGCGGTCGGGGTGATGCCGTGGTCGCGCAGGCGGGCGGCCATCGAGCCTTTGTCTGATTCCAGTTTGGCGGCCATGTGACTGTCCGGGCAGGTTTTTTTGGAATATACCAGCCCGTCCGGACCCGCGCCAACGGGTCTTGTCCCGCATTTCTACATATCCCCGGCAGGAATCGGCCGACCGCGGCGCCACGTCCCGAATCATGCTCGCGGCCAGGTTCACGCCGGAGCGGCTCACGGTGGAAAAAGGTTTCACGTTCATCGAAATGTTGGTGGCGATGGCGGTCATGGCGACGCTCGGATTGCTCGCGACCCCGTCCCTGCGCGACTACCTGCGCGATTGCCGGCGTGCCGCGACGGTCAACGCCGTTGCCCATGCGGTTTACACCGCCCGCGCGCTGGCGGGCGCCCTCGGGCAGTCGGTCGAACTCTGCGCCTCCACGGACGGCCGGAACTGTGGCGGCGGGACCGACTGGACCGGCAGCCTGCTGCTGCGCGCGCCAGCCAGCGGGTCCGCACCACTACGCGTCGTCCCCCTGTCCCTCGACCGGTCGCGCCAGAGCCTTCGCTCCAACCGCGAGGTCCTGCGCTTCGCACCGCTCGCGCCATCGGCGACCACCGCAACACTGATCGTCTGCGACGATCGGGGTTCGCCCGCCGCCGCCGCGGTCATCGTGAGCCGTACTGGCCGGCCGAGGATTGCGGATCGTGACGCCAGCGGCCGGAGGCTCACGTGCCCGTGAACGCTGCGAGCCGCCACTGCGGGATGGCCCTGGTCGAGTCGCTCGTCGCGATCACGCTGCTCGGCGTCGGGCTCGGCGGAAGCGCCGCGCTCCTCGTCCAGGCGATCGGCAACGAACGCGAGGCGACCCTGCGCACGATTGCCCTGCGGCATTCGAACTCCCTGGCTGACGAACTTCGGGCGCTGCTGCGCGACGGCGGCCTGCCGATCGCGGTCACGTTCGCGCAGGGAGCGGTACCCGACTGCACGGGACCCGACGGCACCTGCACGCTGGAACAGTGGATTGCCTGGAGGGTCGCGGACTGGCAGCGGACTGCGCTGGCCGACCTGCCGGAGGGCACCGTGGCCGGTGTCGACCTGCTCGACACCCCGCGCCCTTCCTATCGCGTGACGCTCACCTGGCCCGGTCGGGACGCCGCCTCCCCGACCCGGGTCGAACTGGTGGTCGAGCCATGAGGCGGCCGCGGGGGTTCACGCTGGTCGAGGTGATGATCGCGGCGGCGCTGCTGGTGCTGGCCGTTGCGAGCGCACTGACGCTGGTTGCACACGGGCGCCGGGCGCACCGCAGCGCCGAGGCCGAGGCCCGCATGGCCGAGAACGCCCGGACAGCGCTCGACCTGCTCGCCTACGAGGTCCGCATGGCGGGCTACCTCGGACGGGTGCCTCCCGGGTCGAACGTCGATGGAGCGAGCGCGGTCGGCACGGCGGCACCGGCCTCGCTCGCGGCCGGCGGTGGTTGCGTCGAGTCGCTCGCGCTCGATCTGCACGCGCCGATCGCCGGCGCGGACGGGGCTTACGCGGCCACCGCCGGCGTAGCAGTTGGCTGTCCGCCTTCACCGGCAGGCCGCAGAGTCCCGGACTCCGACACGCTGGTGGTGCGGCGTGCCTCCACATCGCCGACCGCTGCCGCGCCCGGGCGATTGCAGCTGGAATCCACCCGGCGCGCAGCGCGGCTGTTCGCCGACGGAGTCACCACGCTCGGCGAGCGCGGGCAGGTCAACGATCTCGAGGCCAGCGCCTTTTACGTCAGCGCCGACTCGACAGGGCAGCCGGGTTATCCGTCGCTGCGGCGCAAGCGCCTGGTCGGGGGCACCACGCCTGCCTTCCAGGACGAGGAACTGGTCGCCGGCGTCGAGGACCTCCAGGTCGAAGCCTCCGTAGTCGGGGGCGAAACGGTCGCGGACGGGTTCTCGCCGTTCCTGCCGCTCGGCAGCCTGCCGCCCGGCGCCCGCATTCACGCCGTCCGCCTGTGGGTGCTCATCCGCAGCGAACTGCCGGAACCGCTGGTCGAGCCGCTGCCGTCGCTCGCCTACTCGAACAGGACGTGGCCGGCGCAGATCGCCCGCCAGCGCAGGCAACTCGCGAGCCGGGTCGTCGAACCCCGCAACGCCGGGGGACCTTCATGAGGCGACATCACGCCGGCGCCGCCCTCGGCATCGTCATGGTCCTGCTGCTGGGCCTGTCCCTGCTCGCTACCGCCGGTCTCGCTGGCGCACTGGCCAGCCTCGTGCTGAGCGACTACGACCAGCAGCGTGCACTCGCCTTTGAGGCAGCGGAGGCTGCCGTGTCGCGCAGCCTCGCGACCGGGCGGGCCATCGACCCGCCCTTGCCGCTCTGGCCCGCGGTGTCTGCGGAGGTCGTTGCGCGCAGCGAGCTGCTCGAGGACCCGCCAGGGCGCGACGATTCCGGGCCGGACGGCTTCAGCGCCGGCCACGGCGGGATCACTTTCGTCCGGCGCCACCGCGTTGTCCGCGCCGAGGCGCAGGCGAGGCGTGGCGCGCACGTACGCATCGAGCAGGAATTCATCATCGTGGCGCCACGGCGCGGCGGCATGCCATGAAGTGCGTCCCATGTGCCAGTGCCCTCCTCGCCGGGCTGCTCGTCCCCGCCCTGGCCGGGGCCAGCAGCGACGAAGCCTGGCTGCACCGGGCAGAGCTGCCACCCGGATCGAGGCCGCTGCTCGTACTGCTGGTGGACACCTCGGACGCGATGGCCGGTCTCGTGGATGCACCCCTGGCCTACGATCCCGCGCGCGACTACGCAGCGGCGCATCCGGGCACGGCGTGCCCGGCCGATCGCGTGTACTGGCGCCTGGGTCCGGGGCCGGCGCCTGCCTGCGATTCGCCACGCTGGATCAGCGGAGCGACCGACGATCCCGCGAGGGGCTGGAAGTGCCAGGCAGGCGAGGTGGCGCTCGCCAGCACCGGGGTGTTCGTCGCACGGCGTGCGGCGCAGTGGGCGCCGCGTGGCACGGGAGGATTCTGGGGGCCGCTGAGCCCCGGCGAGGATGACCCGGTCGAGTGCCGCGAAGATCGCGGTCGGCATGGCGAGACGGCCGGCGCCTGGTTCGCGGCCGACGGCGCGCGGGGCCCATGGCATTCAAGCGACACGGACGAGCCACGCTGGGATGCGCCGCCCTTGTCCGATGCCTACGTGTTCTTCACCGCCAACTACCTGAACTACCTGGCCAGCGACGAGCGAATGCGCATCACGCGCTTCGAATGGCTGGCGCGCCGGATCGTGGACGCCGCTCGTTCGGTGCAGGGACTCGATCTCGCGCTCGCCCGCCTGAGCCACGATGGCCTCGGCGGCGATGACGACGGTCGCGGCGGCATGGTGGCCCTGGCACCCGCGGGACTGCCGGAGTCCGTGCCAGAACTCGGGTCGCTACTGGATGAGTGGCTGCCGGGAGGGCCGGCGCCGCTGGCGGAGACGCTCGCGGAAGTGCTGCGATGGCTCGCCGGCGAACCGCTCTACTTCGGTCTCGACTCCCACGCGGCGCCGGGAAATCCCTTGCCGAGCGCCGCCGCCGTCCGGGACGCGGTGGATTCCACCCGCTACCTCACGCCGTTCACGCCGGCCTGCCGTCCCGTCATGCTCGGCATTGCCACCGCCGGCCTCGCCTCGGCCGACGACGGTGCTGCCGCGGCACTCGGCGACCAGTCGGCAGGTGGCGGGGTCGCCGACTGCGCGGGTGACTGCCTCGCCCTCGCGACCGGACTGCTCACCCACGCGGACCTGCGCCGTGCGACACCCGGCGTGCAGAGCGTCGACCTCCGCTTCCTGGCCCCGGTGGAGTCCAGGTCCGGCCTGGCAACGGCCATCGCCGCCGGCGGCCGCCGGCCGCTCGATCTCGACGACCGTCACGCCATCATCGCCCTCTTCGCTCACGCCATGCAGAACGACGCCGCGGTCGGCGCAGACCAGCGGCTTTCGGCCGCCGGTCTCGAGTACGCGCCGTTCGTCTCGCCGGATACGGCGGTCTATTACGCTCTGTCCGCGGCAGTGCCCTATCCGCCGTGGCCCGGCAACCTGCGCCGCTATCGCCTGGCCGACTCCGATGCAGCAGCTGCCGGGCCGGCCGTGACCGATCGCAACGACGGACCCGTCTTCGACGCCAACTCGGGCCGGCTCGTGCCGGGCTCGCGCAGTGAATGGTCGGACCTGCCCGATGGCAGCGACATCGCCCGAGGAGGCGCCGCTGCGCGACTGCCTGACCCCGACGTCCGCCGGGTCTTCACTGACCTGACGACCGAACCGCTCACCGCGGCAGCCAACCGCTTCTCGGCCGACAATCCGGCCCTGACCCGCGCCCGGCTGGCGCTCGAGGCAAGCGACCCCCGCTCCACTGCCGACGTCGTCGCCTGGACCCTCGGACGCGACGCGTTCGACGAGGACGCGGACGGGATTCGCGACGAGGCGCGCGGCGGCCTCGGCGACCCGGGCCTGCAGCCGCCGCGCGTGCTGCGCTACACCGCCGACGGGCCGGCACTCGCGTTCGTGGCCACCCAGGACGGGTTGCTGCATGCGTTCGACGCCGAGACCGGCGAGGAACGCTGGGCCTTCCTGCCTGCAGCCCTGCTGGCGCGGCTCGCCGGGCTCGCGCCCGGCCACCGCAGCCTGTCGCGCCGGTTTGGGCTCGACGGCCCGCTCACGCTCGCCTGGCACGACCGCGACCACGACGGCCGACTCGTCGGCGCGGATGGGGACCGCGCCTGGCTGCTCGGCAGCCTGGGCCGCGCCGGTACCGGCTACTTCGCGCTGGATGTCATCAACCCCGACGCACCGCGGTCGCTGTGGTCGCTCGACGACGGCGACCTGCCCGGCTTCGGCCAGTCCTGGCCTGCCGCAGTGCTCGCCCGCATGCGCCTCGCCGACGGGTCCGTGCGACGCGTGGCGCTGCTTGCCGGTGGGTTCGACCCTGCCGAGGACAGCTCGGTCGCCCCGGCACGCAGCCTGGGGGCCGCTGTCGCGATCATCGACGCCGAGGACGGGCGCGTGCTGTGGCGGGCCGGAGGCGCAGCGGACACGGATCTCGAGGTGCCCGAGCTCCGGCGCAGCGCAGCGACGCCGCCGCGCGTGCTGGACTCGGATGGCGACGGGCTCGACGACCGGCTCTACCTGCTCGACATCGGCGGCCAGCTGCTGCGCATCGACTTCCCGCGCGGCGAGGTCGGCAGCGGCGCGACAGCGACGCTGGTGGCGCGGCTCGGGACCGATGCGCTGGCCGGCCCGCGCCGCTTCCTGGCCCCGCCCGACGTGGTGCCCATCGAGCGCGATGGCGTCAGGAAGCTCGCGATCGCCGCCGGATCCGGCTGGCTCTCGCGCCCGCGTGCGCCGGGCGGAAACGACGCCTTCTTCGTCGTGTTCGACAGCCTTGCCGGTCCTCGCCCGTCGCAGGTTCTCGGGGAGCAGGACCTCGCCGACGTGACGGTAGCGCCGCACGAGGCGCCCGCCGACGCAGCGGGATGGATGTTGCGCCTTGCCCTGCACGGCAGCGGCGAGAAGACCGCCGGCGCTTCGTTCACGTTCGATCACCGGCTGCGATTCGCCACCTACCAGCCGCGTCCGCCGACGGATGACGCCCCCTGCGGACCGCCGGCCGGCACGAGCCGTCTCTACACGCTCGACGTCCGCACCGGGCGGCCGCTCAACTGGATCGGTGACCGGCCCGTGCCGGACGAGGAAATCGTCGGCGCGGGACTCCCGTCCGGACTCGATGTCGCATTTCCCGCGGCGCCCGATGGCGCCTGTGGCGCCGGAACCTGCACGCGGCAGCCGTTCGCGCTCGCGGGTGGGAACTCCATTGCCCTCGACTTCGCAAACGAACCGCGGAGGACCTCGTGGCGCCAGCTGGACGCCAACGGGCAGTGACACTGCTGGAGATGCTGCTGGCCGTGGCGCTGGCCGGCGTCCTGGCAGCCATCGCCTACCCCTCCTACCGGGCCCAGCTGTTGCGGGCCCACCGTCTCGAGGCCATCGAGGCCCTGCTGGCGGCGGCAGCGGCACAGGAGAGGTTTCACCTCGCGCACGGACGGTATGCCGATCGCTTCGCCACCGGATCTGCCGCCGGGCTGAGGCTGCCGGCGGTCACCGGCGGCGGCCGCTACGAACTGGCGCTGGCGACGCCCGCGCCCTCCGACTTCATCGTGCGCGCCCGGCCCCTTCCCGGCTCGGGTCAGGACGAAGACGGGCGCTGCAACGAACTCTGGATCCGCGCCGACGGGCGCCGCGGCGCGTCCGACCGGCGCGGGAACGACTCGACACAGGCTTGCTGGGGTTGAGCCGGACCGCGCCGCGAGGCCTGCCTCGGGTCAGGACTGGCCCGGCGGCAAGGACGCGCGGGGCGCCTTGCGCAGCTCGATTGGCAGGCCGAATACGACGTCTTCCTCGCGCCCGGTCACCTCGGTCGCCGGCTCCCCACCCCACTCCCGCAGCCGCGCGACCACGCGTGCGACCAGCACCTCGGGGGCGGAGGCTCCGGCGGTCACGCCGACCGCGCGGACCCCGGCGAACCACTCCTGCCTGAGGTCGTCGGGACCCTCCACCAGGTAGCCCGGAATCCCGCGCGTGCCGGCAATCTCGCGCAGTCGATTCGAGTTGGAGCTCGAGGGCGAGCCGACGACCAGCAGCACGTCGCAGGCTTCGGTCAGCTTCTTGACGGCGTCCTGGCGGTTCTGTGTCGCGTAGCAGATGTCTTCCTTGCGCGGGGTTTCGAGCTCCGGGAACCGCTCGCGCAGCGCCTCGACGATCACCGCCGTGTCGTCCACCGACAGCGTCGTCTGCGTGACCAGCGCCAGGCGCGACGGATCGCGCACGACCAGGGTGGCGACGTCCCCGGGCGACTCGACCAGGTGGATGATCCCGCCGTGCGTCGGGTCGAACTGGCCCATGGTGCCTTCGACCTCGGGATGGCCGGCGTGGCCGATCAGCACGACGTCGCGGCCCTCGCGCGCGTAGCGCTTCACTTCCATGTGGACCTTGGTGACCAGCGGGCAGGTGGCGTCGAACACGCCCAGGCCGCGGCGCTTCGCCTCCTGCTGCACCGCGCGCGAGACTCCGTGCGCGCTGAAGATCACGGTCGCGCCGTCCGGGACCTGGCCGAGCTCGTCCACGAACACCGCGCCCAGGGTCCGCAGCCGGTCCACGACGTAGCGGTTGTGCACGACCTCGTGGCGCACGTAGATCGGCGCGCCGAACAGCCCCAGCGCACGCTCGACGATCTCGATCGCGCGATCGACGCCAGCACAGAACCCGCGCGGATTGGCGAGCAGCACCTTCATGGTCCGGCTCCGGCCGGACGCTTGCGCCGGCCCTCGAGGAGGGCGTCGAGGATCAGCAAGCCTGCGCCGACCGTGATGCAGCTGTCGGCGACGTTGAACGCCGGAAAGTACGCCGCCCCCCAGTGGAAATGCAGGAAGTCCACGACGTGGCCGTGCCAGATGCGGTCCACGAGGTTGCCGAGCGCGCCGCCCATCACCAGCGCCAGCGCGGCGGGCAGGAAGGCCGCGCTGTCGCGCGGCAGGTTCCGGAGCCAGTACACGATGCCGGCGCTGACCGCGGTGGCGAGCCCGACGAAGAACCAGCGCTGCCACCCCGATGCGTCGGCCAGCAGGCTGAACGCCGCGCCCGTGTTGTGCAGGCGCGTGATCTCGAGCACCGGCAGCACGTCCACGACCTCGTACAGTTCCAGGCCGATGACAATCAGCGCCTTGGTCAGCTGGTCGGCGACGATCACCGCCGCCGCCAGCCACAGCCAGCGCAAGGCGCCCGGCTTCCGGTCATTCGCGCCGCTCATGCAAACCGCCTCGTCTCGCCCGGTCCCTCGAGATTGGACACGCAGCGCCCGCAAAGTTCGGGATGCCGTGCATCCTGGCCGACCTCGGGCCGCCGGTGCCAGCAGCGGGCGCACTTGGCGTGCTCGAGCGGGCGCACGGCGATCCACGCGCCGTCCGCTGCGACGCCAGTCGCGGGCACGGCCTCAACGGGCCGCTCGCCGGCGTCGAACATACGCGCCGCGGAGGTGATCAGCACGAAGCGCAACTCCTCGCCGAGCCCCTCGAGCCGGACGCGCTGCGCGGCATCGAGATAGACGTCCACCTCGGCCTCGAGCGGCGCGCCGATCGCCCCGGCCACCCTCAGCTGCTCGAGTTCACGCGACACGTCCGCCTTGAGCGCCAGCACCGCGTCCCAGTCGATTCCGGGCGCCGGATGTACGTCCGGCAGCTGCCACCAGGTCGAGAGGAAGACCGACGCGGGGCGCTCGCCGGGCAGGAACTTCCAGATCTCCTCGGCGGTGAAGGACAGGATCGGCGCCAGCCACCGGACCATCGCCTCGGCAACGTGGTACATGGCCGTCTGCGCGGAGCGCCTCGGCAGGCCCGTCGCCGGGGTCGTGTACAGGCGGTCCTTCAGGATGTCGAGCCAGTACGCGCCCAGGTCGACGACGCAGAAGTTGTGGACCTTCTGGTAGATCAGGTGGTACTCGTAGTCGCGGTAGGCCTCGATCACCCCGGCCTGCAGCGCGCGGGCCCGCTCGATGGCCCAGCGGTCGATCGCGACCAGCTCGCCCGGCGCCAGCGCATCGCGGGCCGGATCGAAGCCGTCGAGATTGCCGAGCAGGAACCGCACCGTGTTGCGCATGCGGCGATAGCTGTCGGCGGTCCGCTTGAGGATCTCGTCGGACACGTTCATCTCGGCGCTGTAGTCGGTGGCCGCGACCCATAGCCTGAGCACGTCGGCGCCGAGCGTGCTCACGACCTTCTGCGGCGCGATGACGTTGCCGAGCGACTTGGACATCTTGCGGCCCTTGTCGTCCACCACGAAGCCGTGCGTGACGACCTCCCGGTAGGGGGCGCGTCCCTTGCCCGCGACGGCCGCGAGCAGCGAGCTCTGGAACCAGCCGCGGTGCTGGTCCGATCCCTCGAGGTAGACATCGGCCGGGAACGGGATCTCCCCGGGACGCAGGGCGGGCACGCAGTGATGCACCACGCCGGAGTCGAGCCAGACGTCCATGACGTCGTCGGTCTTGTCGTAGTCGGCCGCCTCGTCGCCGAGCAGTTCGCCCGGGTTGAGGTCGAACCAGGCCTCGAGGCCCGCCTTCTCCACGCGTTCGGCAACCTGCTCGAGCAGCTCCGCGGAGCGCGGGTGCGGCGCGCCGCTCCCGCGATGCACGAACAGCGCGAGCGGCACGCCCCATGCGCGCTGCCGCGAGATGCACCAGTCCGGCCTGCCCTCCACCATGCCCGCGATGCGCTGCTCGCCCCAGCCCGGGACCCAGCGCACCTTGCGGATCTCGTCGAGCGCCGCGGCGCGCAGGCCCTCCTTCTCCATGCTGATGAACCACTGGGGTGTCGCGCGGAAGATGACGGGCGTCTTGTGCCGCCAGCAATGCGGGTAGCTGTGTACGTAGGCCTCGTGCTTGAGCAGCCGGCCGCGCGAGGCGAGCGCCTCCACCACCGCGTCGTTCGCCTTGAACACCTGCTGCCCCTCGAACAGCGGCGTGCCCTCCACGAACCGGCCGTCCGGACCCACCGGGTTG
This sequence comes from Pseudomonadota bacterium, assembly GCA_018261655.1. Lineage (GTDB taxonomy): Bacteria > Pseudomonadota > Gammaproteobacteria > Steroidobacterales > Steroidobacteraceae > SG8-30. The sequence goes on along the minus strand of JAGTSG010000024.1, from coordinate 11,668 downwards.
TCCACCGGGAGCCCGTAGCGCCGGCCGACGACGTAGTCCTCGACGCCGTGGCCCGGCGCCGTGTGCACCGCGCCGGTCCCGGAGTCGAGGGTGACGTGGTCGCCGAGGATCACCGGAACCACGCGGTCGTAGAAAGGATGCCGCAGCCTGAGCCCCTCGAGTGCTGCGCCCCTCGCGTGCCCGACGTTGCGCACGTGGCCCAGGCCGGTTCGCTTCGCGACGTCCTCCAGCAGCGCAGCGGCCACCACGATGTGTTCCCGTCCTGCGCCCGCGTCGGCCTCGACCAGCAGGTAGTCGAGGTCCGGGTGCAGGCACACGGCCTGGTTGGCCGGCAGCGTCCACGGTGTCGTGGTCCAGATGACGACGGAAGCCCGGCCGGCCTGGTCCGCGGGCACCTTGAATCGCGCGGCAAGGTCACCGGCATCGGCCACCACGAAGCGGACGTCGATGGACGGCGACGTGCGGTCCTCGTATTCGACCTCCGCTTCCGCGAGGGACGAGCGGCAATCGAGGCACCAGTGCACCGGCTTGAAGCCGCGCACCAGGTGTCCGTTCCTGATGATGCCCGCGAAGGCGCGTAGCTGCTCGGCCTCGTATTTCGGCAACATCGTCAGGTAGGGATGCTCCCAGTCGCCGAGCACCCCGAGACGCCGGAAATCCTCGCGCTGGCCGTCCACCTGGCTCGCCGCATACTCGCGGCACGCCTGGCGAAAGGCCTTGGCGTCCAGCGTCTGCCCGATGCGGCCGTGCTTCTTCTCGACCTGCTGCTCGATCGGCAGGCCGTGGCAGTCCCAGCCCGGGACGTAGGGCGAGTCACGGCCGTCGAGCGTGCTCGACTTGACGATGATGTCCTTGAGGATCTTGTTGACGGCATGCCCGATGTGGATCGACGCGTTGGCGTAGGGCGGGCCGTCCACGAGCACGAACTGCGGCCGGCCCGCCGCGTGGCGACGGATCTGGCCGTAGACGTCCTGCCGCTGCCATTCGTCGACCATGGCCGGCTCGCGTCGCGCGAGGTCCGCCTTCATCGGAAAGTCGGTCTTCGGCAGGTTTACGGTCTGCTTGTAGTCCACTTCTGCTCCTGCATTCCCCGCTCGCCCGCCGACGGTTCAGCCGACGCCGAGGATCCGCCGCGCCTCGCTCGCGTCCACGTTCATCCGCGCCACCAGCGCGTCGAGGTCCGGAAACCGCAATTCTTCGCGCAGCTTGGACACGAAGTCCACGCCGAGGTAGCGCCCGTACAGGTCCCCGTGCCAGTCGAAGACATGCGCTTCGAGCAGGATCTCGCCGCCACCGATGGTCGGCCGCGAGCCGACCGATGCCACGCCGGGCCGCGCGGCATCGCCGGCGCCGTGGACGCGCACGGCGAACACGCCCGCGACCGGCGAAACCCGTCGGTGAAGCCGCAGGTTCGCGGTCGCATAGCCGAGACGGCGGCCCAGCCGGCGCCCCTCCATGACGCGGCCGGTCATGCGGTAGTCGCGACCCAGCAGCCGCCGGGCCGTCGCCAGGTCTCCCTTCGCGAGCGCCGCGCGTACGCGGGTCGAGCTGACGCGCTCGCCATCGATCACGACGGCGCCGACCTCGTCCACCCCGAAGCCGAGGCTCCTGCCGGCCTCCCGCAACAGGGCGACCGTGCCGCTGCGGCTCTTGCCGAAGCGGAACTCGCTGCCGATCACGATGTGCCGCACACCGAGCGCCTCGACGAGCACGCGCTCGATGAATGCCTGGCCGTCCCAGGAGCGCAGGCGCTCGTCGAACTTGAGCAGGATCAGGCGCTCGACCCCGAGCTCCGCGAGCCGGGCCGCCTTGTCGCGCAGGCGCATCAGGCGCGCAGGTGCATTGGCGGGGTCGAAGTACTCGCGCGGGTTCGGCTCGAAGGTCAGCAGCGCCGTGGGCAGCCCGTGCTCGCGACCGCGCACGGCCAGCTGCCGCACGATTCCCTCGTGCCCGAGGTGCATCCCATCGAAATTACCGATCGTGAGCACGCAGCCACGATCCGACGGTCTGGCATTGGTCAGGCCGCGGACGATCTTCATGGACCTCTGCCGGCAGGGCCGGAGCGCTCGTTGGTGGACTGCAAGTATAGGGGTTCTAGCGGCTGCGGGCGCCGCGGAAGTCGCCCGGACGCGCACCGAACGCCGCGAGCGCCGCGAAGTAGACCAGCGCGCCGCCGCCCACGCAGCCGGCGAGCCGTAGCAGGCGCTCCGGCGCATTCATGACGGTCCAGACCGACCAGTCCCCGGCCGACCACCACAGGAACGCGGCCATGGCCGCATTGGCCCCCAGCACCTGCGGAAGCAGCCGGCGCCAGTGCCCGGACGGCGAGTACACGCCGCTGCGCCGCAGGCCGCGGTACAGGAGCAGGCTGTTGAGGCCGGCGGACAGGCCGGTCGAGAGGGCCAGCAGCGCGTGCGGTGCCGCGAAGCCCGCGAGGTGCGCGGGCACGACCACCACGAGGTTGAAACCGAGGTTCGCGGCCAGCGCGATGATGCCGATCCTGACCGGCGTGCGCGTGTCCTGGCGCGCGAAATACCCGGGCGCGAGGACCTTGACCATCGAGAACCCGATCAGCCCGGCGCCGTAGGCCACGAGCGCGTACGCCGACATCTGCACGTCGCGGGCGTCGAACTCGCCGTAGCCGAAGATCGTCGCGGTCAGCGGCGCAGCGAGCAGGGCGAGCCCGACAGCGGCAGGCGTCACCACGACCGTGGTGATGCGCAGGGCCCAGTCGAGCGTCGAGGAGAACTGGTCGCGGTCCTCCGAGGCGTGGTGCGAGGACAGGCCCGGCAGGATGACGGTCGCCAGCGCGATCGTGAAGACACCCAGCGGGAACTCCACCAGCCGGTCCGCGTAGTACATCCAGGCGATCGAGCCGGTGACCAGGAAGGACGCGATCAGCGTATCGAGCAGCAGGGAGACCTGGGCGACGGACGATCCGAAGACTCCCGGCAGCATCAGCCGCGCGATCCGCTTCACCCCCTCGTGCGCCCAGCCCCAGCGCGGCATCGGCAGCATGCCGATCGCCCGCAGCGCCGGCAGTTGCAGCAACAACTGCACCAGGCCCGCCACGAAGACGCCGGCGGCCAGCGCGATGCCGGGCCTCTCGAAGTTCGGTGCCACCAGGCCCGCGAAGACGATCATGACGACGTTGAGCAGCACCGGCGTGAAGGCCGGTACCGCGAACCGCCCATAGCTGTTCAGGATGCCGCTCGACAGCGCGACCAGCGAGATGAAGAAGATGTAGGCGAAGGTCAGGCGGAGCATGTCCACCGTCAGCTCGTAACGCTCGGCGTCCCCGGTGAAACCCGGCGCGAAGGCCATGACGAGGACCGGCGCGGCGATCACCCCCACCATGGTCAGGGCGAAGAGCGCGATGCCGAGGGTGCCTGACACGTGGCCGACGAGTTGCCGGACCTCCTCGGGCGAACGCCGGACCTTGTACTCGGAAATTACCGGGACGAAGGCCTGGGAGAAGGCCCCCTCGGCCGTCAGGCGCCGCAGGAAATTCGGGATCTTGAACGCCACCAGGAAGGCGTCCATCAGCGTGCCGGCGCCAAAGGCGTGCGAATAGACCATGTCGCGCACGAGTCCGGAGATGCGCGACAGGAGCGTCAGCCCGCCGACGACCGAGGTGCTGCGAAGGAAGCCGCGGCTCATGGGCAACGAGGTGCTGGGCCGGGCTGGGCGGAGGATCCGTGCATGCGCCCTTCAAGAAGGGACGGACCCCACTTTGTCCCCCGGGGGACAGAGTGGGGTCCGACCCCTCCATGAGTTGACAACCCCCGGTTTCGCAAGGAAAATACGCGGCTCTCCCGGGCACCCTCAATTCGGAGCCTTCACTTGGCCAACACCAAATCTGCAGAGAAGCGCGCCCGCCAGGCGACCGCTCGCCGCGCGCGCAACGTGACCCAGCGTTCCCAGGCCCGCACGTCGATCAAGCGTGTGGTCACCGCCGTCGAGGGTGGGGACAAGGCGAAGGCCGCCGAGGCCCTGAAGGACGCCGTTCCCGTCATCGACGCGATGGCGCGCAAGGGCATCATCCACAAGAACAAGGCGGCGCGGCACAAGAGCCGGCTGAACAAGCGCATCAAGGCGCTGGCCGGCAAGTAATCGCGCTGCCCGCGACCTGACGAAAGAAGGCCGGTCGGGAGACCGGCCTTTTTCATGGCCGCGCGGGACTCAGTCCGCCTCGCCGGGGGGCCGCTCCGACTGCACCAGGTGCTGCATGATCGCCTGGCACAGCTCGCGCGTGCCCTGACCCGTCGCGCCCGATATCCGGAACACGGGCCCCTTGAAGCGCAGGCGCCTGACGATGTCCCGGCAACGCGCGTCGAGCTCGTCGGCCGGCACCAGGTCGATCTTGTTCAGGACCAGCCAGCGATCCCGTGCCGCCAGTTCGGCGCTGAACTTCTTCAGCTCCTTGACGATGGCGCGCGCGCCCTGCACCGGATCCTCCTGCGGGTCCGGCGGCGCGATGTCCACCAGGTGCAGCAGCAGGCGCGTTCGCTGCAGGTGCTTCAGGAATCGCAGGCCCAGCCCCGTTCCCTCGGAGGCCCCCTCGATGAGGCCGGGGATGTCGGCCATGACGAAGCTCCGCGCAGGGCCGACGCTGACCACGCCGAGTTGCGGGTGGAGCGTGGTGAACGGGTAGTCGGCCACCTTGGGGCGTGCCGCGGACACGGCGCGGATGAGCGTCGACTTGCCGGCGTTGGGCAGCCCGAGCAACCCCACGTCCGCCAGGAGCTTCAGCTCCAGCTGCAGCGTGCGGGCCTCCCCCGGCAGCCCCGGTGTCGACTGCCGCGGCGTCCGGTTGACGGAGCTCTTGTAGCGCGCGTTGCCCCAGCCGCCCTTGCCCCCCTTGGCCACCAGGAGCACCTGCCCGTCCCCGGTCAGGTCGCCCAGGGTTTCGCCGGTGTCCTCGTCGAGGACCACGGTGCCGACGGGGACCGGGACGTAGAGGTCTTCGCCGCCCCGTCCGGTGCAGTCGGCGCTGCCTCCCGGCTGGCCATTCTCGGCGCGATAGGTCCGCGCGATGCGGAAGTCCGCCAGCGTGTTGATGCCCTGCTGGGCACGCAGGAAGACGCTGCCGCCAAGGCCGCCGTCGCCGCCGTCGGGCCCGCCATAGGGGACGAATTTCTCGCGGCGGAAACTGACGGCGCCGCGGCCCCCGTGACCCGCGACGACCTTCGCACGCGCCTCATCAACGAATTTCATGGCTGCCCCGGAGGTACCTGGTACAGGCCTGTCCGCAACCGGGGACAGGCCTGTACCAGGTACCTCTCCCCAAAACAGAAAACCCCGGCAACGCCGGGGTTTTCGTCGAGCCGGCCCGGCCGGGATATTACTCCGGCTGGACGCTCACGAAGGTGCGCTGACCGGCGCCCTTCTTCTCGAATTTCACCTTGCCGGTGACCAGGGCGAACAACGTGTGGTCCGTCCCGACGCCGACATTCGTGCCCGGCTTGTAAAGCGTTCCGCGCTGGCGGACCAGGATGTGGCCCGCGAGCACGCTCTCGCCGCCGAACTTCTTCACGCCGAGGCGCTTGCTTTGCGATTCGCGGCCGTTCTTGGTACTGCCGCCAGCCTTCTTGTGAGCCATTGCTGTCTCCTCCGATTCCGTGCTCAGGCCGCCGAGATGCCGGTCACCTTGATCTCGGTGTACGGCTGGCGATGGCCCTTCTGGCGCAGGTAGTGCTTGCGGCGCCGGAACTTGACGATGCGCACCTTGTCGCCCTTGCCGTGCGACTGCACGGTCGCGGTGACCCTGGCGCCGGCGACGTACGGCGCGCCGACGGCGACGTCCGCGCCCTCGCCCACCACGAGGACCTTGTCGAACTCGACGGTGGCGCCGGCCTCGGCATCGATCTTCTCGACCCGCACGACGGTCCCTTCGCTCACCCGATACTGCTTGCCACCAGTGGCAATCACGGCGTACATAACTGTCTGACTCCAAAAGACCGGCGGACCAATGAGCCGGCCGGAAAAGAGCCCGCAATTGTAGTGAGCGGCCGGGTCCAGGTCAAACCTTTCAAGAGCTTGGGCGAGTTTCCCCGGCCCACGTTTGCCGGTAGGATGCGCGGGCCCGAGCCGAGCCAGGACTTCCATGCAGCTCAATGACCTACGCGCGCCCGTTGCCGACGACCTGACGCGGGTGGACGCGGAGATCCGCTGCCAGCTCGACAGCGACGTGGCGCTGGTCAGCCAGATCAGCGAGTACATCGTGGCCAGCGGCGGTAAGCGCCTCCGGCCGCTGGCCGTCGTGCTGGCGGCCCGCGCCGCGGGCGCCGCCGACGAGCGGCACATCCGCGCGGCGGCCGTGATCGAGTTCATCCACACCGCGACGCTGCTGCACGACGACGTCGTGGACGAGTCCCACCAGCGGCGGGGCCGGAACACGGCCAACGACGTGTTCGGCAACACGGCCAGCGTGCTGGTCGGCGACTTCCTCTACTCGCGCGCTTTCCAGATGATGGTCAGCCTCGGGCTGCCGGAGGTGATGCGCGTCATGGCCGACGCCACCAACATCATCGCGTCCGGCGAGGTGATGCAACTGATGAATGCGGGCGACCCCGATACCACCGAGCAACGGTACCTCGAGGTCATCTACCGCAAGACGGCCCGGCTTTTCGAGGCCGGCACGCAGGTCGCAGCGATCGTGGCCGGGGCCCCGGGGACCGTCGGCCAGGCCCTCAAGGACTATGGCCGCCACCTGGGCATCGCCTTCCAGCTGGTCGACGACTCGCTGGACTACCGCGGGGACGCCACGGAGCTCGGCAAGAACCTCGGGGACGACCTGGCCGAGGGCAAGCCGACGCTGCCTTTGATCCACGCCCTGCGCAACGGCACCCCGGAGCAGGCGGGCCTGATACGCCGCGCCATCGAGGAGGGCGGGACCCGCGAGTTCGGCCCGATCCGCGCCGCAATTGAAAGCACGGGGGGCCTCGACTACACTGCGCGACTCGCTCGAAGCGAGGCGGATCTGGCAATCCAGGCGCTGGCCGGCGTACCCGAGTCGGCCTATCGCGACTCGCTCGCGGCCCTGGCTGAGTTTGCGGTGAACCGCAACGCCTGACCCGCTCCGGCCGGCAACTCGGGGTGTAGCTCAGCCTGGTAGAGCACTACGTTCGGGACGTAGGAGTCGCAGGTTCAAATCCTGTCACCCCGACCAGCTTTCTCGCCATGACCCTCAGGACTGTCATCGATCGGCTCGCAAGCCTCTCGACCCGCCGCGCGGCCTGGCTCGCGCTGGCGGCCAGCGGCATGCTGCTCGAGGGTTCCGCGCTCTACTTTCAGTACGTCCTCGAACTGCAGCCCTGCGTCATGTGCGTGTACATCCGCATCGCGGTGCTCGGCCTGGTGGCAGCGGGACTCATCGGGGCCATCGCCCCGGCCAGGCCCGCGGTCCAGTTCCTCGGGTTCGCGGCCTGGGCCGTAGCCGCCGCCGAGGGTCTCTCCCTGTCGCGGGAACTGATCGCGATCCAGCAGGCCGGCCCCTATTCGTTCGACGTGACCTGTTCGTTCCTGCCACGGTTCCCGGCGTGGCTGCCGCTGCACCAGTGGTTCCCCGCGCTGTTCATGCCGACCGGCAATTGCACCGACGACGTGTGGAGCTGGCTCGGGCTGACCATGGCCGAGTGGCTCCAGGGTATTTTTGTTGCCTACCTGATCGTGCTGGCCCTGGTCGCGGCCTCGAGGCTGGTCCCGCGCCCCGCTGCTGCCTGATCTGGCAGCATTGCCCCGGGACCCGAAAAAATGGGCGCCGTGCGGCGCCCCAAGTCCTATGCGTCGCGGGGTGCCTTGGGGGAGCCGCGGCACCACGCCTCGTCATGCTCCGCCCAGGTCGTGACACTGCGTTTGCGGCGGGATGAAGGTCCCGTGACGCCGGGCGCCACTCGCTGCACAAGGGCCGGGGCTGACGACCGCGTCGGGGTCAGCGCCTCCCCGCAACTCCCGTTGCCGCGAGGAACGGGTCGAGCGCCTCGCGGCCGACCTTCCACGACTCGTAGACGATCACGCGACCGTCGGGCAGCGTCAGCGACACCGACGCGGGTGGCTCGCGCGCCAGGCGCGCCAGCTGCACGGCCGAGAGCAGGTACCAGGCATCCTCAAACTCTGTCTGCGGGCCGGGAAAAACGGGCTCACTCGCGCCGATGGCCTCGCGGCCTCCAGCGGCCGGTGCGAGGTCGAGCGTGCCATCGCTCCAGTTGAGCGTCGCCTGGCCCGGTCTGACCGGCTGCGTCGGGACACGCAGGGCACTGCGGTCGACCGTGCTCCACGCGACGATGCCCAGCCAGACCCCGCGCAGGCCCGCGCGATTCGTCTCCACCAGTCCGACGTGGAGGTAATCGCGGGCGTTCACCGCAACGGCCGGGACGTCGCGGGCATAGACCCAGGGCTCGGCCATGATGGTCGTGGTGACGGCGCTGTGGGGGTCGAGCCTCTCGACCGGCCACGGATCGCGCGCCGCCGTGCAGGACTGCAGCGTCAGGACGGCGACCAGCAGGACCGCCCTGCCCCACTCCTGGTGCCTAGAAGCCAACGCGATAACCCAGGCTGAGCCAGTAGCGGTTGGTCTGTTCCTGGTCGAGGGGGCGGTCGCGGTTGGCGAATTCGCCGCCGGCCTCGAACTCGACGGTGGTGCGTTTCCAGTTCCAGTCGAGGCGGAACGAGGGGCTGACGAGCAGTTGGGTCGAGCCGTCGGTATCGAACTCGCGCTGGTCCAGGCGCAAGCGCGGCGAGATGCGGAAGCCCCCGCGGATCGGGAAGCGGGCGCTGGCCGAGAGCGAGGTGACGGTCGAGGTGCTGCCGTCGTAGCGGCGCAGCCCGAGGATAGTCATGTCGCCGGCGCGGATCAGGCTGGTGCCGATGAGTTGTGCGCCGAGGCTCAGGTCCATGCCGGTGCCGGGAATCTCCGGGACGCCGCCCGAGGCGGGCATGCCGGAGAACTCGGTGCCGGTCAGGTCGACGCTCCACTGGAACCGTTCGCCGAGCGGCCGGGAGACGCCGAGCGAGAGGGTGTCGGCTTCGGCGGTGCGGTCCTCGGCGAGGGCGCGCACGCCGGCCTCGCCGAACAACGCGACCAGTTCGTCGATCGATTGCACGGGCTGGCCGGAAAGCGCGTTGCGGGTGGTCAGGAACGGACTCTTGCGATGGTCGAGGGTGCCGGTCACGGTCCAGCGGCCGGGCAGCTGGAAGGTGCCGAGCAGCAGCGCCATGTTGAGCGCGCTGTAGTCCACGTCGTAGTCGAGCATGCCGACCACGGTGCGTCCTGGCGCGTACCAGCGCAACTCGCCGCCGATCGCCTGCCGGTCGCCGAGGCCGTCGTAGGTCTGGCTGATGAGGAACGGGCTGATCTCCAGGCCCTCGAGCCAGCCGCGCCAGTTGGCGCTCAGGCTGACGAACTGGCGCTCGGTGGAGAACGACTCGCGGGTGGACTGCACCGGGAAGCCGGACATCAGGTTGAGGCGCAGGTCCGGATGCACCTGCCAGCCAAGGGCCAGGCCGTCGAACGTGCCGAGCACGCCGCCGGTGTGCTTCGACTGGCGGCCGAGCCGGCCGCTGACGTTGTACTTGCGATCGGCCAGCTCGGCATAGGCGAGGCTGACGCGGGTCTGGCTGCCAGGCCCGTCGGGCAGCAGGTCGTAGAGGTAGCCAGCGTTGACCCGCAGCTGCAGGTCGACGCGTTCGCCGCGTCCGCGCAGCGAGTAGTCGCCGTCGGTGATGATCATCGACTGGCTGAGGAAGTCGGTGGAGAACTGGTCCGACTGGATCGAGGTCGAATCGCGCCGGTAGTCCTGCGACCAGCCACCGAAAGAGGTCCAGACCATTCCGCCTTCGCGCTGCGCCACCGCCTCGACCTGCGGCCGCGAGTCGAGCGTGGTCAGCGCGGCGAGGCGTTGCCCGACCCGGCCCGCCGCTGCGCCGTCCGGGTAGCGGCGCAGGTACTCCTCGTACTCCGCCTTGGCGTGGGCCAGCTGCCCGGAGCGCTCGCGGGCCAGCCCGAGCAGTTCCTGGGCCTCGGCGCGGTGGACATGTTCCGGATACTCGGTCAGGCGGGTCAGCTGGCGGACCGCGGTGGGATAATCCCCCTGGTCGAAGGCCGCGCGGGCCGCCGTCCACTGCGCCTGCAGCACGGCCTCGGTCGGCAGCGGCCGCGCTGGCGCAGCCACGGGCGCCGGCGCAAGCTGCCCGGGCAGCGGCGTCTTGCGCACGCCCGGGCGCGTCGCTGCCACCGGCGCGCCGCCGGCGACGGCCACCTCCAGCCCGAGGAAATCCGGCGACGGCCGGATCGACACGTCGACCACCGTGGCAAAGCTGAGCGTCATCACCAGCGCCGAACCGGCCGGCTCCAGCCGCACGTCCGTCAGCCCGGCCGCATTGCCCTCCGCCGCGCGCTCGACGCCCTTCTCGAGCCCCGCTGGCGTGCAGCCCGGCAACGGCGACAGGCTGATGCGCAGCTCGGTCAGCGACCTCGCCGGGAAGTGGCTGGTGTAACGCAACGGACACCCGAAACGCACCACCACCCGCGCGCCGTTGCCCAGCGGCACCACGTCCAGCTGCTCGAGCAACGGCCGCTCGAAGCCGGCATCGTCGGCCGCGGCCGGCAGCCCGTTCGCGCAGCCCAGCAGCGCTCCCAGCAGCAGTGTTGCACCGCGCATTCGCATGCTAGAACTCGGCGTCACTTGGGCGGTGCTCCGGGCCGTTGCGCCGCGTCTCGATGGTGGTCAGGCTCGCGTCGGTGTAGATGTGGCAGGCCCCCGAGCAGTTGCGCAGCTCGGATACCGTGTACTTCACGTCACCCCACTTCTTGTGCGGGTCCGGCTTGAAGTTCCCCGCGTGACAGCCCGCGCAGTCCGGTCGGTACGCCGGGAACGTCCAGGTCGCCGCATCCCGGTTGGTCGTGTGGCAGGCGGTGCACGGCGGCGGGCCGCTGTGATCGCCCGGGTACTCCGGCGAGACATGGGTGTGCCGGACCGGCGTCCAGGCCGTCATCGTATGGCAGCTGTCGCACTCGAGCGTCGTCAGCCAGTGACTGGGCGACTTGCCGGTCGCGGTGACCCCGTTGTGGCACTGCGAGCAGGTGCCGGGCGCAACGTTGGTGTGGTCGAAGGTCGCCGGCAGCCACGCGATGGTCGAGTGGCACAGGTCGCAGCTCTCCGTCGTCGGGACGTGCGTCGGCGTCTTGCCGGTCGCGCGCACACCATCGTGGCACTGGGCACAGGTCCCGGGCACCACGCCGGTATGGTCGAAGCGCGCAGGCAGCCAGCCAGTCGTGACGTGGCAGGCGTCGCAATCCAGCGTGGTCGGGATGTGGTCCGGCGTCTTGCCCGTGGCGATGGTGCCGTTGTGGCACGACAGGCAGGTCCCAAGCACGTCGGCATGGTCGACACGCAACGCGGGCACCCACGCAGTGGTCACATGGCAGGACTCACAGACATTCGTGGTGGTGAGGTGATCGACCGTCTTGCCGGTGGCGGTGGTGCCGTTGTGGCACGAGAAGCAGTTGTCGACGATGCCACTGTGATCGAACCGTGCCGGCGTCCACGCCGTGGTGGCATGGCAGCTGTCGCACTCCTGCGTCGTCGGGATATGGTCCGGCGTCTTGCCCGTGGCGGTCGTGCCGTTATGGCAAGTCGAGCAGTTGCCCAGGACCTCGGCATGGTCC
>JAGTSG010000007.1 GCA_018261655.1 Pseudomonadota bacterium | reverse complement strand
TGGGAGCGCGAGCACCTGCTGCTCAACGTGTGAAGACCGCAGACGAGGGAGACGACCGTCCATGAGTCCCGAGCCGCTGATCGTCGAACGCGCCACCCGCGAGTGGCAGGACCTCGATGCCCGCCACTACCTGCACCCGTTCACCGACTTCAAGTCGCTCGCGGCGGAGGGGTCGCGGGTCATCACGCGGGCCGAGGGCGTCTACCTCTACGACAGCGACGGGAGGAAGGTACTCGACGGCATGGCCGGGCTGTGGTGCGTGAATGTCGGCTACGGCCGCAAGGAACTGGCCGAGGCGGCCTTCCGCCAGATGCAGGAGCTGCCTTACTACAACAGCTTCTTCAAGAGCGCGCACCCGCCGGCGATCGAGCTTGCGCGGCGCCTCGCGCAGCTGACCCCGCGGCAGTTCAACCACGTCTTCTTCACCGGTTCCGGGTCGGAGGCGAACGACACCATCCTGCGCATGGCGCGCCGTTACTGGGACGTCCGCGGCGAGGGGCAGCGCCAGGTGATCATCAGCCGGGTCAACGCCTACCACGGCAGCACGGTCGCCGGGGCCAGCCTGGGCGGCATGGCCGCCATGCACTCCCAGGGCGGCCTGCCGATCCCCGGAATCGTGCACATCGAGCAGCCCTACTGGTTCGAGAACGGCATCGACCTGGGCCCGGAGGACTACGGACTGCGTGCGGCGCGCCGCCTCGCCGAGAAGATCGAGGAGATCGGGCCGGAGCGCGTGGCCGCCTTCATCGGCGAACCCATCCAGGGCGCGGGCGGCGTGATCATCCCGCCAGACACCTACTGGCCGGAGATCCAGCGCATCTGCCGTCACTACGGCATCCTGCTGATCGCCGACGAGGTCGTGTGCGGCTTCGGCCGCACGGGCCGCTGGTTCGGGTCGGAGCACTTCGGCTTCGAGCCCGACTTCATGACGCTGGCCAAGGGCATCACCTCCGGCTACCAGCCGCTGGGCGCCGTCATGGTCGGGGACCGGGTCGCCGAGGTCCTGATCCAGCAGGGCGGGGAGTTTCACCACGGCTACACCTACTCGGGCCACCCGGTGGCCTGCGCGGTGGCGCTCGCCAACCTGCGGATCATCGAGGGCGAGGGCCTGGTCGATCGCGTGCGGGACGACATCGGGCCGTACCTGCAGAAGCGCTGGGCCGAGCTCGGCAACCATGCGCTGGTGGGCGAGGCGCGCGGCGTGGGGCTGATCGGGGCGCTGGAGCTCGTGGCCCACAAGGCGTCGCGGACCTTCTTCCGGGACCGGGGCCGCGCGGGCACGCTCTGCCGCGACCACTGCTTCGCCAACGGGCTGGTCATGAGGGCCGTCCGCGACACGATGATCATCTCGCCGCCGCTGGTGCTGACCCATGCCCAGGCCGACGAACTGGTCGAGAAGGCCTGGAAGTGCCTGGACCTGACGGCCCGGGACCTGGGCCTGAGGACGGGCTGATGCGCCCGCCGCCGGTGCAATCCGGCCGGGGATTGGTATAGTTGAGCGGATCGCGGGGCGCCGCAGCGGGCCCGGCGGAGCACAACCAGGGGAGCCGGCACGTCCGGCAGTGGAGGAAGATCATGCGGAACACCTATCGGTCGGGCCTGCTGGTCGCGGCGCTGACCCTTGCGGTCACGGCCTGCGGCAAGAAGGAAGAGGCGGCGGCCCCGGCGGCGCCGGCGGCGGAGGAGAAGGTCCTCAACGTCTACAACTGGTCGGACTACATCGCCGAAGACACGATCGCCAGCTTCGAGCAGCAGACCGGCATCAAGGTCAATTACGACGTCTTCGACTCCAACGAGGTGCTCGAGACCAAGCTGCTGGCCGGCAAGACCGGCTACGACGTGGTCGTGCCGTCTGCCTCGTTCCTGGAGCGCCAGATCAAGGCCGGCGTGTTCATGGCCCTCGACAAGGCCAAGCTGCCGAACCTGGCCAAAATGGACCCGGAGATCATGCAGCGCGTCGGCCTGCACGACCCGGGCAACGCGCACTCCGTGCCCTACCTGTGGGGCACCACGGGCATCGGCTACAACCCCGAGAAGGTCAAGGCGGCGCTCGGCGTCGACACGATCGACAGCTGGGAGACCGTCTTCAAGCCCGAGAACGCCGCCAAGCTCAAGGATTGCGGCATGGTGATGCTCGACGCGCCCACCGAGGTGTTCGACTCGGCGCTGATCTACCTGGGCAAGGACCCGAACAGCGAAAGCGAGGAAGACCTCAACGCGGCCCGCGACCTGATGATGGGCGTACGCCCGTACGTGCGCTACTTCCACTCGTCGCAGTACATCAACGACCTGGCCAACGGCGAGATCTGCGTGGCGCTGGGCTGGAGCGGCGACATCCTGCAGGCGCAGGCGCGCGGCGCCGAGGCCGAGAAGCCGGTCACCGTCGCCTACGCCATCCCGAAGGAAGGCGCGATCGTCTGGTTCGACATGCTGGCCATCCCGGCCGACGCGCCGCACCCGGACAATGCGCACAAGTTCATCAACTACATCATGGAGCCGGCCGTCATCGCCGCCATCAGCAACTACGTCGCGTATGCCAACGGCAATGCGGCGTCGTTCGAGATGGTGGACGAGGCAGTGCGCACGGACCCGTCCGTGTACCCGACCCCTGAGGTGAAGGCCAAGCTGTATCCGTCGCTGGCGGAGTCGCAGGAGTACAGCCGCCTGTCGAACCGGGCCTGGACCACCGTCCGGACCGGCCAGTAAGCCGCTGGACAGAGGGGCCCCGGATAGCGATAAGCTCCCGGGGCCTCTTTTCTCAAGGGCCAGTCCATGGCGAATCCGCGACCGGAACAGAAGCTGGAGCCCTGGAAGGACCCGGCTGCCACCCCTTACATCCGCATCGAGAAGGTAACCAAGAAGTTCGGCGACTTCGTCGCGGTCGACGACGTGTCGCTGAGCATCTACCGCGGCGAGATCTTCTGCCTGCTCGGCGCCTCCGGCTGCGGGAAGACCACGCTGCTGAGGATGCTGGCCGGCTTCGAGGAGCCGACCGCCGGGAAGATGTGGATCGACGGCGCCGACATGCAGGGCATCCCGCCCTACAAGCGCCCCGTCAACATGATGTTCCAGTCCTACGCGCTGTTCCCGCACATGACGGTGGAGCAGAACGTGGCCTTCGGGCTCAAGCAGGACAAGCTGCCGCGCGCCGAGATCAAGGACCGCGTCAATGCGATCCTCGAGCTCGTGAAGATGACGCAGTTCGCGGGCCGCAAGCCGCACCAGCTGTCGGGCGGGCAGCGCCAGCGTGTCGCCCTGGCGCGCTCGCTGGTGAAGCAGCCCAAGCTGATGCTGCTGGACGAGCCGCTCGGCGCACTCGACAAGAAACTGCGCGAGCACACGCAGTTCGAGCTGGTCAACATCCAGGAGAAGCTCGGCGTCACCTTCGTGGTGGTGACCCACGACCAGGAGGAGGCGATGACCCTGGCCTCGCGCATCGGCGTGATGAACCACGGCAAGATCGTCCAGGTCGGTACGCCGAGTGACATCTACGAGTTCCCGATCTCGAGGTTCGTGGCCGATTTCGTCGGCTCCGTGAACATGTTCGAGGGCACGCTGATCGAGGACGAGCCCGACTACGTGCGCGTGGCCTCGAAGGAGCTCGGCGGCAATTTCTACGTCAACCACGGCGTCAGCGCGCCGCCCGACGCCACGGTCTGGGTCGCGCTGCGGCCCGAGAAGATCGTGATCGCGCGCGAGCCGCCGGCGTCGGACGACGAGGACAACCGGGTCCGCGGCGTGGTGAAGGAAATCGCCTACCTGGGCGACGTCTCGGTGTACCTGGTGCAGCTCGCCTCGGGCCGCATGGTGCGGGTCACCCGGCCCAACATGCGGCGCCAGGCGGCGGCCTTCGACCGCATCACCTGGGATGAGGAGGTGTGGCTGTCCTGGGATCCGTCCAGCCCGGTGGTAGTCACGCAGTGAGCGCCTACGAGCCACGGCGACGCGGCGTGCACCCGGTGCTGCTGGCCGAGCTCCTGTCCTGGATCCGCGCCTTCGGGCCCTATCGCTGGGCCAGCAACCGCTTCAGGGACTGGGGAGTGGGGGGGCGCACCGCGGTCATCGGGCTGCCCTACCTGTGGCTGCTGCTGTTCTTCCTGATCCCGTTCATCATCGTGCTGAAGATCTCGGTGTCGGACATCCGGCTCGGGATGCCGCCCTACGAGCCGCTGCTGCACTGGGTAGAGCACCAGGTCGTCACGCTCAGGGTGAACCTGGGCAACTACGCGTTCCTCTTCGAGGACCCGCTGTACCGGAACGCCTACCTGAACTCCATCTTCACCGCTGGCGCCTCGACCATCCTGTGCCTGCTGATCGGCTACCCGATGGCCTACGGCATCGCGCGCACCAGCCCGTCCTGGCGCAACCTGCTGCTGATGATGGTGATGCTGCCGTTCTGGACGTCGTTCCTGCTGCGCGTCTACGCCTGGATCGGCATCCTCAAGAACAACGGGCTGATCAACAACGTGCTGATGGCGATGGGCGTCATCGACGAGCCGATCGTCATGCTGCAGACGGACTTCGCCGTCTACGTCGGCATCGTCTACTCGTACCTCCCCTTCATGGTGCTGCCGCTCTACGCCAACCTCGAGAAGATGGACATCACGCTGCTCGAGGCGGCGGCGGACCTCGGCTGCCACCCCGTGAAGGCCTTCCTGACCATCACGCTGCCGCTGTCGGTGCCCGGGATCGTCGCCGGCAGCATGCTGGTGTTCATCCCGGCAGTGGGCGAGTTCGTGATCCCCGCGCTGCTCGGCGGGCCGGACTCCCTGATGATCGGCCGGGTGCTGTGGGAGGAGTTCTTCCACAACCGCGACTGGCCGGTGGCGAGCGCCGTGGCGATCGCCATGCTGGTGCTGCTGGTCGGACCGATCATGATCCTGCAGTACAACCAGGCGAAGCAGGGCGGAGCGGGCGGGGTGCACCGATGATCGGCCGGCGCTCCTTCCTGGTGACGACGCTGATGGCCTTCGGCTTCGCGTTCCTCTACATCCCGATCCTGTCGATGATCGTGTTCTCGTTCAACGAGTCGCGGCTGGTCACCGTCTGGGCGGGCTTCTCGACCAAGTGGTACGTCGAGCTGTTCCAGAACGAGCAGATCATCAACGCGGCAAAGCTGTCGCTCAGGATCGCCGCGATCAACGCCACCGGCGCCGTGATCCTCGGGACCCTCGCCGGCTTTGCGCTGTCGCGGTTCCGGCGCTTCAAGGGGCGCACGCTCATGACCGGCATGACCACGGCGCCGCTGGTCATGCCCGAGGTCATCACCGGCCTGTCGATGCTTCTGCTGTTCGTCGCGATGGAGCACATGTTCGGCTGGCCGGCCGGCCGCGGCGTCACCACCATCACCATCGCCCACATCACCTTCTCGATGGCCTACGTGACCGTCGTCATCCAGTCGCGCCTGTCCACGCTCGACGAGTCGCTCGAGGAGGCCGCCATGGACCTCGGCGCCCGGCCCTGGAAGGTCTTCGCCGTGATCACGCTGCCGATCATCTTCCCGGCGATCCTCGCGGGCTGGCTGCTGGCATTCACGCTGTCCTGGGACGACCTGGTGATCACCAGCTTCGTCTCGGGTCCCGGCTCCAGCACCCTGCCGCTGGTCATCTTCTCCAAGGTCCGCCTCGGCGTCAGTCCCGACATCAACGCGCTGGCCACGCTGATGGTGGCGGTCGTCGCCATCGGCATCGTCTCGGCGGGCCTGTACATGCAGCGCCAGGAGCGCCGGCGCGAGCGCGACGTGCAGGCGGCGCTCGCTGCCAACCAGTGATCGCGCGATGAGGCTGCTCGGCATCGACACGGGCGGGTCGAGCCTCAAGGCCGCGCCGGTGGACGTCACCAGCGGCGTGCTCGCCGCCGATGTCGTCAGCTTCCCGACGCCTGCCCCCGCGACGCCCGCGGCCATCGCCGGCGTGGTCAAGCAGATCGGCGCAGCGTTCCCGGACGTGTCCGGTAACGTCGGTTTCGCCTTCCCGAGCGTCGTCACGGGCGGCATTGCGCGCACGGCGGCCAACGTGGACAAGGCCTGGATCGGCACCGACGGGGCGCGCCTGGTCCGCGAGGCGATGGGCCGTCCGGCAGCCTTCCTCAACGACGCCGACGCCGCGGGCCTCGCCGAGGTGCGGGTCGGCGCCGGCCGCGGCCAGGACGGCACCGTGATCATGCTGACCTTCGGCACCGGCATCGGCAGCGCCATCTTCCACGACGGCCACCTGGTGCCGAACACCGAATTCGGCCACATGGAGATCCGCGGCATGGAGGCCGAGCATCGTGCCTCGGCGCGCGTGCGGGCGCTGGAGCAGCTCAGCTGGCAGGTCTGGTCGGAACGCGTCAACGAGGTGCTCGCGCGCATGCACGCGCTGTTCTGGCCGGAACTGTTCATCCTCGGCGGCGGCGTCGTCGAGAACTGGGCATCGTTCGGGCCGTTGCTGGAGTCGCCGGCCCGCATCGTCCCGGCGGAGCTCGGCAACACGGCCGGCATCGTCGGCGCGGCGCTGGCCGCGAGCGAGCTCTGAGGAGGGGTCAGGCCCCGCTCTGACCCCGCAACAGGATGACGCGAGACACGGTGACGCCCTCCGGCGGGGGCAGCGCGGGGCCTGACCCCTCCCGTTTCAAGCTGTCACATCACGGCACCACCATCTTCACGGTGATGTCGCGGCTCGCTGCTGAAAAGGGCGCCGTCAACCTCGGTCAGGGCTTCCCGGACTTCGAGCCGCCGCCGCAGCTGCTCGAGTCGGTGGCGCGGCAACTCGGGGCGCGGCACAACCAGTACGCGCCGATGGCAGGCGTGCCGTCGCTGCTCGAACAGATCGCGATGCGGCTCGAGGCGCGATACGGCGTCACGGTCGACCCGGAGACCCAGGTCACGGTGACCGCCGGCGCCACCGAGGCCATCTTCTGCGCCATCCAGGCGGTGGTGCACGCCGGCGACGAAGTCATCCTGCTGGACCCGTGCTTCGACTGTTATGCGCCGGCCGTCGAGCTGGCGGGTGGCCGTGCCGTGCGTGTTCCGCTGGCGCTGCCGGGGTTCGGCATCGACTTCGCGCTGCTCTCGGGCGCCGTGACGAGCCGGACGCGGCTCGTCGTCGTGAACACGCCGCACAACCCGAGCGGCGCGCTGGTGACCGGGGGCGACTGGTCGCGGCTCGCGACGCTGCTCGAGGGCACCGGCGCATACGTGCTGTCCGACGAGGTCTACGACCACCTGGTGTACGACGGGCGGCGGCACGCGACGGTGCTGGGCGTTCCCGGGCTGCGTGAGCGCGCCTTTGCGGTGTTCTCCTTCGGCAAGGTCTGCAACGCGACCGGATGGAAGATCGGCTACTGTGTGGCGCCGGCAGCCCTGACCGAGGCGGTCCGCAACATCCACCAGTACGTCACGTTCTCGGTGTCCGCGCCGGTGCAGTGGGGGCTCGCGGACTTCCTCGCGACGCGCCCGCCCTTCCTCGACGACATCGCGGCCTTCTACCAGGGGCGCCGCGACCGTTTCGCCGCCCTGGTCGCCGACAGCCGCTTCACGCTCGTCCCCTCCGCAGGCACGTACTTCCAGCTGCTCGACTACTCGCGCATCTCGGACCGGCCCGATGTCGAGTTCTGCAGCGACCTGATCGACCGGCACGGCGTGGTAGCCATCCCGCTGTCCCCCTTCTGCGAGTCCCCGCCTGCCGCACGCCTGCTGCGCTTCTGCTTCGCGAAGTCCGACGAGACCCTGCAGGCCGCGGCGGAGCGCCTGCGCCGCGCCTAGCAGGCGGCGGCACGCCCCTGCGTCCTGTCCTTATGTGGAAACGGGGACTGGGTCACCGACTCCGCCGGCCGCATGACGCACATTGCGCCCGTTGCAAGGCGATGAGCGCGCTTGGATGGGGCGTCAGTGAACATAATCCTCGAGTCCGGCCATGCGCCGTCGGGTCTCGGCCAGGTCCGGGCAGAAGTCTCGGGGCTGATTCGCTACGACAAGCTCGACATCCCGGTGCTGCCGGAGCACGGGTTACGCCTGATCGCGCTCGCCGGGAATCCGCGTGCCGACATCCGCCTTCTGACGCGCCTCGTCCAGGAGGATCCCGTGGTCGAGTCGCGCGTCCTGCGCGTCGCCCAGTTCGCGGCCTACCAGCCGAGCTCGCCGATCCACTCGCTCGGCGAGGCCATCGCCTGGCTCGGGGCCGGCGAGGTGGCGGACATGGCGTTCACTGCCGTGGTCCAGGGACTGCTCTTCGAGCGGGTTCGCGGCACCGGTCGCGTCGTCGATCGCTGGCATGCGTCGATCGCCGCGGCAATCTGGGCGCGCGAGATCGGGGCGGTTTCCAGGCACCGCTCGCCGCTGACCTATCTCTGCGGGCTGCTGCACGACGTCGGTGACCACGTGGCCCGCATCGCCTGTAGCGACAACGCCGCGAGGCTGGGCGTGCGACTCTCGCGGGAAGAGGAGGACGGCTTCGTCGGCGAGTTCGGCGCCCACTTTTCCGCGGTGCTGGCGCGGCGCTGGGCGCTGCCGGACCCGGTCGTCGAGTGCATCGAGGGCTGGGCCGACTGGGATCCTGCACGTGCCACCGATGGCCAGGTGCCGGTTGCCCACCTCGCGCATCACCTGGCGGAGATCGTCACCCAGCAGGGGCCGGAATTTGCGCGCGAGGCGTTGTCCGGTAACGCCGCACTCGATGCGCTGAACATCACCCCCGACCGTTTCACCTCGCTGCTCGACCGCACGGCCTGGGTCATGAACCAGGTACGGGCCTACTGACCGCGCCCCGGCTGCCCCGGGGCGGCCGTCACAGGCGCTCGAAGCGCGCCTGGAAGAAGCGCAGGTAGCGCGGCTCGTGGACCAGCCTGAGCCCCCGGGCCGACTCGCGCCCGTCGTAGACCGCCGCGGCCGACTCCGCGACGATGTCCATGTGTGCCTGCGTGTACACCCGGCGCGGGATCGTGAGCCTGACCAGTTCGAGCGCCGGGTGGTGGTGCTCTCCGGTCGCGGCGTCCCGGCCGGCCGAGACGATGCCGCGCTCCATGGCGCGGATGCCCGCATCCTCGTACAGGTTGGCGGCAAGGGTCTGCGCCGGGAAATCGTCCTGGCGGATGTGCGGATAGAATGCCTTTGCGTCGAGATACACCGCGTGGCCACCGATGGGCCGCACCACCGGCACGCCCATGTCGATCAGCTTGTGGCCGAGGTATTCGACCTGGCCGACGCGTGCGTGGATGTGCTCGTCGTCCACCGATTCGACGATCCCGCGCGCCATGGCCTCCATGTCGCGGCCAGCCATGCCGCCGTAGGTGTGCAGGCCCTCGTAGACGACGACCAGGTTGCTGGCCTCCTCGTAGAGACCCTGGTCGTTGACCGCCAGCCAGCCACCGATGTTCACCAGGGCGTCCTTCTTGCCGCTCATGGTGCAGCCGTCTGTGTGGCCGCAGAACTCGCGCAGGATGTCGGCCACGGGCCTGTCGCGGTAGCCGGCCTCGCGCTGCTGGATGAAGTAGGCATTCTCGACCGCGCGCGTGGCGTCGAGCATGACGCGGATTCCGTGGCGGGCCGTCAGTTCGCGCACCGCCCTGGCATTGGCCATGGACATCGGCTGGCCGCCCGCCATGTTCACCGTGCCGGCGATGCAGACATAGGGAATGCGGCTCGCGCCGACGCGGTCGATCAGCGCCTCCAGTGCCGCGAGGTCGACGTTGCCCTTGAACGGGCTCTGGTCGGCCGGGTCGTGGGCCTCGGGCACGATGACGTCGACGAACGTGCCGCCGGCCAGTTCCTGGTGCAGTCGCGTCGTGGTGAAGTACATGTTGCCGGGCACGTAGTCGCCCGGCTTGATGAGGATCCGCGACAGCAGGTTCTCGGCGCCGCGGCCCTGGTGGGTCGGGACGATGTAGCGATAGCCGTAGTGCCTGCGGATCGCGTCCTCGAGGTTGTAGAAATTGCGGCTGCCCGCGTAGGCCTCGTCGCCCATCATCATGCCGGCCCACTGCCAGTCGCTCATGGCGCTGGTACCGCTGTCGGTCAGCAGGTCGATGTAGACATCCTCGGAGCGCAGCAGGAAGGTGTTGAAGCCTGCCTCCGCGATCGCGCGCCCGCGCTCGACGTGGCTCATCATCCTGATGGGCTCGACGACCTTGACCTTCCACGGCTCGGCCCAGGAGCGGTGCGCAGGGCGGCGGCGACGCTCGTCGGAGGAGGTTGTCATGGTGTTTCCAGCTCCTTTCTCGCTGCGCCGGCCCCGCCAACCGGGGCGGACCGGCAACCTGCGAATGACTCGATCGGGTTCGCGCTGGCCTAGCGGCCGAGGGTCCGCGCGTACTGGTCCGCGTCGAAACCGACCAGGATTGTCCGGCCGCACTCGACGACCGGCCGCTTGATCGCGCTGCTGTGCTCGACGAGCAGTTCCAGCGCCCGGGACTCGTCCAGGTCCCGCTTCGAGGCCTCCGGGATCTTCCGCCAGGTGGGTCCGCGCGTGTTGGCGAGCCTCTCCCAGCCGACCGATCGCGCCCACGCCGCGAGCCGGTCGGACGGCACGCCGTCGCGCTTGTAGTCGTGGAACTCATAGGCGACGCCATGCTGGTCGAGCCAGGCGAAGGCCTTCTTCATCGTGTCGCAGTTCCGGATGCCATAGACCGTGACCTTCATTCCTCACCTCGTTTCATCGCAGCGTACAGGCGGATATCGACCCAGACCAGCCGATGATCGGACACCGGGAAGGGATAGGTCCCGACGAGCTCGAAACCCGGACCGGACGCTGCCGGCCAGTAGACACCGCCGCCGACGATCGGGAGGTCGACCGACGGCAGCACGTAGTCGAGCCGGAGGTTGCCGACGCTGCGGTCGTCGAAATCGGCGGTGTCCTCGGCGGGGTCTCCCGCTTGCGCGGCGTTGGCGCCGCCCTGGAGGCGGGCCTGCTCGGCGCCGCCGGCGCTGCGTGGCGCGGGAGTGCCCTGCAGCCGCGGATGGGCGAGCAGAGCGCGGATCGCGGCATGGCGCGAGTCCCCGTCCAGCGGGTCGGAGTTCAGGTCGCCGGCGATGACGAAGGAGTCGCCGCGGAGGCCGCCGGCGCGCCCCTGGTCGTCGGTGAGCCATCCGCCGGCGCGATCCAGGTAGAGGGACCAGAAGCGGATCTCGTCCGCGTTGCGCGCGCCGTTGCGATCCTCCGGGCCATCGAACGTCGGCGGCGTGGGATGGCTGGCCAGCAGGTGGACCACGCGCTCGCCGATCCGGATCGGCACGTCCACGTGGTTCTTCGACGACAGGCGCAGTGCCTCCAGCGCGGCCGGGGCATACCAGCCTTCCGGGATCGCGGCGCCCGGCAGGTCGCGCCACCGCAGCAGGCGGAAACTCCGGACCCCGTCCGCCAGGATCGGAAAGCGCGACAGGACGACGAAGCCGTACTGCCCGCGAAACTGCCCGAAGCCGAACGCGTCGCCGCCCCAGGCGCGCGTGCCCGGGATCGTGGCGACCAGGCCGTCGCGATCGAGGTCGTGCCCGGAAGGTATGCCCGTGTTCGTCTCGGCGACGTACGCGTAGGGGTACTCGACCGGCTGCCGGCCCTCCTGTCCGACCTCGAGGAAATTCCTGCGGAACAAAGCGGCCGAGCGGCCCTCGGCGTCCCAGTCGAACTCGTTGAGCAGGATGACGTCCGGACGGACTTCCTGCAGGACGGCGGCGGCCGCCCGCGCCTGCGGCGCGGCCGGGTCCTCCAGCTCGGACCGCAGCCCGCCTTCGCGATCGCGGAAGAGGGAGACGTTGAAGCTCGCGAACCGCACCGTGACGGGGGAGTCCCCGGCGCTGGCCGCCATTGCGATGCAACACGACAGCACGACGAGAATGCGGCCCATGCCGCCATTGTATAGTTGCGGCCATGACAACCCCATTCGACTACTCGCGTATCCCGGCGCTGCCGCCCTCGGTGTACGTGGCGCCGCTCAAGAGGCCGGCCGGACTCGGCGACGACTGGCTCGAGCGGGCGCAGCGCCGGTACAGCGCCGACGAGCACCGCATCTGGGACGACCTCTATGAGCGCCAGATCGCGCTGATGCCCGGGCATGCCTGCCGGGAGTTTCTGCACGGCCTCGAGCGGCTCGACCTGGGGCGGGGCGGCGTGCCGGACTTCAACGAGATCAGCGAGGAGCTGGGGGGCCTGACCGGATGGTCGGTGGTGCCGGTGCCGATGCTGATCCCGGACCACGTCTTCTACTACCACCTGGCCAACCGCCGCTTCCCGGCCGGCAACTTCATCCGCACGCGCGAGGAGTTCGAGTACATCAAGGAGCCCGACGTCTTCCACGACGTGTTCGGGCACGTGCCGTTGCTGACAGACCCGGTGTTCGCGAACTACATGGAGGCCTACGGCCGGGCGGGGTGGAAGGCGCTGAAGTACAACCGCCTCAAGGCGCTGTCCGCGCTCTACTGGTACACGGTGGAGTTCGGCCTGATCCTGGAGGACGATCAGCTGCGCATCTACGGCGCCGGCATCCTCTCCGGGCCGACCGAGACGGTGTTCTCGACCGAGGGCGCCTCGCCGAACCGCATCCACCTCAACGTGGACCGCGTCATGCGCACCGACTACACGATCTCCGACCTGCAGGCGACGTACTTCGTGATCGAGTCGTTCCGCGAGCTGTTCCACCTGACCGAGCAGCGCGGCTTCGAGCCGATCTACGAGTCGCTCGCGCCCGGCTTCCAGTACGCCAAGACCGCCGCGCTCGACACCGATCACATCTACCACCGCGGCACGCAGGAGTACGAACTGCGCGGCGGGCGCGGGTCGGGCGCGAAGCCGGTCTAGCTGGAGCTCCGGCGCCACCGGTCCGCGACGGCGATCAGGATGAGGCACGCGAGGCCCGTCCACAGCAGGGCGCGGTTCCAGGGCGGCGGATGGTAGGTCATCACCAGCGTGTGTTCACCCGGCGCTGCGCGGACCCCGGCGTAACCCGGCGCGAGCATCACGGTCGCGGCGGGCTCGCCGTCGAGCTCGGCACGCCAGTTCGGGTGGTAGCTCATCCTGAACAGGATGTACGCCGCATCGTCCAGGCGGACCCGGGCGGCGTAGCGATCGCCGCCGCCGCTGCTCGAGAGGACCGTTCCCCGCGGCGCATCCCGCCCGGGGAAACCGCCAGGCACCAGCGCCGAACCGGCGGCCAGCGCCAGTTCGTCCGCGGCGGCGGCGTCGCCGTCGCGCCAGCCGATGCGCACGAAGTGGCCCTTCGAGTGCCAGTCGCTGCTGACGAACGCGCGGTTGAAGTCGAGCAGCGCGCGCCTGCTGCCCCGCGGGTACGGGAAGTAGGCGACGCTGCGGGCGATGCCGAAGTAGCCTCCGGTGTCGACCAGTCCCGAGACCAGCCCGGGCGCCGCCACGCGCCGCTGCACGAAGGACGGCAGCCGGCGCGCATCGTCGGCGACCAGGTAGCGCACGTTGAAGAGCTCGTAGTGATCTCGTCGCGAAGGGTCGAATGACGGCTCCAGGTCCGAGGCCAGGCCCATGGTGTGGTACATGTAGCTGATGGCCGGCAGGTCGTGGCCCGACCAGCTGTGATAGACCTGCGCGCCGCCCACCTTGAAGTCCCGGCCCCAGTCCCAGCTCGTGCCGGCATAGCCGCGTCCCGGCGCGTCGCGATCCAGCGCGGCGAAATCCGCCAGCGCGCGTTCGAGTGGCGCCTCCGCCGCGGCGCGCGCCGCGGCGGCTTCCTGCCTCCATTGCGTGTTCCGCAGGGCCAGCCCGGTCGTCGACACGATGGCGGGCCCGAGGATGACGAGCATCGCGGCGACGGCCAGGCCGAGGCGGGTGGCATCGCGCGACCATGACAGCAGCTCGGCGAGGCGCGACAGGGCAAGGCCGGCGAGCAGGATGCCGCCCAGCTGAACCGCGCAGATGAAGCGATGGAACGGCAGGTTGCCCGAGAAGGGCAGCAAGTCCAGCGCGCCGCCCCAGGTCGGGCGACCGAAGTAGAGCGTGAGCCCGATCACCGACATCCCCAGCGCGGCAACGACGAATCCGTGATCCGCCCGGCGCCGTCGCGGCAGGCAGGACACCGCCGCCCACAGCGCGCCGGCCCCGGCGAGGATCGTCAGCACCGGGATGCGGCGGCCGTCCAGCAGCCCGCCCGTGACCAGGAACGCGAGGACGCGCGGGGCGCCGAATGAGTCCCAGTATTCCGCCGGTTCCCAGACCGAACGGGAGAGCCATTGGGACTCCAGCACCGAGGGCAGCAGCAGGTAGGACGCGACGACGGCGACGCCGAGGTAGATGAAGCCGAGGCGCAGGAGCACCCGCCCGCGGCGCCCCCGCGACTCGGGGCGCAGCAGGATGGCGGCGCCCAGCAGGCAGGCGATGTAGCCGAGGACGAGGTGCGACAGCCAGGTCGCGCTGAGCAAGGCGATGGCCGGCGCAAAACGGCGACCCTCGAGCGCGGCCTGCGAGACCGTCCCGAGCGCGATCGGCAGGAGGGCTATCGCCGCGAGCTGCGTGTAGAGGCCTCCCCCTGACCAGAGGAAGGTCGCGGGCTGGAAGCCGAGGAAATGGCGCTGCGAGAAATCGGCTCCCAGCAGGGGCGTGCAGAGCGCGATGCAGGCCGCGGTCATCGGCGTCGCGCCGAGGCGGCGGCTGCCGGCGTAGAAGCTGAGCGGCAACAGGACGAGCAGCAGCAGGCGTGCGCCGTCGTAGAGCGTCGCCAGCGGGACCGCTCCGCCCAGCAACCGGTGGACGAGGACGACGGCCAGGTGGGGCAAGTGCTGGTAATACCGCAGCACCGCGAATCCCTGTCCCCAGTACCCGACCCAGGTGTCGAGCGGGTCGCCGCCCGCGTCCCAGGCCGCGTTCATGCGCTCGATCAGGCCGAGGTGAAAGACGTCGTCGTTGATGCGTGGCGCGGCGTCGCGCAGCTCGGTCTGGTAGGCCACCAGGTTGAACAGGCACGCGGCCACGACTAGGACGAACGGCAGGTAGCGCGTGAGGGCTGCGGACTCGCGCGGCGGGCGGCCGGGGTTCATGCGCTGGCTCGGTGGGTCCCTGGTCTGGCCGCATCATGGCATGTGCCGGACGGCCTCCGCCATGTCTGGCCGATGGCCCTGCGCCGCCGGCTTTCCGCGGTGGCTGGGGCCGGGCCGTTGAGGTATGTTCCGGGGCCATCACGGGGACATCCCGGTACAACGGGCGGCGCGATGCCATCGAGCCTGGAGCTTTCAGTTGTCGTGCCGACGTTCAACGAGGCCGCCAACGTGCGCGAGCTGCTCGCCCGGCTGCAGGCCGTGCTGGGCGAATCGGGCTGGGAAGCCGTGTTCGTGGACGACGATTCCCCGGACGAGACCGCTGCGCTCGTGCGTTCGATCGCGCGGATCGACCCGCGGGTGCGCTGCGTGCAGCGCGTGGGCAGGCGCGGGCTGTCCTCTGCCTGCATCGAGGGCATGCTGGCCTCCGGCGCACCGTACATCGCGGTCATGGATGCCGACCTGCAGCACGACGAAGCCGTCCTGCCGCGCATGCTGGAGCAGCTGAAACTGGGCAGCGCGGACCTCGTGGTGGGCACGCGCTACTCGCAGGGCGGCAGCACCGGCGACTGGGACCGCCAGCGGGCCGGCATGAGCCGGCTTGCGACCCGCGTGGGACAATGGGTGCTCAGGCAGGACGTGTCGGATCCCATGAGCGGCTTCTTCATGTTGCGCCGGGAAGTCCTCGACGCATCGGTGCGTCGCCTGTCGGGCCTCGGCTTCAAGATCCTGCTCGACATCCTCGCCAGCGCCCCGCCGGGCCTGCGCGTCGCCGAGGTCCCGTTCACGTTTCGCAGCCGCTACGCGGGCGAGAGCAAGCTCGACGAACTGGTGGTCTGGGAGTACGGGATGCTGCTGGCCGACAAGACGGTCGGCCGCTACGTGCCGGTGCGGTTCCTGGCGTTTGCGATCGTCGGCGGCCTCGGCGTCTTCGTCCACATGGCCGCGCTGACGCTGTTCCTGAAGGGGTTCGGGCTGGGATTCACCGTGGCCCAGTCAGCCGCTACCGCGACGGCCATGGTGTTCAACTTCGCCGTGAACAACATCCTCACCTATCGTGACCGGCGCCTCACCGGCTGGGCCTGGTGGCGCGGCCTCGCGAGCTTCATGCTCGCCTGCTCCGTCGGCGCGCTGGCCAACGTCGGGATCGCGTCCTACCTGTTCGAGTCGGCGACGACCTGGTTCCTGGCCGCGCTCGCCGGCGTGCTGGTGGGCGCGGTGTGGAACTACGTGATCACGCAGCTCTATACCTGGGGCCGGAAGGACAGGGCGGCCTGACACCGGCTCACGGCCAGGTCGCAGCCGGCCGGCGGGCGCCAGCACTGGCGGCGCCTTCTCACTCAACGGCGGCATCGGCCGCAGACGTGATTGCGGGACGCACGATGGTTTCACGGTTCAGTCACGAGCGACTTCGCGCCGGGTCGGTGGCCGCCGTGACCCTGGCCGTCCTCCTGACGACGCTCGTTCTCGCCGTGGTGCTGCCTAACCTGTGGTACGGCCTGCACGACGTCAGCGACATCCCCCTCTACCACTACTACGCGTCGCGAATGGCGGGCGGGGAAGTGCCATTCACCGGAAGCTTCCTCGTCGAGTATCCGCCGCTCGCCATGCTGCTGTTCCGGCTGCCAGG
This sequence comes from Pseudomonadota bacterium, assembly GCA_018261655.1. Taxonomy (GTDB): domain Bacteria; phylum Pseudomonadota; class Gammaproteobacteria; order Steroidobacterales; family Steroidobacteraceae; genus SG8-30. The sequence continues at coordinate 27,722 of JAGTSG010000007.1, read as the reverse complement.
TCACGTGGGCGATGCCGCGGACTATGCGGCCTGGTTCGGCGCGTGGATGTCCCTGCTGACGCTTCTCACCGCCGCGCTGACGGTTCTCGCGGCACGGTACCTGTGGCCGGGTGAGGGGCGGGCGTGGGTCGCGGCGCTGCTGTTTCCCTTGGGCGTCGCACTCACCGGCGCGATCGTCGTGAACCGCTATGACGCGGCGGTGGCGCTGGTCGTCGCGGGCGCATTGCTGTGCCTGGTCCGGCGCTGGTACACGGCGGCGGCGCTGGTCGTCGGTGTCGGCTTCGCGCTCAAGTTCACACCGGCGGCCCTGCTGCCCCTGGTCCTGCTGCTGGTGGGCGAGCCGCGGCTGTGGTGGAAACCCGTCCTTGCCTTCACCGTCGCCGCGGTCATCCCTTTCGTCGCCTGTCTGCCGCCGGACCCGGCCGGTGTCTGGCATGTCTTCCGCTATCACATGGAGCGGCCCCTGCAGATCGAGAGCGTACTCGGCACGCCGATGCTGCTCGGGCAGTTGCTGGGCGCGGACTGGGCGCATGTTGGCCAAAGCCATGGCTCCCAGAGCCTCGTCGCTCCGGGCGCGGGCATCGCAGCGGCGGCGTCCGGGCCGCTGACGTTGCTCGCCGTCGCCGGTGTCTATGGCCTGATCTGGCGGCGCCGTGCGCGCGTCGCCGCGACGGCTGACGACCCGGTGCTGGCCGTCCTGGCGCTCCTGCTGGCGCTGGTGAGCTGCAGCAAGGTGCTCTCGCCGCAGTACTTCATCTGGCTGCTGCCGGCCTGGACGCTGGTCGCAACGCGCGACCGGGTCCTCGCCATCGTGGGTGGCCTCGTGCTGCTGCTGACCCACGTCGAGTTCCCGGCGCTCTACTGGCGCCTCGTTGCGATGGACCCGGCGGCGCTCGCGATCACCATCCTGCGCAACCTGCTCTTGCTCGCGGCCTTCGCGACCATCGCGTGGCGCCTGTGGCGACTGCCCGACGACGCGCCTGGCGCAGGGACGAGGGCCCCGGCGGTCCCGCCGCCTAGCGAGACGCCACGTCCCAGCGGAACCGCCACACGGCGATGACGAGGAACACGGTCGTGAATGCGAGCAGGGCGCCGATCGTGGGCAGCGCCTCGGCCAGGCCCAGGCCACGCCAGGTCATGGCCTCGAACCCGCCGATGGCCCAGCTCGTGGGCAGGGCGAGGCTCGCCTGTTGCAGCCAGGCCGGGAAGAGGAACGAGGGCACCCAGCCGCCGCCGAGCAGGACCATGACCAGGGTCGCGAAAATGGCCAGCCCGCGCGTGGCCTCGGGGGTACCGCCGAGCGCGGCAATCAGCAGGCCGAAGGCGGCGGTGGTCAGCGCAAAGGCGACCGCGATGCCGAGGAAACCCGCGAGGCTGCCGTCGACCCGCACGCCGAGGAGCAGGGTCGCGCCGCCGTAGAGCACGGCGAGCATGACCAGGGACATCAGCGCGGCGGACACGACCCGCGCCGTCAGCAGCGTTCCGCGCGCGAGTGGCGCTGCCTTGAGCCGCAGCCACAGCCCGCGCCGGCGCAGCAGCAGCAGGCCAACGCCCGCCTCGATGCCCATCATCAGGATGAACTGCACGCCCATGCCGGCGGTGGCGTGGGCGTAGGCGTTGTAGGGCGTGCTGCCCGAGGTGACCGGCTCGTCGCCCACCTCGAACGGCACGGAGAGTCCGCCGCCGGACGCGGTCCCGGCGCCGCCCTGCGACCGGTTGCGCTCATTCAGGCTGCGGGCGCGGGTCAGCAGCTCGCGCAGGTCCGCGGTCACGGCCGCGTCGGTCCCCTGCGTGTCGAGGCTTGCGAGCGACTCGTCGATCAGGCGTGTGCCGCCGTCGCCGCTGAACAACTCGCCGGTGACGGCGGTGAAGACGTGCTGGGTCAGCAGTCCCTGCACCATCGCCAGCGTGGCGGCCTGTGAGGGGTCGTACAGGACCGCCACGCGCGGCCTGTCCGTCGAGCGCAGGAAGGCGCGGCCGGCAGCCTCACCGAAACCCGGCGGCAGGACCACGGCGGCGCGAACCTTGCCCTTGAGCACGAGGTCGCGCGCGGCGGGCTCGTCGAGGGAACTGACTGCGAGCGTCTTCTCGGCCGCGAGCCCCGCGGCAACTGCCCGGGAGATGGCGGAGCCGTCCTGGTCCACGACGGCGATGGCGAGCCTGCCGGCAGGCGCTGAACCGCCGCCGCCGAACACCATCCCGAACAGCCCCGCGATGGCGAGCGGAGTCACCAGGTTGAGGATCACCGATCGCCGGTCGCGGAAGAAGATCTGCAGGTCTGCGGCGACCAGGGCACGCATTGCAGCCAGGCGGTGGGTCATGGTCAGTCATCCCTCAACCGGTGGCCGGTCAGCTCCAGGAACACGGACTCGAGCGTGGGGCGCACGGTCACCACCTGCTGCACGGGCCGCGCATGCGCCGGCAGCCGGGCGTAGAGGCCGTCCAGCGTGTCGTCCGCCAGCACGCGGCCATGGTCGATGATCACGATGCGGTCACAGAGCCGCTCGGCTTCCTCCATGTAGTGGGTCGTGTAGATCAGCGTCATCCCGCCGGACCGCAGCTCCGCCAGCGTGTCGAAGATGGCATTGCGGCTCTGCGGGTCCACGCCGACCGTCGGCTCGTCGAGCAGCAGCACGCGCGGCTCGTGCAGGAGGGCGGCCGCGATGTTCAGGCGCCGCTTCATGCCGCCGCTGAAGGTCTCCACCCGGTCGCGGGCACGGTCCGAAAGCCGCGCCACGCCGAGCGCCGATGCCGCACGCGCGTCGAGTTCCGCGCCGGCGAGTCCGTAGAGCGAGCCGAACAGGCGCAGGTTGTCGAGCGCGGAGAGTTCCTCGTACAGCGCGAGGTCCTGGGGCACGAAGCCCACCAGGCGCTTGGCGGGGCTGGTGTCGGAGTCGACCGCCGCGCCGTGGACGCGCGCCTCGCCACGGTCGGGCCGCAGCACGCCGGCGATGATGTTGACGATGGTGGACTTGCCGGCGCCATTCGGTCCGAGCAGGCCGAGCGTCCGGCCCGTCTCGGCGACGAAGCTCACGTCGGCCACGGCGACCCGGTCGCCGAAGGACTTCGACAGGTGCCTGACTTCGAGCATCGATCCCCACCCCGGTCGGGACTATGACAGTCGCGCGCGGGGCTGGCCAGCGCCAACGCCCGCGATGGGCGTCAGCCCGGCCGGGAACGCCGGCAGCAGGTCACTCCCGCGCCAGCGGCAGCACGGTCGACTCCTTGACCACCGTCACCGCGATCGAGGAGTTCACCGACTGCACGTTCGGGATCTTCGACAGGTGGTCGAGGAAGAAGGCCTCGTATTCCTTCATGTCGCGGGTCACGATGCGCAGGCAGAAGTCCCACTCGCCGGTGAGCGTGTAGCAGTCGAGCACCTCGGGCCGGTCACGGATGGCCTTGTCGAACTGCGCGATGGCGTCGCGTCCCTGCGTTGACAGCCGCACCTGGACGAACACCACGACGTCGAGCCCGAGCTTGGCGCGGTCGAGGATCGCCACGCGTTGCCGGATGACCCCCGACTGCTCGAGCTGCTGGATGCGCCGCCAGCAAGTGGTCGTGGACAGCCCGAGTTGGCCGGCGAGGTCGGCCGCGGATAATGAGCCGTCCCGCTGCAGCGCGTCGAGGATGCGCCTGTCGATCGCGTCCAGCTCGACCTGGAAAGTTCTTTTCACTGCAGCGCCGGATGGTGAACGAATATCCCGCATTTGTGCATAACAGCAAGAGAATTTCAACATCTGCCGACGACAGGACGTACGATAACGGCCAGAAAACCGCCCGAACCGCAAAGGCGCGCCCCATGAGACCTTCCCGCCTGCACATTCCCAAGCATCACTCCCGGCCGGGCGAGAAGCCCGACTTCAGCTACCTCGAGCTGTCGCCGGCGGGCACGGTGGCGCGGCCGGACATCAATACGCGCGTGCGCGACATGAACGGACTCGCCTTCGAGCTGGTCCGCGTCATCGACGAGCAGCACCGGGCGGTCGGTCCGTGGAACCCGCACCTCGACCCGTCCGACCTGCAGGTGGCGCTGAGGCACATGGTGCTCACGCGCGCTTTCGACGAGCGCATGCAACGGATGCAGCGCGCCGGCAAGATCAGCTTCTACATGCGTTCGCTGGGCGAGGAGGCCGTCGCGGTCGCCCAGGGCATGGCGCTGCGTCCGACCGACATGCTGTTCCCTTCCTACCGGCAGCAGGGGCTGTACGTGGTCCGCGGCCGGCCGGTGCTCGACCTGATGTGCCAGCTGCTGTCCAACACCCGCGACATGTGCAAGGGCCGGCAGCTGCCGGTCATGTACCACTGGCGCGACGGCAACATCTTCTCCATCTCCGGGAACCTGACCACGCAGTTCCCTCAGGCCGTGGGCTGGGCGATGGCGGCGGCCATCAAGGGCACCGACGACATCGCCGCATCGTGGATCGGCGAGGGCTCGAGCGCCGAGGCCGATTTCCACCACGCAATGCTGTTCGCCTCGGTTTACCGGGCGCCGGCGATCCTCAACATCGTCAACAACCAGTGGGCCATCTCCACCTTCCAGGGCTTTGCCGGCGGCGAACACCGCACTTTCGCGGCGCGCGGGCCGGGCTTCGGTATGGCGGGCCTCCGGGTCGACGGCAACGACTTCCTCGCGGTGTACGCTGTCACGCAGTGGGCCGCCGAGCGCGCGCGCCAGGGCTTCGGTCCGACGCTGATCGAGCACGTGACCTACCGCGGGGCCGCCCACTCGACCAGCGACGATCCGGCGCGGTACCGCCCGAAGGACGACTACGAGAACTGGCCGCTGGGGGATCCCATCGAGCGGCTCAAGGGTCACCTCATCGGCCTCGGCGAGTGGTCGGAGGAGCGGCACGCCGAACTCGCCCGGGAGATGGACCAGCGCGTGCAGGCCTCGTGGAAGGAGGCGACGACCTACGGCACGCTCACGGAGCCGCCGCGGCTCGACCCGCGCCTGATGTTCGAGGACGTCTTCAAGGAGATGCCCGAGCACCTGAAGAAGCAGGCAGCGGAACTGCGCGCCGAGCTGGCGGGGAAGTGACGCCATGGCACAGATGAACATGATCCAGGCGCTGAACTCGGCCATGGACATCATGCTGGGCCGCGACCACAGCGTCGTGGTCCTCGGCGAGGATGTCGGCTTCTTCGGCGGGGTGTTCCGCGTCACGGACGGTCTGCAGCGCAAGTACGGCGAGCACCGCGTGCTCGACACGCCCATCGCCGAGGGAGGCATCGTCGCCGCGGCGATCGGCATGGGCGTCAACGGGCTGCGCCCGGTCGCGGAGATCCAGTTCGCGGACTACATCTACCCGGCCTACGACCAGATCGTCAGCGAGCTGGCGCGGCTGCGCTATCGCAGCGCCGGCGAGTTCTTCGCGCCGGTCACGATCCGCACGCCCTGCGGCGGCGGCATCCGCGGCGGACAGACGCACTCGCAGAGCCCTGAGGGCGTGTTCGCGCACGTCTCCGGCCTCAAGGTCGTGATGCCCTCGAACCCCTACGATGCCAAGGGGCTGCTGATCTCGGCCATCGAGGACGACGACCCGGTCATCTTCTTCGAGCCGAAGCGCATCTACAACGGCCCGTTCGATGGCGACCCGAACAAGCCGGCCGTGCCGTGGAGCACGCACCCGAAGGGCGACGTGCCCGAGGGCCACTACACCGTGCCCATCGGCAAGTGCGAGGTGGTGCGCGCCGGCGCCGACGTCACGGTCGTCACCTACGGCACGATGGTGCACGTCTGCGAGGCCGCCGCGCGCGCCGCGGGCATCGACGCCGAGATCGTCGACGTCCGGACGATGGTGCCGCTCGACGTCGAGACGCTGGTGACGTCGGTCAGAAAGACCGGCCGCTGCGTGATCGTGCACGAGGCGACCCGCTTCGGCGGCTATGGCGGCGAGCTGTCGGCGACGATCCAGGAGGAATGCTTCTGGCACCTGCAGGCGCCGATCCTGCGGGTGTGCGGCTGGGATACGCCTTATCCCCACGCCTTCGAGTGGGAATATTTCCCGGGCCAGGCCCGCGTCGCGACGGCCCTCCGGGCCGTGATGGAGGCCGCATGAGCCGCTTCGTGTTCAAGATGCCCGACCTCGGCGAGGGCACGGTCGAGGCCGAGGTCGTCGAGTGGAAGGTCAGCGTGGGCGAGGTGGTCCAGGAGGACCAGGTGATCGCCGAGGTCATGACGGACAAGGCGGCGGTGGAAGTGCCGTCACCGGTCACCGGCCGCGTCCTGTCCCTGACCGGGCAGCCGGGCGACATGGTCGCGGTGGGATCCGAGCTGATCGTGTTCGACATCTCGGGCGAGGCGCCGGCACAGGCTGCGCCGTCGGCCGGAGAGGTCGCCGTGGCGCCGGCCGGGCCGGTCGCCGCCGCGCCCAAGGCGGCCACCGCTGAAGCGGCGGTCGCCCCCGCGCTGGCGGGGCGCGTGATGGCGTCGCCGGCCACGCGGCGCAGGGCGCGCGAGGCCGGCGTCGACCTGTCGCAGGTCACGGGCTCCGGCCCCGGCGGCCGCATCCAGCCCGGCGACCTCGAGGTGGCGCTCGCCGGGAAGGCGCCCCCGGCGGCCGGCCGCGCTGCGCCCGCGGCAGGGGTCGCCCGCAGCGGCACCGAGGAGATCAAGGTCATCGGCGTCCGGCGCGTGATTGCGCAGCGCATGACGGAGGCCAAGCGCAACATCCCGCACTTCGCGTACGTCGAGGAAGTCGACGTGACCGAGCTGGAGTCGCTGCGGCAGCACCTCAACGCCCAGCTCGCCCGCGGGGCGGACCGCTACACCCTGCTGCCCTTCATCGTCGCCGCGCTGGTGCGCGTGCTCGACGGGTTTCCCCAGTGCAACGCGCACTACGACGAGAGCCGCGGCGTGATCGTGCGGCACCACCCCGTGCACGTCGGCATCGCCACCCAGACGCCGGACGGCCTGAAGGTGCCGGTCGTCCGCAACGCCGAGGCGCGCGGTCTCGCCGGAATTGCCGCCGAGATCCGCCGCGTGTCCGAGGCCGCGCGCACCGGGACCGCGAAACGCGACGAGCTGACCGGCTCCACCATCACGGTGACCAGTCTCGGCAGGCTCGGGGGCATCGTCTCGACCCCGGTCATCAACGCGCCGGAGGTCGCCATCGTGGGAGTCAACAAGGCGGTGGAGCGCCCGGTGGTCCAGAATGGCGCCATCGCGGTCCGCCGCATGATGAACCTGTCCTCGTCCTTCGATCACCGCTTCGTGGATGGCTTCGACGCCGCCGCGATGATCCAGGCGCTGAAGGACCGGCTCGAGCACCCTGCAACCATCTTCATCCAGGACTGAAGCAACCATGAACGCACAGGCACAGGCACAGGCACAGACCCAGACCCAGACGACACCGCGCCCGGCCTTCGGCAGCGTACTGGCCGACACCATGGCGGTCGCCACCTTCAGGAACGGCCAGTGGTCGGACCATGAGTTCCGCAGGACCGGCTCCATCGAGCTCAGCCCGGCCGCCCACGTGCTGCACTACGCCAGCACCTGCTTCGAGGGGTTCAAGGCCTACAAGTGGGCGGACGGGAGCGTGAATGTCTTCCGCATGGGCAGCCACATCGAGCGCATGTGCCAGAGCGCGCGCGCGCTGGCCATGGCCGAGCCGGACGCCGACCAGCTCGAGGCCATGGTCCTCGGCGTCATCGACCGCGTGCGCGGCCAGGTGCCGGAAGCACCGGGGGCGCTCTACATGCGGCCGATCCTGTTCGGCACCACGCCGAACATCGGCGCCGCCGCGCACCCGCCGACCGAGCTGATGCTGCTGGTGCTGGCCAGCCCGGTGTGGGACTACTTCGCCGGCGGCGTGAAGGCGCTCAGGATCCACGTCGAGACCGAGGCCACGCGTTGCGCCTCCCACCTCGGCGTCGTGAAGACCGGCGGCAACTACGCGGCCGCGATGGGCCCGACACTGGCTGCCAAGCAGAAATTCGGCGTGGACCAGGTGCTGTTCTGCCCGGGCGGGGAGGTGCAGGAGACCGGCGCCGCCAATTTCCTGCTGATCCGGGACGGGAAGATCCTCACCCGCAGCCTCGATTCCACCTTCCTGCACGGCGTGACGCGTGATTCCCTGCTGAGGATGGCGCCTTCGCTGGGCTACGAGGTCGAGGAGCGCGTGTTCACCGTCGAGGAGATGCTCGAGTGGGTGAAGGACGGCGAGGCCGCCCTGTCGGGCACCGCCGCGGTGCTGGCCGGCGTGGGCACGCTGGTGCGCGACGCCAGGGAACACCGGGTCGGGAGCGGCGACGTCGGTCCGCACACCAGGAGGCTGCGCGCCACGCTCGTCGGCATCCAGCAGGGCGAGATTCCGGACACGCACGGCTGGCTGCACCGCGTCTAGGACCGGGCCCGGCCCACGATGTGGGCGGCGACGGCTTGCCCCGGCGGCGGCACGTGGCTGCCGGCGGCCGCCTGTGCTTGAATGCGCTGCCGTCGATGCGGAGCGCGCGATGAAGGACCGGACCCGAGTCATACACCCCCGGGACGTCCCGGTGCCACCGGACAACCGGCCGCTGGTCGCGCCCATCTACCAGTCGGTCAAGTTCGAGATCGACCGGATCGACGAGGCCCTGCGCCTGTTCCGCGGGGAACGGCCCGGCTTCGTCTATTCGCGGGATTCCAACCCGACCAATCGCCAGCTGGAGCTGCTGCTCGCCGACATGCAGGGCCGGGAGGACTGCATCGTCTCGGCATCCGGAGTCGCGGCTGTCAGCACCTGCCTGCTCGCGCAATGCAGGGCGGGCGACCACGTCCTGTGTTTCGTCGAATCCTACGGGCCGACCCGGACCCTGATCCGGAACCTGCTCGGACGCTACGGCGTGTCGCACACGATGCTGTCGATCGAGGACGACGAGGGAATCGAGCGGGTGCTCGCCGACAGGCCGACGCGCCTGGTCGTCTTCGAGAGCCCGACCAACCCGACGACCAGGATCGCGGACATCGAACGTATCACCCGCGCCGCGCGGGCCGCCGGCGCGCTCTCCGTGATGGACAACACCTTTGCCGGCCTGCACAACCACGGCCGGTACGACGTGGACCTGTTCGTCCACAGCCTGACCAAGTACGCGTCGGGCCACGGCGACGTGATGGGCGGGGCGATCATCGGCAGCGCAGCGCTGGTCAAGGCGATGCGGCCGGACGCGAAGACGCTGGGGCCGGTCCTCGACCCTCACGCGGCGTTCCTGATGCTGCGCGGACTGAAGACCTACTACCTGCGCTACGACGCCCAGTCGGCGGCCGCCATGCGCATCGCCACCTGGCTCACGGAGCAGCCGCAGGTCCGCAGCGTGCGTTACCCGGGCCTGCCGTCCCACCCGCGGCACGCGCTGGCGCGTGAGCAGATGAAGGAGTTCGGGACCGTCGTGACCTTCGACCTGCACGGTGGTCTCGACGAGGCGCGGGTGTTCACCGAGTCGCTGGCGCTGTTCTCGATGACCGCGAGCCTGGGTTCCGTGGACTCGCTGGTGATGCCGCCGCAGTTCATGCAGCCGCGCGACCTGACGGCCGAGCAGCGGGCGATTTGCGGCGTGTCCGAGTCGACGGTGCGCCTGTCGATCGGGGCCGAGGACCCGGATGACCTGCTGGAGGACCTGGACCAGGCGCTGCGGCAGGTCCCGGCCTGAAAGGCACCAGGCACGGACCTGGCCCCGCAGGGGACGGGTCCGTGCCTGGTGCCTCTTCAGAAGCTGCTGGCGACCCTGACCCGGTGCGGGTGATAGGGCAGCACCTCGACCACGGCCCCCGTGGCAAGCCGTTCCTGGAGCTGACGCCACCAGTCGGCCTCGAGGATCTCGCCGTGCTTCTCGAGGAAGACTGCCTTGAGGTGCTCGTCGAAGCCGAGGAAGTTGATGAACGTCTCGGGGAAGACGTCGTTCTCCGCGACGTAGAACCAGCTCTCCGCGCGCATTTCGTCCTCGTAGCTGGAAGCCTGCGGCAGGTCGCGGAATCGGCAGTCGGTCACGGCGCAGAGTTCGTCGTAATCGTAGAAGATGACCCGGCCGTGGCGCGTCACGCCGAAGTTCTTGAGCAGCAGGTCGCCGGCAAAGATGTTCGTGTAGGCCAGGTCGCGGATGGCCTGGCCGTACTCGATGACCGCCAGCTCCGCCTGCTCACGCGCCGCGGACCGCAGGTACAGGTTGAGCGGCGTCATCTTGCGCTCGATGTAGACGTGGTCGACGATCACGTCGTCGCCCTCGAGCTGGACGGTACGCGCGCACTGGCCAAGCAACTCGTCGAGAACGCCGGGGTCGAAGCGCGCGCGCGGGAAGCGCACTTTCTTGAACTCCTGGGCGTCCACCAGTCGCCCGGCGCGGTCGTGCTTGAACACCATGTCGTACTTGGCCATCACTTCCTCGCGCAGGACGTTCTTGACGGCGGGAAAGTGGTCGCGGATCACCTTGAACACGACGTCGAAAGACTGCAGCGTGAAGCAGGCCATGACCAGGCCCTTCTCGCCGGGGGCCATGACGAAACGGTCGTCGGTCTCGCCGAGATGCCTGAGGATCTCGCGGAAGCGCTCGGTCTTGCCCTGCTTGGCGCGGCCGAGCACGGTGAACAGCTCCGAGACCGGCTTGCGCGGCACCAGGTCCTTGAGGAAGTGCACTGCTTCGCCCACGCGCTCCAGGTCCACGTGGAAGTAGGAGCGGGTGAAGCTGAACAGGATCGAGACGTCGCTCTCCTTCAGCATCACCGCGTCCACGAGCACGCCCCGGTCGCCGTTGCGGAAGGCAATGGCGAGCGGCAGCACGTAGCCGTCGCCCCTGACCTTCCCGACGACGTACGCCCGGGTCATCTGGAAGAACACCGGCCGGATGACCTCGATCTCGCGCACGGGCCGGCCCTCGCCGGAGCGCTGCAGGTGCAGGCGTATGTCGGTCACGACGTGCTCGACGCTGCCCTCGAAGTCGCGCCAGGGCGTGCGGAACTTGTAGTCGGACAGCAGTTCCTCCACCAGCAACTGCAGGGAGCCGCGGTTCGCGTAGCTGCGCGTGACGCCGCGCGAGGTCATGCCGCGCAACGGGTCGAGGTCGAGCGCGAAGAACTCGATCTCGGGGTCGACGCCGACGGTCTCGAAGATCCTGCGGGTGATGGAGCTGAAGTAGGTCTTCAGGAACTCGGGGTCGGCGAGCTCCTCGATCTGCTCCGCGAAGCTGGCCTTGACCAGGCGCCACAGCGCGGGGTCGCGTGCCCGTTCGCCCAGCAGGCGCTCGGCCGTGTCCTGGCCGCGCCTGACGCACTCGGTGTACAGGTCGAGCCGCTCGACCACGTCCTGCTGGACCCCGGACCAGTCTCGGTTCTCGAAGCGCTCCGGGGCGCGCCGGCTGATGACGCGGAACTCCTGGTTGTACCAGGCGAAGGCGTCGACGATGACCCTGGCACAGCGCCGTGCCAGGGCCTCGTCGCCGTTGGGGTCGGTCCCGCCCAAGGCCGTCGCTGCGGCCTCAGCCCATGTTGCGGATCAGGACGTCGCCGAACTCACTGCACTTGACCTCGGTGGCGCCCTCCATCAGCCGTGCAAAATCGTAGGTGACGACCTTCTGGCCGATGCTCCTGTCCATGGCATTGATGACGAGGTCCGCCGCCTCGGTCCAGCCCAGGTAGCGCAGCATCATCTCGCCCGAGAGGATGACCGAGCTTGGATTGACCTTGTCCAGGTTGGCGTACTTGGGCGCGGTGCCGTGGGTGGCCTCGAACACCGCGTGCCCGGTCATGTAGTTGACGTTGCCGCCGGGGGCGATGCCGATGCCGCCGACCTGCGCGGCCAGCGCGTCGGAGAGGTAATCGCCGTTCAGGTTCATGGTCGCGATGACGTCGAACTCGTCGGGACGCGTCAGCACCTGCTGCAGGGTGATGTCGGCGATGGCGTCCTTGACCAGGACCCGGCCGGCAGCCAGCGCCGCCTTCTGCTCCTCGTTGGCGGCCTTCTCGCCCTTCGCGGCGCGCGTGCGCTCCCACTGGTCCCAGGTGTAGGTGGAGTCCGCGAACTCGCTCTCGGCCAGCGCATAGGACCAGTTCCGGAAGGCGCCTTCCGTGAACTTCATGATGTTGCCCTTGTGGACGATCGTCAGGCTCTTGCGCTTGTTGACGATGGCGTACTCGATCGCGGCGCGCACCAGGCGCTCGGTGCCTTCCTTCGACACCGGCTTGATGCCGATGCCCGACGTTTCCGGAAAGCGGATCTTGCCGTAGTGCTTCGGGAACGCCTGCTTGAACAGCTCCATGAACTTCCTGTTGTCGGGCGAGCCGGCCTCGAACTCGATCCCGGCGTAGATGTCCTCGGTGTTCTCGCGGAAGATCACCATGTCCACCTTTTCGGGCGAGCGCACGGGCGAGGGCACGCCCTTGAACCAGCGCACGGGACGGAGGCAGACGTACAGGTCGAGCATCTGCCTGAGCGCGACGTTCAGCGAACGAATGCCGCCGCCGATCGGCGTGGTCAGCGGGCCCTTGATCGACACCAGGTACTCGCGGCAGGCCGCCACGGTCTCGTCGGGCAGCCAGGTGTTCATCAGGTTGTTGGCCTTTTCGCCGGCGTAGACCTCCATCCAGGAGATCCTGCGCCGGCCGCCATAGGCCTTGAGCACCGCCGCGTCGAGGACGCGGACGCTGGCGCGCCAGATGTCGGGGCCGGTGCCGTCACCTTCGATGAACGGAATGATCGGGTTGTCGGGGACGACCAGCTTGCCGTCGCGGATGCTGATCTTCTCGCCCGTGGCGGGGGGCGTGATCTTCGTGGACATGGATCTGGCTCCTAGTTGCCCGGATGTCTTTGTTCGGTAACGGAAGTTTCGGGCGGGAAGCGGAAACTTTAACATACCGCGAGGGGTCGGATCAGGGTCGGAGAACCCCGGACCCGGCCCCGGCCCGTGAATTCGTGAATTCCCCGTTTGACCATCCGGGCGCCACGGGAGTAGCGTCCAACACGTCCATGCGCTGGCCAAGGCTGTGATGACCCTGCTCGCGAAAATCAGGTCCCGGCACCTGCCCCTGGCAAGGGCGCTCGTCGCGCTGTTCGCGGTCGGCTGGCTCGGGCTCGCGCTGCAGCCCTGCCAGGCGATGGCCCCGGCCGGCAGCGGTCACGCCGGCCATGTCGATGGCCCGGACGGCCATCACGGCACCCTGGAACACCACTCCACGCCGGCCCATTGCGAGACGCCGTGCCCGCACTGTCCGGCGGACGGTCCCGAGGGTTGCGATGGGGGCGTGGCGCTCGATTGCGAGGCTGTCGGTGTGCCCGCGCCGCCCGCCAAACAGGTCCCGGCCCCGGCGCTCGATGCGTGGGTCTGGCACGCGCCGGCCGTCCTGCCGACGGTCCCTGTTGCATCCCGCGCCGCAAGGCCCGACTGGCCGGACCCCGGACGCGGCCGGGCTCCCGCCGTTTCTCTGCAGAAACGCTACTGCACCTACCTGAAATAGATCTTCCTGCGCCCGGTTCGTCCCGATGACGTTCCCGCAGGAGGAGACATGCGTTCGTTTTTCGACCGTGGGGCGGGTCAGACAGCCCTGACTATCCTGGTGTTCTGGCTCGCCGGCACGCCGCCGGCGGCCGCGGCCGGGCCCCTGTCGCTCGCCGAGGCGCAACGCATCGCTGTCGAGCGTGATGCCGGCCGGCAGGCGCTCGAAGGCGAGTCCGCAGCGATGCGCGACATGGCGGTGTCCGCGGGCGAGTTGCCCGACCCCGAGGCGAGGGTGGGCGCGGTGAACGTGCCGGTCGATTCCTTCTCCTTCGACGCGGAGGACATGACCATGCTCGAGGTCGGGCTCATGCAGCGCTTCCCCGCGGGCGCGAGCCGCTCGCTCACGCGCGCGAAATACGAGAGCGAAGCCCTCGGCGCCGATGCCGAGGCGCTCGAGCGCGCGCGGCGGGTGCGGTTCGAAGTCGAAAAGGCCTGGCGCGAGCTCGATTACCTCGACGAGTCGCTGGCGCTGCTCTCGGCGCAGTCCCGCTGGATCGATGCTCTGGTGGGCGGCGCCGAGGCCGGCTACGCCGCGGGCGAGGGCGAGGCGCTCGAACTCCTCGACGCGCGCCTGATGGCGCTCGAGATCGACGAGATGCAGCTCGAGGCCGAACGCGAGCGTGACGTGATGCGATCGGAGCTGGCGCGATGGCTGGGCGAGGACGCGGCCCGCGACCGGGCCACGGCGCCGGCCCCGGCACGGGGGCCGGAGCCGATCGAGTCGTTGCTGCCACGCATCGGGCAGAACCCCATGCTGGAGTCGCTCACGCACATGCGGGACGCGGCGATGCAGCAGTCCGAGATCGCACGCCAGATGTACAGGCCCGCCTTCGGGTTCGACATCGCTTACGGCTTCAGGCAGGGCCAGGACATGGGCGGCGTCCAGCGCCCGGACATGCTGACCGCCATGTTTACCTTCGATGTTCCGCTGTTCACGCGCGACCGCCAGGACCGCGAAGTCGGCGCCGCGAAATCACGCGCCCGGGCCGCCGACGCGCGCAGGACCGACACGGTCCGCGAGCTGGAGGCCATGCTGCGCGCGGCACACGCCAGGGCCGTGAAACTGCGTGAGGTCGTGTCCCTCTACGAAAGGCAGATGGACCGCGTCGCCGGCGTCTCGGTCGACGCCGCGCTCGCCGCCTACCGCGCGAGCGAAGGCTCGCTCGAGGATGTCGTCGCCACCCAGCGGCGCGTCTACGAAGTCCGGGACCGCCAGGCGAAGGCCCGCGCCGAGTATGCCGTGGCCCTGGCCGAGATCCATTACCTTGCCGGAGAGCAGTCATGAACCGTCTTGCCGTCGTCGCTGCCGTGGTTGCGATGCTTGCCGTGCTGTCTGCCTGCGGCAAGGCGCCGGAGGTGCCCGTGCAGGAGACCGCGGCCGGGCAGGCCGCGCAACACCTGGAGCCGACCTACCAGTGCCCGATGCACCCCGACGTGAAGTCGGACAAGCCGGGCACGTGCCCGATCTGCGGCATGGAACTGGTCCTGGTCGAGCCGGCTGCCGCGACGGAGACGGAGCCGAGGCCGCTCTACTACCGCCACCCGCACAATCCGGCGATCACCTCGCCCGTGCCGCGCAAGGACGAGATGGGCATGGACTTCGTGCCGGTTTTTGAGGAGGCAGGCGGCGAGGAGCGAGGTGCCATCCGGCTGTCCGCCGCGATGGTCAACAACCTCGGCGTGCGGACCGCCGAGGCGGCGGTCGGCAACGTCGATCCGACCGTGCAGACCGTCGGCACGCTGGCCTATGACGAACGGGGTCGCGTCGAGGTCCGGGTCCGCGCCGAAGGCTACGTGGAGCGCCTGTCCGTGCGGGCCGAGGGCGAGCGGGTCAGGCGCGGCCAGCCGTTGTTCGCGGTGTTCTCCCCCAGGCTCGCCGGCGCCCAGCGCGAGTACCTGAACGCGCTTGCACTCGGTGACGCGGCGCTGATCGAGGCGGCAGAAGGTCGCCTGGCTGCGCTGGGCCTGCAGCCGGCGGCCATTGCACGGCTGCGCGGGAGCGGCGAGGTCCAGGAGCGCGTCGCCTACCACTCCCCGCAGGACGGGGTGGTCACGATGCTTGGCGTACGCGAGGGGGCGCTCGCCGAGCCGGGCATGAGTGCCATGACGATCGCGCCGATCGAGCGGCTGTGGGTCGTGGCCGAGGTGCCCGAGACGGCGTCTGCCGCGGTGCGCGCCGGCGCCCGCGCCCGGGTGTCGGTGGCCGCCCTGCCCGGGGAGAGCCTCGAGGCGACCGTGCTCGACGTGCTGCCGGAGCTGAACCAGGCGACCCGCACGCTCCAGGTTCGCCTGGCCCTCGACAACCCCGGCCAGCGGCTGGCGGCCGGCATGCTGGCCGATGTGACCATCGATGGCGCGGGCGCGCGCAGCGCGCTGCTCATCCCGCTCGAGGCGCTGATCCGCACGGGCCGCGCCGCGCGGGTGATCGTGGCGCTGGGTGAGGGGCGGTTCGTGGCCCGGGACGTGCACCCCGGCGCGGAGAGCGGCGACTCGATCGAGATCCTGCATGGCCTCGAGGCGGGCGAGCGCGTCGTCGTGTCCGGGCAGTTCATGCTGGACTCCGAGTCGCAGGTCCGCTCGAGCCTCGGGCGTTACGGCGAGCAGCCCGGCGCGGGCGCCCACGCCGGCCATGACGGCGGCCCCGCGGGGGAGCAGGGCACATGATCGCCGCCATCATTCGCGCGTCACTCGAGAACCGCACACTGGTGCTCCTGCTCTCCGCGCTGCTGACGGTCGCGGGCATCTGGTCCACGCTGCGCACGCCTGTGGATGCGATTCCCGACCTGTCCGACGTCCAGGTCATCGTGCGTACGCCGTATCCCGGCCAGAGCCCGCGCGTCGTCGAGGACCAGGTGACCTACCCACTGACGACCGCCCTGCTGTCGGTGCCGGGCGCGACCACGGTACGCGGATACTCGTTCTTCGGCGACTCGTTCGTGTACGTGCTGTTCGAGGACGGCACGGACCTGTACTGGGCGCGGTCGCGCGTGCTCGAGTACCTCAGCCAGGCCGCGGCGCGCCTGCCGGCCGGCGTCACCCCGGCTCTGGGCCCCGACGCGACCGGTGTCGGCTGGATCTACCAGTACGCGCTGGTGGACCGAAGCGGGCAGCACGACCTGTCACAGCTGCGCAGCCTGCAGGACTGGTTCCTCAAGTACGAGTTGCAGGCGGTGCCGGGCGTTTCCGAGGTGGCGACGGTCGGCGGCATGGTGCGCCAGTACCAGGTGGTCGTGGACCCGGTGCGTCTGCGCGGCTACGGACTCACGCTCGCCGACGTGATGATGTCCATCGAGCGCGGCAATTCCGAGGCCGGCGGCTCGGTCGTCGAAATGGCCGAGGCCGAGTACATGGTGCGTGCCTCGGGCTACATCCAGGGCGTGGAGGACCTGCGCAACCTGCCCCTGATGGCGGAGGGGGGCGTGCCGGTGCTGCTTTCGGACGTGGCCGAGGTGCGCGTCGGCCCGGAAATGCGCCGCGGGATCACCGAGCTCGACGGCGAGGGCGAGGTCGCCGGGGGCATCGTGGTCATGCGCAGCGGCGAGAACGCGCGCCAGACGATCCGCAACGTCCGCGCGCGGCTGGAGGAGCTGAAGCGCGGCCTGCCGGAGGGCGTCGAGATCGTGGAGACCTACGACAGGTCGGCGCTCATCCAGCGCGCGGTGGACAACCTGCGCACCAAGCTGGTCGAGGAGTTTGTCGTCGTCGTGCTGGTCTGCGCGGTCTTCCTGCTGCACTTCCGCTCGAGCCTCGTGCTCATCATCAGCCTGCCGCTCGGGATCCTGTCCGCGTTCCTGGTCATGCGCCTGCAGGGCCTCAACGCCAACATCATGTCGCTGGGCGGCATCGCGATCGCCATCGGCGCGATGATCGACGCCGGCATCGTGATGATCGAGAACGTGCACAAGAAGCTGGAGCACGAGGCGGCGGCCGCGCGCGACCGCACGGAACTGGTGCTCGAGGCCTGCCGGGAGGTCGGGCCGTCGCTGTTCTTCTCGCTGATGATCGTCGCGCTGTCCTTCCTGCCGGTGTTCGCCCTCGACGCGCAGGAAGGCAAGCTGTTCGAGCCGCTGGCCTTCACCAAGACCTGGGCCATGGTCGCGGCCGCCTTCCTCTCCATCACGCTCGTGCCGGTGCTGATCACGCTGCTGGTGCGCGGCCGGATCCGCCACGAGGCGGAGAACCCGGTCAACCGCGCCGCGATCGCCGCCTACCGCCCGCTGATCGACCTGTCCCTGCGGCACCCGATGAAGGTCGTCGCCGCCACCGCGGTCCTGCTGGCCGCGACCGCCTGGCCGTACTCGAGGCTGGGCAGCGAGTTCATGCCCGAGCTCGACGAGGGCGACCTGCTGTACATGCCCACCACGCTGCCGGGCGTCTCGGCCGACACCGTCAGGGCCCTGCTGCAGCAGACCGACCGCCTGATCAAGTCGGTGCCCGAGGTCGAGCGCGTCTTCGGCAAGGCGGGGCGGGCCGAGACGGCGACGGACCCGGCGCCCTTCGAGATGCTCGAGACCACCATCCGGCTGAAGCCACGGGACCAGTGGCGTCCCGGCATGACGCCGGAGAAGTTGCGCGAGGAGCTGAACCGGGTCGTGCAGGTGCCGGGGCTCGCCAACACCTGGGTTCCGCCGATCAAGACCCGCATCGACATGCTGGCCACCGGGATCAAGACGCCGGTCGGCATCAAGATCATGGGCCCGGACCTGGCCGAGATCGAGCGGATCGGCCTCGGGATCGAGCGTGCGCTGAGCGGCTTCGAGGGCACCGCATCCGTCTATGCGGAGCGCGTCGCGACCGGCCGCTACATCGACGTGGACATCCGGCGACTCGACGCGGCGCGCTACGGCCTCAACATCGCCGACGTGCAGGAAGTCGTGGAAACGGCGGTCGGCGGCATGACGCTGGCCTACACCGTGGAAGGGCTGGAGCGTTACCCGATCAACCTGCGCTACCCGCAGGACTGGCGCAACTCGCTCGAGCGCCTGCGGCAGCTGCCCATCGTCGCGCCGTCCGGCGCGCAACTCACGCTCGGCGACGTCGCGACGGTCCACATCACCGACGGGCCGTCCATGATCCGCAGCGAGAACGCGCGGCCCTCGGGATGGGTGTACGTGGACATCAGCGGCCGCGACCTCGGCTCCTACGTGGCGGCTGCGCGCGAGCGGGTCGCGGCGCAGGTGGCGCTGCCGCCGGGCTACAGCCTGCGCTGGTCGGGGCAGTACGAGTACTGGCAGCGCGCGGCAGCCAAGCTCAAGGTGGTCGTGCCGTTCACGCTGGTCATCATCGTGCTGCTGCTGTACCTGAACTTCCGCCGCTTCGGCGACGTGGCGCTGATCCTCGGCTGCCTGCCCTTCGCGCTCACCGGCGGCGTGTGGCTCCTATACCTGCTCGGCTACCACCTGAGCATCGCGGTCGCGGTCGGGTTCATCGCGCTCGCGGGCGTGGCGGCCGAGACCGGCGTGGTGATGCTCCTGTACCTGAACCACGCCTGGGAGCGCCGCGGATCGGAGGCGCTCGCGGCCGGCCGTCCGCTGACCGAGCGGGACGTCCGCGAGAGCATCGTGGAGGGCGCGTTGCTGCGGCTGCGGCCGAAGCTGATGACCGTGCTTACCATCATGGTCGGACTGCTGCCGATCATGTGGGGAAGCGGCACGGGATCGGAGGTCATGCGGCGCATCGCCGCGCCGATGGTGGGCGGCATGCTGAGCGCCACCCTGCTGACGCTGGTCGTGATCCCGTCGGTCTTCCTGCTGTGGAAGCGCCGCGGCCTCACGCGTAGCTGACGTAGTCCGGGTCGTACATCTGCCGGTGCATCAGCGCCAGCAGGTCGGACGGCCGGTCGATGCCGGCCAGGCCGTCGCGGAAGGCGACTTCGCCGACCGCGGCAGCGATCCGCGCCGAAACGTCGCGGATCCGGGACAGCGCGGGATAGAGGCTGCCCTGTTCCAGGTCTGCGGGCGTGACCGACTCGGCCAGGGTCCGCGCCGCCGCCATGAACATGGCATCGGTGACCCGCGACGACTGCACCGAGACCACGCCGAGCCCGACACCCGGGAAGATGTACGAGTTGTTGCCCTGGCGCGGCACGAAGCGCCGGCCGTTGACCTCCACCGGATCGAAGGGGCTGCCGGAGGCGAACAGCGCTCGGCCGGAGGACCAGGCGTAGGCCTGCTCGGCCGTGCACTCGGACTTCGAGGTCGGGTTCGACAGCGCGAAGACGATGGGCCGCTGGTTCAGCTGCGCCATGGTCTCGATGACCTGCCGGGTGAAGGCCTGCGGCGTGGCGCCGACGCCGATGATGGCGGTCGGTCGCAGCGCGCGGACCGCCCCCAGGAAGTCGTCGACCCGCTCGTGGGCATGGGCGTAGGGCCTCTTGTGCTCGGCGAGGTCCTTCCGGCCCGCGGTCACGAGCCCCTTCGAGTCGACCATCCAGCAGCGTCCCCGCGCGGCGGCCTCGGCGAGTCCGTCATCGACCATGGCCGCGACCAGCAGGTCCGAGATGCCCGTGGCCGCCTCGCCGGCTCCCAGGCACAGGAAAGTCTGCTCCGACATCTTGAGGCCGGTCACCCGCAGCGCCGAGAGGATGCCGGCGACGGTCACCGAGGCCGTGCCCTGGATGTCGTCGTTGAAGCAGCAGATCCGGTCGCGGTAATTGCGCAGCAGGCGGAAGGCGTTGTGGTTGGCGAAGTCCTCGAACTGGATGACGATGCCCGGGAAGGACTGCTGCGCCGCGTCGACGAACTCCTCGACCAGCGCGTCGAGGGCGGCGCCCGAGAGCCGCTTCTGCCTCAGCCCGATATAAAGGGGGTCGGCCAGCAGGGCCTCGTTGTTGGTGCCGGCGTCGAGCATGACCGGCAGGCAGTGGCGCGGATGCAGTCCCGCGCAGGCGGTGTAGAGCGCCAGCTTGCCGATCGGGATGCCCATGCCGTTGGCGCCGAGGTCGCCGAGCCCGAGGATCCGCTCGCCGTCGGTGACGACGATCATGCGCGCCTCGCGATAGGGCCAGTTGCGCATGACCTCCACCATGCGTCCGCGGTCCGCCGCGGAGATGAACAGGCCGCGCGGGCGCCGGTAGATGTGGCCGAACTGCTGGCAGGCGAGCCCGACGGTGGGCGTATAGATGATCGGCATCATTTCATCAGGGTTTTCCATGATGACCCTGAAGAACAACGTCTCGTTCCGGTCGTGCAGGGCCTCGAGCAGGATGTAGCGCGACAGGTCCGAGTCCAGGCGCCTGAAGTTCTCCAGCACCCGGTTGACCTGGTCCTCCTGGGTGATGACGTGCGGTGGCAGGAGTCCGCGCAGCCCGAGCACGTCGCGTTCCCGCAGCGTGAAGGCCGTGCCCTTGTTGAGCGTCGGGTCGCGCAGCAGCGCGGCGCCGCGCGGAAACCACTCGGGCAGCGGGGTGGGCAGGGGCCGGCCGGGTCGGGCGTGGGTCATGGAGTGCTCCAGGTGCCGTGCCGGCTGCCGCGGTGGATTACCGAATCGGCGCATCCGGTCGGGTGGCGCGATAATATCAACGTGTCGCGCGGCCCCCCATGTGGGGCTCACGTATCCCAGGCGCCCCCACGGCGCCTGCAAAGCCCTGAAAGGAACGGAGATTGACCATGATCTATTCCGGATCCGCCATCAGCGTGGCGTCCGTCGGCGAAGGCATCGTGGAACTGAAGTTCGACCGCGGCGGCGAGTCGATCAACAAGCTGGACCAGGCCACGCTGCGGGAATTCGATGCCGCCACCCGGGCCATCGCCGGGGACGGCGGCGTCAGGGGCGTCATCGTCACCTCGGGCAAGCCGGTCTTCATCGTCGGGGCGGACATCACCGAGTTCGGCGACATGTTCGCGGCCGGCGAGGAAGCGGTCGCCGCCGGGGTGCTCGAGGTCAACCGGATGTTCTGCCGTTTCGAGGACCTGCCGGTGCCGACCGTGGCCGCGATCAACGGCATCTGCCTGGGCGGCGGGACGGAACTCGCCCTGACCTGTGACTACCGCGTCATCGCGACGGCCGGCCGCATCGGCGTTCCCGAGGTCAAGCTGGGCATCTTCCCGGGATTCGGCGGCACCGTGCGCCTGCCCCGGCTGATCGGGGTAGACAACGCCGTGGAGTGGATCGCCACGGGCAGCGAGAAGCGGCCCGAGGAGGCGCTCAAGGACGGTGCCGTGGACGCCGTGGTCGAACCCGAACGGCTCCGCGACGCCGCGCTCGCGATGGTCCGCGACTGCATCGCCGGCCGGCTGGACTGGCAGGGCCGCCGCGCCGAGAAGCTCGGCCCGATCAAGCTCAATGCCACCGAGCAGGCGATGGCCTTCACCAGCGCCATGGCCGTGGTCGGCGGCAAGGCGGGGCCCAACTACCCGGCGCCGATGCTGGCGCTCAAGAACATGCAAACGGCCGCCGGGCTCGGCCGGGATGCCGCGCTCGAGGTCGAGGCGAAGCACTTCGCCAAGGCGGCCGTCACGCCCCAGGCGAACGCCCTCGTGGGTCTGTTCCTCGCGGACCAGGCGGTCAAGAAGGCCGCCGGCGCCTGGGTGAAGAAGGGCGCGAGGGAGATCCGCCAGGCCGCGGTGCTGGGCGCCGGGATCATGGGCGGCGGCATCGCCTACCAGGCGGCCTCCAGGGGCACGCCGGTGATCATGAAGGACATCCGCGAGGAGGCGCTCGCGCTCGGCATGAACGAGGCGGGCAAGCTGCTGTCGAAGCAGGTCGAGAAGGGGAAGCTCAAGCCGGCCGACATGACGGCGACGCTGGCGCGCATCCGGCCGACGCTCAACTACGGCGACTTCGGCGGGGTGGACATCCTCATCGAGGCGGTGGTCGAGAACCCGAAGGTCAAGAAGGCCGTGTTTGCGGAGGTCGAGGGCCTGGTGCCCGGGACGGCGATCATCGCCTCGAACACCTCGACCATCTCCATCGACTTCCTGGCCGCCGGACTGAAGCGGCCGGAGAACTTCGTCGGCATGCACTTCTTCAACCCGGTGCACATGATGCCGCTGGTCGAGGTGATCCGCGGCGCGAAGTCTTCCGAGGCCGCGGTGGCCACCACCGTCGCACTGGCCCAGCGGATGGGCAAGACGCCGATCGTGGTCAACGACTGCCCCGGCTTCTTCGTCAACCGGGTGCTGTTCCCGTACTTCGCCGGCTTCCACATGCTGCTGCGCGATGGCGCCGACTTCCAGGCCGTGGACAAGGTGATGGAGCGTTTCGGCTGGCCGATGGGCCCGGCCTACCTGATGGACGTGGTCGGGATGGACACGGCGGTGCACGCCGCGGACGTCATGGCCGACGGCTTCCCGGACCGCATGCGGCACGATTTCCGCAACACGACATCGGTGCTCGTCGAGGCCGGCCGTTACGGGCAGAAGACGGGCAAGGGCTACTACGCCTATGCGCCGGACAAGAAGGGCCGGCCGACGAAGTCGCCCGACCCGGCGACCTGGGAGCTCATCGCGCCGGTGGTGGCGAAGCGGAAGGAGTTCACGCCGGAGGAAGTCATCGCCCGCTGCATGATCCCGATGGTCAACGAGGTCGCGCGCTGCCTCGAGGAAAAGATCGTCGCCTCGCCGCAGGAGGCGGACATGGCGCTGATCTACGGCATCGGCTTCCCGCCGTTCCGCGGCGGCGCCTGCCGTTACGTCGACCAGACGGGCGCCGCGAAGTTCGTGGCCCTCGCGGACCAGTTCAAGGCGCTTGGCCCGCTCTACGAGGCGCCGCAGCTGCTGCGCGACATGGCGGCCGCCGGCCGCAGGTTCTTCGGCTGATCGCCGGGCCCACAAGATTCCTGGAGAGACAAAGATGACCTTCAATCCCCGTGACGTCGTGATCGTCGATGGCGTGCGCTCGGCGATGGGCCGCTCGAAGGGCGGAATGTTCCGCCACGTCCGCGCCGAGACGCTGTCGGCCGAGCTGATCGAGGCCCTGTTCCGGCGCAACCCGGGCGTGGACCCGGCCGAGGTCGAGGACGTGATCTGGGGCTGCGTCAACCAGACCCTCGAGCAGGGCATGAACATCGCGCGCAACGCCCTGCTGCTCGCCGGCCTGCCGCACACGGTGCCCGGCCAGACTGTCAACCGGCTCTGTGGGTCCTCGATGCAGGCGCTGCACACCGCGGCGGCGCAGATCATGACGGGCCAGGGCGACGTGTTCGTCATCGGCGGCGTCGAGCACATGGGCCACGTCGGCATGATGCACGGCATCGACCTGAACCCGGCAGCATCCAAGCAGTACGCCAAGGCCTCGAACATGATGGGCCTGACCGCCGAGATGCTCGGCCGGATGCACGGCATCACGCGCGAGGACCAGGACCGCTTCTCGGTCCGCTCCCACCAGCGTGCCTGGGCTGCGACCCAGGAAGGCCGCTTCGCGAAGGAGATCGTCGGCATCGAGGGCCACGACGCGAACGGCGTGCGCGTGCTCTGCGACCGCGACGAGGTGATCCGTCCCGAGACGACGCTCGAGGCACTCGCCGCGCTGCCGCCGGCCTTCGACCCGAAGAACGGCACCGTGACCGCCGGCTCGTCCTCGGCGATCTCCGACGGCGCGGCCGCGATGCTGGTGATGAGCGCGGAGCGCGCGAAGGCGCTCGGGATCGCGCCGCGCGCGCGCGTCAGGGCGATGGCCGTGGCCGGCTGCGATCCCGCGATCATGGGCTACGGCCCGGTGCCGGCGACGAAGAAGGCGCTGAAGCGCGCGGGCCTGAAGCTGGCCGATGTCCAGCTCGTCGAACTGAACGAGGCCTTTGCCGCGCAGGGCCTCGCGGTGCTGAAGGACCTCGGGCTGCTCGAGGTCATGGACGAGAAGGTCAACGTGAACGGCGGCGCCATCGCGCTCGGCCACCCGCTCGGCTGCTCCGGCGCGCGCATCACCACGACGCTCCTGAACGCCATGGAATGGAAGGACGCCGAGGTCGGGCTGGCGACGATGTGCATCGGGCTCGGCCAGGGCATCGCGACGATCATCGAACGTCGCTGAGTCCGGGCAGTCCAACCGCTCATGCGGTACAGCTGTCCCATGCACCCGGACATCGTCCGGGAAGAGCCGGGTGACTGCCCGGTGTGCGGCATGGCGCTCGAGCCGGTGGCTGCGAGCACCTCGCACTGGACCTGCCCGATGCACCCGGACGTGCACGAGGCGGGCCCCGGCCATTGCACCGACTGTGGCTGCGCACTCGAGCCGGTGACGGTGACGGCAGCGCCCGAAGAAAACCCGGAGCTGACGGACTTCCGCCGGCGGCTCTGGATCGCCGGCCCGCTGACGATGGCGGTCCTGGTCCTCTCGATGGGGCCGATGGTGATTGCGCCGCTGGCGCCGCTCGGGCATGCGCCGGGGGCGCGGTGGGCGCAGTGGCTCCTGGCGACGCCGGTCGTGCTCGGGTCGGGCTGGCCGTTCCTGAGGCGGGGCGTCGAGTCGCTGCGCGGCCGGCTCAACATGTTCACGCTGATCGCGCTCGGGGTGGCGGCGGCCTATCTCTTCAGCTTCGCCGCGCTGCTCGTGCCGCAGGCCTTTCCCGTCTCGGCCCGCGATGCCATGGGCATGATCCCGCTCTACTTCGAGGCGGCCGCCGTCATCGTGACGCTGGTGCTCGCCGGCCAGATCCTCGAGTTGCGGGCCCGCGCCCGCACCGGCGCTGCGCTGCGCGCGCTGCTCGACCTCGCGCCTGCAGTGGCCGTGCGGGTCGCTGAGGACGGGACCGAGTCCGAGGTTCCGCTCACGGAGGTGGCCCGGCAGGACAAGCTGCGCGTCCGTCCCGGTGCCCGCGTGCCGGTGGACGGCGTGGTGCTCGAGGGGACGACAAGCGTCGACGAGTCCATGGTCACCGGCGAATCGGTGCCGGTGCCGAGGGCGCCCGGCGACAAGCTGATCGGTGGGACGGTGAACGGCAGCGGCTC
The DNA here is from genome assembly GCA_018261655.1 of Pseudomonadota bacterium. Classification (GTDB taxonomy): domain Bacteria; phylum Pseudomonadota; class Gammaproteobacteria; order Steroidobacterales; family Steroidobacteraceae; genus SG8-30. The sequence goes on along the minus strand of JAGTSG010000007.1, from coordinate 2,373 downwards.
GCTGCTGATGTGGGCCGAGGGCATCGGGCCGGAGAGCACGCTGGCGCGGATCGTGGGCATGGTCGCCGACGCGCAGCGCAGCCGCGCGCCGATCCACTCGCTCGCCGACCGCGTCTCGGGGTGGTTCGTCCCGGCGGTCGTCGCCGTCGCGGTCGTCTCGGCGCTGGTGTGGTGGCTCGTGGGGCCGGAGCCGCGCCTCGCCCATGCGCTGGTCGCCGGCGTGACGGTGCTGATCATCGCCTGTCCCTGCGCGGTGGGGCTCGCGACGCCGATGTCCATGACCGTGGCGATGGGCCGCGGCGCGCAGACCGGCGTGCTGTTCCGCGAGGCCCGGGCGCTCGAGGCACTGGCCTCGCTCGACATGCTGGTCTGCGACAAGACCGGAACGCTGACCGAGGGCCGGCCGCAGGTCGAGGCCGTTCACGTCGGCGAGGGTTTCCAGGAGGACGATGTCCTGAAGCTCGCGTCGGGCGTGGCGCAGCAGAGCGATCATCCGCTCGCCAGGGCCGTGGTGGCCGCGGCCCGCGGACGAAGGATCCGGCCGCCGCTGGCGCGCGCGGTCGAGTCCGAGGCCGGCGCAGGCACGCAGGGCCAGGTCGGCGCGGCGCGGGTCAGGCTCGGCAGTGCGGATTACGCGGGATGTCGCGCAACTTTCGAGGCGCAGGCCGCGACGGCACGCGAGTCGGGCGCCAGCCTGGTCTTTGTCAGCGTGGACGATCGGCCGGCGGCGCTCGTCGTGGCGCGCGACCCTATCCGGCCCGGCACGGCCGAGGCGCTCGCCGACCTGCGCCGGCTGGGCCTGCAGGTGACGATGCTGACGGGCGACAGCGAACTTGCGGCGCGGCACATCGCCAGGGAACTGGGGATCGACCGGGTCGTCGCCGGCGTCAAGCCGGAGGGCAAGGCCGAGGCCATCCGCCAGCTCCAGGCCGACGGCCTGCGGGTCGCGATGGCCGGCGACGGCGTCAATGACGGCCCCGCGCTGGCCCAGGCCGACGTCGGCATTGCCATGGGGCATGGGACCGACGTCGCCAAGCAGACGGCCGGCATCACGCTGGTGAAGGGCGACCTCGCAGCCATCGGGCGCGCCCGGCGCCTGTCCGCGGCGACGATGCGGAATGTCCGGCAGAACCTGTGGCTGGCGTTTGGCTACAACACCCTGGGCGTCCCGCTGGCTGCCGGCGTGCTCTATCCGCTGCTGGGCTGGACCCTGACGCCGGCCTTTGCGGCCGCCGCGATGTCCCTGAGCTCGGTCACGGTCATCACCAACGCCCTGCGCCTGTCCCGCTTCCGCCCGTAGTTCCCCGCCGATCGCCTACAATCGCGGCGGGAGAGACCCATGAGCCGCACCCTCCAGAGCACCCCACGCCGCGACGGCTTCCGCATGCCAGCGGAGTTCGAGCCGCACGCCGGGACCTGGATGATCTGGCCGGAACGGCCGGACAACTGGCGGCTGGGGGCGCGACCCGCCCAGCAGGCGTTTGTCGCCGTGGCCGGCGCGATCGCTGCGTCCGAGCCGGTGACGGTGGGCGCCTCGGCGCGGCAATTCGAGAATGCCCGCCAGAGGCTGCCGCCGGCCGTGCGGGTGGTGGAACTGAGCAGCAACGACGCCTGGGCCCGCGACACCGGGCCCACCGGCGTCGTGGACGCACGAGGCCGGGTGCGCGGCGTGGATTGGCACTTCAACGCCTGGGGCGGACTCGATGGCGGACTCTACTTTCCCTGGGACCAGGACGACCTTGTCGCTTCCAAGGTCATGGAAATAGAGCGGATCGACCGCTATCGTGCGCCCTTCGTCCTCGAAGGTGGTGCGATCCACGTTGATGGGGACGGCACGGTGCTGACCACGGAGGAGTGCCTGCTGAACCCGAACCGGAACCCCGGACTCGACCGCAAGGACATCGAGGCCGGCCTCGCGGACTACCTCGGCATCGAGAAGGTCCTGTGGCTCGGGCAGGGCGTGTTCAACGACGAGACCGATGGCCACGTGGACAACCTGTGCTGCTTCATCCGGCCGGGCGAGGTGACCCTGGCCTGGACCGACGATCGCGCCGACCCTCAGTACGCGATCAGCCGGGACGCCTGGGCCCGTTTGTCGGCGGCGCGCGATGCGCGGGGTCGCCGGCTGCGCATCCACAAGCTGCCGCAGCCCGGTCCTCTGTTCCTGACCGACGAGGAAGCCGCAGGGGTTGAGACGCGGGAAGGAACCCGGCCCCGCAGGGCCGGCGACCGGATGGCCGGTTCCTATGTCAACTTCTATGTCGCCAACCGGCGGGTGGTCGCGCCGTTGCTCGACCCGCGGACCGACGCGAAGGCCCTTCGCATCCTGCGGCGCCTGTTCCCGCGCCGCGAGGTGGTAGGCGTGCCGGCCCG
>JAGTSG010000107.1 GCA_018261655.1 Pseudomonadota bacterium | reverse complement strand
CAGCGCCGCCTGGTTGGCCATCGTCCCCGTCGGCAGCCACAGTGCCGCTTCCTTTCCCAGCAGCTGCGCGACGCGCTCCTGCAGGCGGTTGATGCTGGGATCCTCGCCGTACTGGTCGTCGCCCACCTCGGCCGCGGCCATCGCCGCGCGCATCGCCGCGGTCGGCTGGGTCACCGTGTCGGAACGCAGGTCGATGGTCGGGCTCGGCATGAACGCATCCCCGGGGCGCAGGCCGGCCATCCGGCCGCAGTCAGGAACCTGATCAGTTCATCGTCGAGGACAGGACGTCGCAGACCGCCACGATGGCGGCCTCTCGCGTGCTGGACCTGCGCCAGGCCGCCCCCACCGTGCGCGACGGCGAGGGTGGCGCGAACGGGCGGATCTCGAGGCCCCGCGCGCCCGCGATCGGGCCTTCCGCAGCGAGGCGCGGCAACAGCGTGACGCCGAGCCCGGCTGCGACCATCTGCCGCAGCGTCTCGAGGCTGGTGGCGCGGAAGTCCTGCTCCTCGGCGACCGCAACGGTGCCGCAGACCTCGAGCGCCTGGTCGCGCAGGCAATGGCCGTCCTCGAGCAGCAGCAAGGTCTCCCCCGCGAGGTCGGCGGGCTTGAGCCGCTTGCGCGCCGACAGCCGGTGGTTGCGGGGCATGGCGACGACGAAGGACTCGGCGAACAGCGCGCGGGTCTCGAGGCCGGTCGTGTCCGCCGGCAGCGCGAGGATCGCGAGGTCGAGTTCCCCGGCGCGCAGCTTCCCGAGCAACGGGTCGGTCTGGTACTCGTAGAGCATCAGCTGCAATCCTGGCAGGCGCGTCCTGAGCCGCGACGCCACCCGCGGCAACAGGTACGGCGCGATGGTCGGGATCAGGCCGATCCGCAGCTTGCCCGTCAGCGGATCGCGGCTGGCGCGCGCGACCCCGCGGATGTCCTCGGCCTGCTGGACGATCAGCCGCGCCCGCTCGACGATCCGGCGCCCGACGTCGGTCAGGGAGACCTTCCTGGGCTGGCGTTCGAACAGCTGGACGCCGAGGTACTCCTCCAGCTTCTTGACCTGCGCCGAGAGGGTCGGCTGGCTGACGTGGCAGCGCTCGGCCGCCTCGCCGAAGTGCCCGGTTTCCGCCAGCGCCACGAGGTACTGCAGGTCTCGCAGGTTCATCGGGGTCCTGATTTACGGCCTCTATCGGGATCTTCCGATCAATCCACCCGGATAATCAAGACCCAAGAGGTACCGGGTACAGACCCGTCCCTTCCAGGGGCAGGTCCGTACCGGGAACCTCCGATACAATCGCGCGCCATGGGCGACGAAGCGAAGCTGGCGCGGCTCGACGCGCGATTCCCCCGGAAGCGGGCCGTCATCACCGGGGGCGCCAGCGGCCTGGGCCTTGCCACCGCCGAGTGGCTCGCGAAGCGTGGCTGGCGCCTCGGCCTGCTGGACCGTGACGTGGCGCGCCTGGGCGAGGCCGTCGGTGCGCTGACGGCGCTCGGCGCCGGGGCGGTGTCGACCCACGTCGTGGACGTGGGCGACGAGGGGGCCGTGCGCCAGGCGGTCGATGAGTTCGCCGGGGCCCACGGCGGCCTCGACTACGCGCTCAACGCCGCCGGCGTCGCCGTGTTCGCCCCCTTTCTCGACACCCCGCCGCAGGACTGGGAGTGGATCCTGCGGATCAACGTGCTGGGCGTGGCGAGCAGCTGCCGCGCGGAACTGCCGCACATGCTCGCTTCCGGCGGCGGCCTGATCGTCAACGTCGCGAGCGCCGCCAGCTTCGTCTGCGGCGGCGACATGAGCGCCTACAGCGTCAGCAAGGCCGGCGTCGTCGCGCTCTCCGAGTCGCTCGACCAGGAACACCGCGGCAGCGGCGTCCAGGTCACCGCCGCCATGCCCGGGTTCTTCCGCACGAGGCTGCTCGAGCACGCCCGTGCGCCGGACGACATGCTGCACACGGCGAGGAAGATCATGCACAAGTCGAACCTCGAGGCGCCGCCGGTGGCGCTCGAGATCCTCGAGCGTTCGGCCCGCGGCGAGCGGCACGTGGTGCTGCCCCGGGAGTACCGCTACCTGTGGCGCTACAAGCGCCTGTCACCTTCGGCCTTCCAGCGCTTCATGATCCGCTTCCGCGAGAAGCGCGAGGCCGCGGCGCGCGCCCGAAAGGGCGGCTGAGGCGGGTGGCCCGCAACGCCGGGGCCGGTTCTAACGGGAGCCGGCCGGGCCTCCCGTAGGTAGTTACCCACGCGCGCCTTAAGCCGGCCGTAAGCCAGCTGGCGGACACTCTTCCTGTTGGATTCCAACGGGGGATGATCATGCGAATCTCCAAGGTGGCGGTCCCGGCGTTGCTGGCCGGTGTCGTGGTCGGTGCGCAGGCAGCAGGCAACTGGCAGGCCCTCCCCGACCGGGCCCCGGAGCCCGCCGACAACCCGACGACGGTCGCCAAGGTCGAGCTCGGCAAGATGCTGTACTTCGACCCGCGGTTCTCGTCGACCGGGTCGGTGTCCTGCTTCTCCTGCCACAACGTCATGGAAGGCGGTGACGACCACATGCCGACCTCGATCGGCGTGCACGGCCAGAAGGGCGGGCGCAACGCGCCGACGGTCTGGAATGCGGCGTTCCACTCGGCGCAGTTCTGGGACGGGCGCGCAGCCACGCTCGAGGACCAGGCGAAAGGCCCGCCGGTCAACCCGATCGAGATGGGCATGACCAACCTGGATGCGGTGATCCTCCGGATCGCGGACATCCCGGGCTACCGGGCGTATTTCAGGTCGGCGTTCGGCGCCGGCGACGTGATCACCATGGACAACGCCGCCAGGGCGATCGCCGCCTACGAGCGCACGCTGATCACGCCGGACAGCGCCTACGACCGCTACGTCGAAGGCGATGAGACCGCCCTCACGGCGCAGCAGGTGCGCGGCATGGAGGCCTTCGCGGCGGCCGGCTGCACCAGCTGTCACTCCGGACCGGTGTTCGACGGTCCCGAGCTGCCGATCGCGTCATGGCGTCCACGCAGCTCGGCAAGACGCTCGACGACGCGCAGGTGCAGGACATCACGGTTTTCCTGGGGTCGCTGTCGGGGCCGTTCCCGGTCCAGACGATGCCGCGGTTGCCGGCAACGCCCGGCGACCTGCTCGAGTAGAAAGGCTGGCGGCACTCCCCCCGTCGTCCAGCCACTCGAGGGCGGCTGCCATCTCCCGGCAGTCGCCCTTTTTCTCATGGACGCCCCTCTTCACCGGAGGGGTCAGGCCCCGCGACTGGGTCTGACCCCTCCTCCCTGGGGACGCCTCGGTACCCGGTACGTCGAGACGCCGATTAGCAATCTTTTAGGGTTCCGCGAAGGAACACTTAGTAAACCTTCTCCCGGGTTCAAAGCATCCTAGTCACCACTGACGCGGATCGGGGAGGCGGTCGCCTCCCCGGGCCGGTCGCCCACCAAGAATGCAATGTCCGGGAGTCACGATCATGAAAATGAAATTCCTGCTGGCGGCGGCCCTGTTGCTGCCGGCGCTTCAGTCGCCCATGGCGGGCGCCGGCGAGTCGACAGCCGCGATCGAGCGCGGCCGATTCCTCGTCAAGTTCGGCGGCTGCAATGACTGCCATACGCCGGGCTACGGCGAGGCGGCCGGCAAGCTGCCCGAGTCCACGTGGCTGACCGGCATGCCCGTCGGCTTCCAGGGGCCCTGGGGCACGAGCTATCCGGGTAACCTCCGGCTCGACTTCGCGAAGTGGAGCGAGGAGGAATGGCTCGTCCAGGCACGGACGCCGCGCATGCCGCCGATGCCCTGGTTCGGCCTCGCGGAGCTGTCCGACGACGACCTGCGGGCCATCTACCAGTACATCCGCAGCCTCGGCCCGTCGGGACAGCCGGCGCCGGCCTACGTCGCGCCCGGCGGCGTGGTCACGACTCCCTACATCGTGTTCGTGCCGCGCGTGGACGCGCCGAAGGTCGCTGGAAGGTGATTCGGGCGCCGGGGACCGTCGGCGTCAGTGCGCCGCCGGCACCTCGGCCAGCTCGAGCGGGCGGCGCACGAGCAGGCGGAAACGGCCGCGGCCGGTCTTCTCGATGCGCACGTCGCCGCCACGCTCGGCGAGGCGACGCTCCAGCAGGATCAGCCGCGCCTCGAGGTTTTCCGAGAGCGCCGGCAGCCGGATGGCGGGGTCGAGGCGCAGCTCGCGGTTGGTGAACTCGCTGCGCCCCTCGCGGACGTGATCGCCGACCAGCTTCCAGAAGATCGCGCCCGCCACGCCCTTGATCAGGTAGTCGTCGTCCAGGAACACGCTGTCGTTGGCCGCGTAGCGGCGGATCACCAGCGCGCGCCCTCGCGGCGTGAGCGCGGTGTCCTTCGCGGAGCCGCCGTCCTCGTCCGTCTCCGCGCCCTGCAGCAGCTGGATTCCCGCCGCGAGCTGGGCGGCGAGGGCGGCCAGCGCGTCCTCGTCGTCGTAGTTGAAGCGCCCGGCCTCGGGATCCTCGACGAACAGGACACCTGCCAGCCGCGCGCCGTGCACGATGGGAACCGCCAGCTGGCTGCCGGGCGCCGCCAGTCCGGGGAAGGGGATCTCGGTCGGCAGGACGTCGTCGCCGGACTGCGAGGCGCTCTCCCGCAGCGCCCGGCCGTAGCAGTACTCGGCCGTCGAATGGTTGATGCGGATCGCCGCGCGCTCGCGCGCCGCCACGCCGATGACGCCGTCCCCGCAGCGGATCTCCGAGCCGATGCCGGACTGCGGGTAGCCGCGGCTGGCGACCGTGTAGAGGGACTCACCCGACTCGTCGGCGATGAGGATCATGGCGTGACGCACGCCGAAGTCGCGCTCCAGCGCGTCGAGCGCCTGCTCGAACAGGGCGCCGAGGTCGCGGGCCGACGCCAGCGCGGGGCCGGCGCGGCGCACCGCGGCGAGCAGGTTGCGATGCGGCAGCGGGGCGTGGCACACGCTGCCGGCGACGCGCTCGATCGAGCGGACCCGGTAGACGTCCGCGCCCTTCAGGTGGAACACGCCCGCCATGCCGGTGTGCGAGGCGATGCCGGCGAGCTTGGCCTTCATGCCCTCGAACAGCGGTCCGCCGGTCTCGGTGCGCAGGTACTCGACCGCGAACCGGTAGAGCGCGGCGGTCGCCGGGTTGGCGACCAGCAGTGTCGCGTGCGGGTTCTCCAGCACGTTGTGGCGCGTCTTGTTGAAGAACTGGAACGAGAGTGCGACGTGCTCGCCGTCCACGTAGTGCACCTGCGAGACATAGGACACGTTCGGCGTCCCGTCGGCAGAGCAGGTGGCCACGAGGGCCGGGATCGCCCCCTCCAGGCAGTCCCGCAGGGCGTCGAGCGACAGGCCGCTCATGCGGGCCGCTCCAGCCGCGCGCCCGCCTTCGGGCCGGGCGTCTGCGCGAAGGCCTCCTCGGGCTCGAAGGCCACGCTGGCGAGGGCGTTGCCCGCGATCTCCAGGTAAGCCGCGGCGAACCCGCCGCCATGGCCGACGCGCTCGAGGTTGGCGGCCAGCGCCGGCGCGTAGCGCTCGATCACGAGCCGGTCCTCGTCGGCCAGCGCGCCGACCCGCGCGCTGCGCGCCTTCAGCTGGATCGTCCGGTGAGTGCTCGGCAGGCTGAAGACCGCGGCCAGCGGCCCGCCCGCCTGCAGGTCGGCCAGCAGCGCCTCGCCCTGCTGCGGCGACACGTAGAGCGTCACCGTCCGGCGGTCCCCGCTCACGCGGCATCCCCAGGCGCGTGTCAGGCTCGGGATGCGCTGCGCGTTCCTCGAGGCGACGGCGATGGACACGCCGCTGGTGACGAACGCAGCGTTGTCGGCGTCGAGGACGGGTCCGGTGGGCATGGCTACGAATTCTAGTCCAGGAGGGGTCAGACCCCGCTTCACCGATCCGACTCGAACAGCCGCTCGAGCTGGGCCGCCGATTCCTTCGCGGTCGCCATGATCTTCTCCTCGTCGTCCTTCACCGCGGCCTGGGCGGCCAGGGTCGCCTCGTCGTGCTCGCGGAAGCGGCGCACGTCGCGCGCGGCCGCCTCGCGCGTGGCGCCGAGCGCCACCAGGGCCTGTTCGGCCATCTCCAGGCTCGACCCCAGCGTCTCGCGGAACACGTGGCTGACGCCCAGGTCCATGAGGCGGAAGACGTGCTGCCGGTTGCGCGCGCGCGCCAGGATCCGCAGGCCCGGGAAGTGCTTCCGCGCCAGCTCCGCCGTGCGCACCGACGCCTCGACGTCGTCGATGGC
>JAGTSG010000071.1 GCA_018261655.1 Pseudomonadota bacterium | reverse complement strand
GGCCCGTCGATGATCAGCTTGAAGTGGTTGATGGTCGACTCGATCTCCGTGTAGACGAGCTGCTTGTCGGGCAGCACGCAGCGCCGGTCCTCCACCGACACCGGGCCGCCGGGCAGCATGTCCATCAGCTGGTGGATCATGTGGACCGACTCGTCCATCTCGCGCATGCGCACGAAGTAACGGTCGTAGTTGTCGCCCTTGATGCCCACGGGCACCTCGAAGTCGAGTTCCGCGTAGGCCAGGTACGGAGTGTCCTTGCGCAGGTCGCGCGGCACGCCGGTGGAGCGCAGGATCGGCCCGGTGTAGCCCCAGTTCACGGCCTCCGCCGGGGTCAGCACGCCGACGTCGCGCATGCGGTCGATGAAGATCCGGTTGCGGTCCATCAGGCCGTGGACGCGGCCGACGAAGTCCTCGTACTGCTCGAGGATCTGCGCCAGGCGCGCGAGCCAGCCCTCGGGCAGGTCGCGGGCCAGGCCGCCGATGCGCCCGTAGGAGTAGGTGACGCGGGCGCCGGTCAGGTCCGCGAGGTGCTCGTAGATGTAGTCGCGGATCGTGACCAGGTAGAGGAACGCGGTCATCGCGCCGAGCTCCATGAGCGAGGCGGCGATGCAGGTCAGGTGGTCGGCGAGGCGCGAGTATTCCGCCAGCAGCGTGCGCAGGTAGCGGCAGCGCGGCGTGATCTCGATGCCCATCAGCGTCTCGACCGCGTCGCAGTAGGCGAAGTTGTTGATCAGCGCGGAGCAGTAGTTCAGGCGGTCGACGTAGGGAATCAGGTTGTGCCAGGTGTGCGACTCGCACTCCTTCTCGAAGCCCCGGTGCAGGTAGCCGCAGTGCACGTCCGTCCGCACGACCTTCTCGCCGTCCAGCTCGGCCACGATCTGGATCGTGCCGTGCGTCGCCGGGTGGGACGGCCCGATGTTGACGATCACGTGGTCTTCGCCGAGGGTCTCGGTGAAGGCGGGGCGGATCGGGTTGGGCAGCACGTCGCTCAAGGCGTCCTCGTCACTTGCGGTAGGGCACCAGGGGCTGCTCGCGGCGCTTGGGGTAGTCCTTGCGCAGCGGGTGGCCCTCGAAACCTTCGTACAGCAGGATCGGCCGCAGGTCGTCGTTGCCGCGGAAGCGGATCCCGTACATGTCGTGGCACTCGCGTTCCATGAAGCCGGCCGACCCGTACAGCGCGCTCAGGCTGTCCACCACCGGGTCGGCCGCGCTGACCCGGGTCCTCACGCGCACCCGCAGGAAGTGCCGGGTCGAATAGAAGTGCCAGACGACGTCGAAGCGCGGCTCGCGCTCCGGCCAGTCAACGGCCGTGACGTCGAGCAGCAGGTCGAAGCCGTGCCGGGACTTGAGCTCCTGCGCCGTGGCGAGGAACGCTGCCGGTGCGAGCTCGACGACCACGGTCCCGTGCGAGACCGTGGTCTCGCGGCCGTCCCCGGCCACCTGCTCCCGCATCGTTTCGGCGTCCGGTCGGGCCATGGTCAGAACCTGTCATTGACGATCGGGTGCTTCGAGCGCGCGATCTTGTCCTGGAGCTGCATGATGCCGTCGATGACCATCTCGGGCCGCGGCGGACAACCCGGGATGTAGACGTCCACCGGGATGATCTTGTCGATGCCGGGCAGGGCGGCGTAGTTCTGGTAGAAACCGCCGCTGGTGGCGCAGACGCCGAAGGCGATGACCCACTTCGGCTCGCACATCTGGTCATAGACCTTGCGCAGGATCGGCGCCTGCTTGTGGGTGACCGTGCCCACGACCATGAGCAGGTCGGACTGGCGCGGGGTGAAGCGCGGCAGCGCGGCGCCGAAGCGGTCGGTGTCGTACAGCGTCGAGCTGACCGACATGAACTCCATGGCGCAGCAGGCGGTCACGAAGGGGTACGGGAACAGCGAGAACTTCCGCGCCCAGCCGACCAGCTCGTCCTTCTTCGTGGTGAGGTATTCCAGTGCCGGAGCCGGCCGTTTCAGGTTCGCGTTCATGGTGGCTTACCCCGTGATGTCTTCGACCAGCCGGGCCTTCCACACGTACAGCAGGATCAGGACCAGCAGGGCCATGAAGATCCCGAAGATCAGCAGCATGAGCCCCGAGAGCGGCTGGGCGCCCAGCGCCCAGATGAAGAGGAAGACGGTCTCGAGGTCGAAGAGGATGAAGACGATGGCGACCCCGTAGTACTTGATGGGGATCGCCCGGACGTTGACGGTCTGGATGGGCGTGGCGCCGCACTCGAACGGCTCCAGCTTCGCCGCGGTCGGCGCCGGCTTCGGCCCGAGCAACCGGTTGAGCAGCAGGGTGAACCCCACGAAGCCCAGGATTGCGAGCAGGTACAGCAGGAAGATTGCGTACTGGTTCATCGGCAGCACCAGGGACCCCCCGGACCCCGTCAGCGGCTGCTCGTCCATGAGCGCCAATGGCGCGTTTTCTACCAAGTTAATCAGGATACGGAATTACGGGATTCCACAGTGGCTGGCCCCGGAATTTACCATTGACGGAGGGGCCGCTGTATGAGGCGGGAAAACGTTGGAATTTCAGGCGTTTCGGCCGGCGGTCCCGGCCACGGAACCGCTATCCTAGGCCGGACGCGCCGTACCGGATGCGCCGGGTTCGCCCAAGATGATTCCCACCTGGTTCAAGCTGGCCTACACCGCGTTCGTGGCGGTGGTGCTCGTCACCTGGCTCAGGCACTACGGCTGGCGCAACCTGCTGTGGTTCTCGGACATCGCGCTGATCGGCGCGGTGCCGGCCTTGTGGCTCGAGAGCAGGGGAATCGCCAGCGTGCTGGCCGTGGCCGTGCTCGGGCCCGAGTTGCTGTGGAACCTGGACTTCGCCCTGCGGCTGGCGACGAAGCGCCGGGTAATCGGGCTGACGGAGTACATGTTTGAGCACGAGCGTCCGCGCGTGCTCAGGCTGCTGTCCCTGTTCCACGTCCCGCTGCCGCTGGTGCTGCTGTGGATGCTGGCCGCCTACGGCTATGCCGCGGCCATCGCCTTGCCCGGCGCCGTGGTGCTGGCTGCACTCATCCTGCCGGCCAGCCGGTTGCTGGGTTCGGCGGAGGCGAACATCAACTGGACCTACGGCCTGGCCCGGGTCCAGTCGCGCCTGTCGCCGGTGGCCTACGTCGCGCTGCTATTCGCGGGGTTCGTGCTGGGGGTGTTCCTGCCGACCGACCAGCTGCTGCGACGGCTGTTCTCCGCCGCAGCGGCCTGAACCGCCGGGTACCGGCCGGGAGGCCGGCCCGGCCCTCGGCCGTTGCCGGGTCGATCAGGCTGCGCCTCCGGCACCGGACATCAGTAGCGCGCGGGTCGCGGCGCGCACCCGCTCGGCCCCGTCGGTCAGCAGGAACTCGCGGAAGGCGGCGGCGGCCGGCGGCAGCCAGCGGTCACCGTGATGCACCACGTACCAGCGGCGCATGATCGGCGTGTAGTCCACGTCGAGGCGCACCAGCGCCCCGGTCCTGAGTTCGAGCGACAGCGTGTGCATCGAGGTCAGGCTGATGCCGAGCTGCGACATGACGGCATGCTTGGCCATCTCGTTGCCGAAGACGGTCAGCCGCTCGGACGGCTGGATGCGGTGCATCGACAGGAACTCGTCGAGCATCGCCCGGGTGCCCGACCCGGGCTCACGCTGCACGAAAGCCTCGTGCCGGAGTTCGATCGGCGCGATGCCGCGCTCCCCGGCCAGCGGATGGCCCGGCCAGGCGATGATGACGTGCGGGTTCTCGGTCAGCGGTTCGCGCACCAGCGGGTCGTCCGCCGGGTTGCGGCTTGCCTCGTCGCGGCCGGGCACGCGGCCCATGATGGCGAGGTCCACGTCCCCCTCGAGAAGCCGCCGGGCCAGTTCCTCGCGCGTCGAGACGGCCATGTGGACGTGGATGCCGGGCGCGCGCCGCCGGAACTCGGCCAGCAGCGGCGGCAGGATGTGGGTGCCGGTCGCCAGGATGCCCAGGTTCAGCACGCCGTCGTCCCGCTTGGCCAGCGCGTCCATCTCCCTGGCCAGGGTGGCGAGGCGGGCGTGCACGTCGTGGGCGGCCGCCAGCACGTGCCGGCCGGCGGCCGTGAGCTTGAGGCGCCGCCCCAGCCGGTCGAATACCGGCGCCCCGACCACCTTCTCCAGCTGCTGAACCTGCTGGGTGATCCCGGGGCCCGTCATGTGCAGCAGCCGCCCGGCCTCGGCCATCGAACCGGCCTGTTCGACGGTCTCGAGGATCTGCAGCTGGCGGAGCGTCAGGTGGGCCGGATTCATAAGTAAAAGTTTGCATATGACAAACAAAGACTAAGTTTATTTTATCTGAATGCGTCCAGTACAGTCGAGACGAGCCCCCAACAGGGCTACAAAGGTCCTAAAGACCGCTGGAACTGGAGAAGACTCATGGCGAATCCGGGCCCGGATCAGGCGACAGCCACGCAGCGCACCACGGGCAATACGGCCAGGCGGTACCAGGCCGGTGTCCTCAAGTACAAGGAGATGGGCTACTGGGTCCCGGACTACGAGCCGAAGCCCACCGACCTGCTGGCGGTCTTCCGCATCACGCCCCAGGACGGCGTCGATCCCGAGGAAGCGGCGGCGGCGGTCGCCGGCGAGTCGTCCACGGCGACCTGGACGGTGGTCTGGACCGACCGGCTCACCGCCTGCGAGAACTACCGCGCCAAGGCGTACCGCGTTGACCGCGTGCCGGGCGCCAGCGACCAGTACTTCGCCTGGGTCGCCTACGACCTGTCGCTGTTCGAGGAAGGCTCGATCGCCAACCTCACCGCGTCGATCATCGGCAACGTCTTCAGCTTCAAGCCGCTGAAGGCGGCCCGGCTCGAGGACATGCGATTCCCCGTGGCCTACGTGAAGACCTTCAAGGGACCGCCCACGGGCATCGTCGTGGAGCGCGAGCGGCTCGACAAGTACGGGCGGCCGCTGCTCGGCGCGACCATCAAGCCGAAGCTCGGCCTCTCCGGCAAGAACTACGGGCGCGTCGTGTACGAGGCGCTGCTCGGCGGCCTCGATTTCACCAAGGACGACGAGAACATCAACTCGCAGCCGTTCATGCACTGGCGCGACCGCTTCCTGTTCTGCATGGAGGCGGTCAACAAGGCGCAGGCGGCGAGCGGCGAGATCAAGGGCCACTACCTCAACATCACTGCCGGCACGATGGAGGAGATGTATCGCCGCGCCGAGTTCGCGAAGGAGCTCGGCTCCTGCATCGTCATGGTGGACCTGATCGTCGGCTGGACCGCGATCCAGTCGATCTCCAACTGGTCGCGCGAGAACGACATGATCCTGCACATGCACCGCGCCGGCCACGGCACCTACACGCGGCAGAAAAACCACGGTGTGTCTTTCCGCGTGATCGCCAAGTGGCTCAGGCTGGCCGGTGTCGACCACCTGCACGCCGGCACCGCGGTCGGCAAGCTCGAGGGCGACCCGCTGACGGTGCAGGGCTACTACAACGTCTGCCGCGACGCGGTGACCCGCGAGGACCTGCCGCGCGGCCTGTTCGTCGAGCAGGACTGGGCGGGCCTCAGGAAGGTCATGCCGGTCGCCTCCGGCGGCATCCACGCCGGCCAGATGCACCAGCTGCTCGACCTGTTCGGCGACGACGTGGTGCTGCAGTTCGGCGGTGGCACCATCGGCCACCCGATGGGCATCCAGGCGGGGGCGACCGCCAACCGCGTCGCGCTGGAGGCGATGGTCCTCGCGCGCAACGAGGGCCGCGACATCGCCCGCGAGGGCCCGGACATCCTCGTGGCCGCCGCGAAGGACTGCCGGCCGCTCGAGGCGGCCCTCGCGACCTGGAAGAACGTCACCTTCAACTACGCCTCGACCGACACGTCGGACTTCGTGCCGTCGGTCAGCGTCGCCTGAGGAGGCCGGTCATGCGCATCACGCAAGGCACCTTTTCGTTCCTGCCCGACCTGACCGACGAGCAGGTCGCGAAGCAGGTCGGGTACGCCCTGTCGCAGGGCTGGGCCGTGTCCCTCGAGCACACGGACGATCCGCACCCCCGCAACGTCTACTGGGAGATGTGGGGCCTGCCCATGTTCGACCTGAAGGACGCGGCCGGCCTCATGACGGAGCTCAGGGAGTGCCGCAAGGTCTTCGGCGACCGCTACATCAAGGTCAACGCCTTCGACTCGACGCTGGGCTTCGAGACCATGCGGATGTCGTTCATCGTCAACCGTCCGGTGAAGGAGCCCTCGTTCACGCTGCGGCGCGCGGACGGCCCGGGCCGCAACGTCCGCTACGAGCTGGAGACACGGCGCGGATGACGGACACGCGCGTGGTCGAAACCGTGGACCTGCAGGCGCTGCTCAGGGAGTCGCGGGTCGCGGACGTGCTCGACGAACTCGACCGCGACCTGATCGGCCTGAAGCCGGTCAAGACCCGGATCCGGGAGATCGCCTCGCTGCTGGTCGTGGAGAAGGCGCGCGAGGCACTCGGCGTGGCCGGCGCGCCGCTGTCGCTGCACATGTGCTTCACCGGCAACCCGGGCACCGGTAAGACCACGGTGGCCATGCGCATGGCCGAGATCCTGCACCGCCTGGGCCACGTCAGGAAGGGCCACCTCGTCGCGGTCACGCGCGACGACCTGGTCGGCCAGTACATCGGTCACACCGCGCCCAAGACGAAGGAAGTCCTGAAGAAGGCGATGGGCGGCGTGCTGTTCATCGACGAGGCCTACTACCTCTACCGGCCAGAGAACGAGCGTGACTACGGGCAGGAAGCCATCGAGATCCTGATGCAGGTGATGGAGAACCAGCGCGACGACCTCGTGGTGATCCTCGCCGGCTACAAGTCGCGCATGGACCGCTTCTTCGAGAGCAACCCCGGGATGGCGTCCCGGGTCGCGCACCACATCGACTTCCCGGACTACTCTGACGGCGAGCTGCTGCAGATCGCCGGGCGCATGGTCGCGGGGCTCGGCCTCAGGCTTTCGCCCGACGCCGCGCGGGCGCTCGGCGAGTACGTGGCGCTGCGCCGCCGGCAGCCCAACTTCGCGAACGCGCGGTCGGTCCGCAACGCGCTCGATCGCGCGCGCCTGAGGCAGGCGCGCCGCCTGATCGAGGCGGCCGACATCCGCGCGAGCCGGGTGTTCGGGTCCGCAGGTACCGATGCTCCCGTCAAGGAGGCCGCATGCTGAACCCGGGCTACACCACGCTCTCGAAGGTCGTCATCGAGCAGATCCCGCCTGGTCCCCACGCGCGGGACCTTGCGTCGCTGCTCGTGGACGTGGCCGCAGTGACCAAGGCGATCTCCGCCGCCGTGCGCAAGGGGCCGCTGCTCGGGCTCTCCGGGCTCACCGGTTCGGAGAATGCCCAGGGCGAGGCGCAGAAGAAGCTGGACGTGCTGTCCGACGAGATGTTCACGCGCGGCATCGAGTGGAGCGGGCTCGTCGGCGCGCTGGCTTCGGAGGAAATGGACGAGGTGCGGATGGTCGCCGGGCGCGGGAGGCTGGCGCTCGTCTACGACCCGCTCGACGGTTCCAGCAACCTCGACGTCAACGTCGCGGTGGGCTCGATCTTCTCGGTACTCGAGCTGCCCGAAGGCGCGACCGGCCCGGAGGCCGTGCTGCAGCCGGGATCGCGACAGGTCGCCGCGGGCTACGCGATCTACGGGCCGTCCACGGAGCTGGTGCTGACCGTCGGCCGCGGCACCCATGGCTTCACCCTCGACCGCGAGATCGGCAACTACGTGCTGACGGCGCCCGACATGCGCATACCCGCGGGCACGTCGGAGTACGCCATCAACTCGTCGAACCGCCGTTTCTGGGAGCCGCCGGTGACCCGTTACGTGGACGAGTGCAAGGCCGGCCGGGAAGGACCGCGCGGCCGCGACTTCAACATGCGCTGGGTCGCCTCGCTGGTCGCGGACGTCCACCGCATCATGGTGCGCGGCGGCGTGTACCTCTACCCGCGCGACCAGCGCGATGCCTACCGCGAAGGCCGGCTGCGCCTGATGTACGAGGGCAGCCCGATGGCCTTCCTGATGGAGCAGGCCGGCGGCCTGGCGTCGACGGGGCGCGGGCCGATCATGGACGTCGAGCCGCGCGCGCTGCACCAGCGCGTGCCGGTGATCATCGGCTCCCGCGAGGAGGTCGAGCGCCTCGAGCGCTACCACCGGGAGTACGACTGCGGGGAGGACAAGCCTTACAGCTCGCCGCTGTTCGCCGAGAGGTCGCTGTTCATCAACACCTGATCGCCGAGGAGACGCCCATGTCGGCCAAGCACCCGATCATCGCCGTGACCGGCTCCTCCGGCGCCGGGACCACCACGGTCAAGACCACCTTCGAGTGGATCTTCCGCCGCGAGAACATCAAGGCGGCGATCGTCGAAGGCGACGCCTTCCACCGCTACGACCGCGCCGAGATGCGCGAGAAGATGGCGGAGGCGGGCAGGGCGGGCAACGAGCACTTCAGCCACTTCGGGCCCTACTCGAACCTGTTCGGCGAGCTCGAGGGACTGTTCCGGAGCTACGGCGAGACGGGCCGCGGAAAGTCGCGCGTGTACGTGCACGACGAGCAAGAGGCGGCTCTCCACGGTACGCCGCCGGGGACCTTCACGCCCTGGAAGGACGTCGGCGAGGGGTCGGACCTGCTGTTCTACGAGGGCCTGCACGGCGCGGTGCAGACGGAGGAGCACGACGTCGCGCGCCACGCCGACCTGCTGGTCGGCGTGGTGCCGACGATCAACCTCGAGTGGATCCAGAAGCTGCACCGCGACAAGGCGAAGCGCGGCTCGACCGAGGCGGTCGTGGACACGATCCTGCGCCGCATGCCGGACTACGTGAACTACATCTGCCCGCAGTTCTCGCGCACGCACATCAACTTCCAGCGTGTACCGACGGTGGACACGAGCAACCCGTTCATCGCCAAGGACATCCCGCTGGCCGACGAGAGCTTCCTGATCGTGCGCTTCGCCAACCCGAAGGGCATCGACTTCCGCTACCTGCTGACGATGGTGCACGACAGTTTCATGTCGCGGCCGAACACGATCGTGATCCCGGGCGGCAAGCTGCCGCTGGCGATGCAGCTGATCCTGACGCCGCTGATCCTCAAGCTGCTCGACAACAAGAAGCGGGCGTACTGACCTGACGCTGCCGACGGACAATGGAGAGCTGACATGGCGCTGATTTCGCTGAGGCAACTGCTGGACCACGCTGCCGAGCACGACTACGGCGTGCCGGCCTTCAACATCAACAACATGGAGCAGGTGCAGGCGATCATGCGGGCGGCCGAGACCTGCGACGCGCCGGTGATCCTGCAGGCCTCCGCCGGCGCGCGCAAGTACGCCGGCGAGCCGTTCCTGCGCAAGCTGGTCGAGGCGGCGATCGAGCAGTACCCGCGGATCCCCGTCTGCCTGCACCAGGACCATGGCGCGAGCCCGGCCGTGTGCGCGGCGTCCATCCGCTCCGGCTTCAGCAGCGTGATGATGGACGGCTCGCTGCTGGAGGACATGAAGACGCCGGCGAGCTACGAGTACAACGCCGCCGTGACGCGCAAGGTCGTGGAGTTCGCCCACGCGGTCGGCGTGTCGGTCGAAGGCGAGCTCGGCTGCCTCGGGTCGCTCGAGACCGGCGAGGCCGGCGAGGAGGACGGCTCCGGTGCGGAGGGTAAGCTGTCACATGACCAGTTGCTGACCGATCCGGAGGAGGCCGCCCGCTTCGTCGCCGGAACCGGGGTCGACGCGCTGGCGATCGCCATCGGCACGTCCCACGGCGCGTACAAGTTCAGCCGCAAGCCGACCGGCGACGTGCTGGCCATCGGCAGGATCCGCGAGATCCACGCGAGGATCCCCAATACGCACCTGGTGATGCACGGCTCGTCGAGCGTGCCGCAGGACGGGGACATCCGCGAGACCTACGGCGTGCCCGTCGAGGAGATCCAGGAGGGCATCCGCAACGGCGTGCGCAAGGTCAACATCGACACCGACATCCGCCTCGCGATGACCGGGGCAATGCGCAAGGCGATGGCCGAGAAGCCGTCGGAGACGGATCCGCGCGCGTTCCTGAAAGCCGCGGTCGCGGCCGCCGTCGCGGTGTGCAAGGACCGTTACGTTGCCTTCGGTTCAGCCGGCCAGGCCTCGAAGATCGATCCGGTGCCGCTGGAGGCGATGGCGGCGCGGTACCACTGAGCCGCGATCCGCTAGCGGATCGCCCCGGCCTGGCGCAGCTGGTCGGCAATGGCTGACGTGACCACGATCAGGCCGTGGGCGCGCGACTCGATCCGCTCGGCCTCGGTCTGGGTCGAATAGACGAGGGCGGCGGTGCCGGCCTCGTAGACGTCGGTCTGGACCCGGCCACGTCCCTCGAAGACGTACTCGGCGGGCGCCGTGTGGAATTCGCCGTAGACCACGGGAACGCCGTAGGCACCCCAGTAACCGTAATCGAGCCCGTAGCCGGTCGCCTTGTAATAGCTGTCGCCGCGGGTCTCGTGGGTGCCGCCCTCCCTGACCTGGGCGCTGCCTCCCAGGGGACGGGTCGCCACCACGGCATCGGCCTGTATGGCTGCGACGGCCTTCTCGACGGCCTCGCGGGTGAGTGGCTCCTTCGCCCCGATGACCGTGCAGCTCATGTCGGCGCTGACGCTGGCGCTGCGCAGCGCCTGGGCCAGCGAGTCCTCGAAGGCGCAGCGCTGGTTGATGTCGGGGCTCACGCCGACCACCAGCAGCCGCGTGAAGCTGCGGCCCTTCTGCGCGCCTTCGGCCCAGGCCCCGTCGGACTTCACCGGATTGCCGGCAGCGCAACCGCCTGCTGCCACGAGGACGAAGCCTGCGAGGCAGGCCGGAAAAAATGAGCGATGCATGGACTGGCTCCCTGGGCCGGGGTAATTGGCGTGCCGTTCGAGTCGTGACCGGAGCGCGCTAGCGTACACCAGTTCCGGCCCTGACCCCGAAGCGCCCGGCCCGGCGCCCGCTTGCGGTCAGGGGCGGCGGCGCAACTCCATGGGGTGGGGCACCTTGCGCCGGCCGTCGATCAGGTGCATGAGCGCGAGCCACGGATGGCGAGTCATCATGCGCGGGCCGGCGTAGCGCATGACGTCGCGGGCGAACTCGCGCGGCGCCGGCTTGTAGCAGTGGACCGGGCAGTTGGCGCAGGTCGGCTTGTCCTCGCCGTAAGGACACTTGTCGAGCCGGCGCGCCGCGTAGTCCAGGAACGCCGCGCACGGCGGGCAGGGGCGGGCAGGGTCTGCCGCATGGTGAGCCTGGCAATACAGGCCCACCATGCGGCGCATGGTCGTGAACTCCCGGCCGAGGCGGCCGGGCAGCGCGTCGCCGTCCACCGGCGGCCGGCGCGCATGCTCGTGTGTCATTGGGCGGCGTTCCAGTTCAACGCGGCCACCTGGCCCTGGCGCGCCAGGTCGGCGGCCTCGCCGAGCACCTTGGCGGCCTCCTGCGGCGCGTGGAAGCCCATCGAGTTCTCGGCGGCGATGAAGTCGAGGCGCCACTGCGCGGCACGTTGCAGCTCGAGCGCCGCGGCGAGCTGCTCGTCGGTGGCGCCGGCCTGCTTCGCAGCCTGCACGGCGTCGAGCAGCGCCATCAGCGCCGTGCCCCCGTTCTGCAGCAGCTCGAAGTTGCGCTGCTGGATCTGGTCCACACGGGCCGCGATCTCGCTTTCCGACATGTGGTGGCAGGTCTGGCAGGCGCGGTTGATGTTGAGCAGCGGGCTCCTGACCCAGTGGTCCGAGACCTTGGT
>JAGTSG010000023.1 GCA_018261655.1 Pseudomonadota bacterium | reverse complement strand
TCATCGATGCCAGCAAGGCCATGGCGGCCGCGAGCGGAATGCCGCGGGCGCGCCGGGCCAGCGGCCCTGCGTCAGGCTTCGTCATGTCGTTCCCCCCTCAGACAGATGGCGCGCGCCGGCCCCGGGCCCCGGCACGCCGTGGCTTCATGATGCGCCTTCGGCCCCGGGAGGGCGAGCGGGTCGGCCTCAGCGGCCCCGGCCCCAGCGCCAGCGCAGTTTCTCGCCCTTCAGCCAGCAGACGACGGCGAACGGCACCGACCAGCCGATCATCCATGCCAGGAACAGGCCCAGCTGCCGCTCCGGGTCGATGCCGGCGACGCCGATACCGAGCATCAGGAGGTACAGGCCGAGCACCACCCAGCCCTGCCACACGCGCGGCAGTCCCCACCCCCAGCCGTAGCGCTTGGCGGGAAACCAGATGTCGTCGTCACGGTTCACTGGAGGCCCCGTCGCCTTGTCGCGTTGCTGAACGATAGCGCGATCCGGCGGCCAAGGTGTGCGCCCGCCGCGCCCTGCGGCGGGCCGAGTCCCTGGTGCGACGAGTGGAAGGCGCTCCTCGTGCCACCCGGGCCGGATGCTATATATTACTCATGCGTCCCGAATCGGCCTCCACCCCCTTCTTCCCTGACGTCGCGCGGCGTGCGGCCCTCCTGCTGGCCGCGTTGTTCGTCCCGTCCTCGCTGATTGCGGATCCCGGACCCGCCGCCACACCCGAGCCCGTGGCCGAGGCGGCACAAGCGCCGGAGCCCGTCGCGGGCGGGCCGCCGCTCATCAGCCTCGAGGAAGTCGTGGTGCGGGCGCTGGAGCCGCGCTATGTCGCGCCGACCACGCGCGACCGCATCGGCCGCATCTGGGCGCCGGTGCTGATCAACGGCGAGGGTCCCTACCGCCTGGTGCTCGACACCGGCGCCAGCCGTTCCGCGGTGACCCGCCGGGTGGCCGAGGAACTGCGCGCGCCGATCTACGTGGACTCCGTGAGGTTGCGCGGCGTGACCGGCTCGTCGATCGCCTCGGCCATCCGCGCGGCGACGCTGGAGGTCGGCGACCTGCTGGTCGAGGACGCGACGATGCCCATCGTCGCGGATGCCTTCGGCGGGGCCGAGGGCGTGCTCGGTGCGGCGGACCTCAAGGAAAAGCGCGTCGTCATCGAGTTCAAGAACGATCGCATCAGCATCGCGCGCTCGCACCGCGAACCCCCGCCGCCGGGCTTCGCGGTGGTGCCGTTCAAGTTCGGCATCATGAGCGGCATGCGCGTGAAGGCCGCGGTCGGCCCGGTGCCCGTGATCGCGCTGATCGACACCGGCGCGCAGAGGACCGTCGGCAACCTCGCGCTGCGCGAGGCGCTGGCCCGCAGGCGGGGCGAACAGGACCGGTTCGAGGACGCCATCATCGGCGTGACCGAGGACATCCAGATGGCGACGCAGGTGCGCGTCCCGACGATCGTCGCCGGCGACCTGCTGGTGCGCGACGCGAACATCCTGTTCTCCGACCTGTACATCTTCGATCACTGGAAGCTGATGTCGAGACCGGCGCTGCTCATCGGCATGGACGTGATCGGCGTGCTGGACACGATGATCATCGATTACCGGCGCAACGAGATTCACGTCAAGACCGGGCGCTAGCGCCCGCGGCCGCCTGTCGGCCAATCGGGGAAATCCACACGCACCGAGGTTAAATACGAGAACCTCTTACCCCGGTTTGGGTCTACCCTGACCCCCCTTGCCCGACTGACGAACCCATGGCCGCCTTGCTCCAGGACATTCCCCGCCCGCTGGGGAGCAGCGAATTCTTCTGCAGCAATCCGCGCTGCGCGTTTCACGTGCGCGTGGGCGATCCGGGCGTGGACGGTTTCGGCGACTGGGCGAGCCTCGCGGACGGAACCACCGTGAGCCACCGCTGGGTGGACGGCTACCTGCTCTGCGACCTGTGCGCGCGGGCGGCGACGGCGGCCCGCTGACGACATCCGAAACCGGCGTTGGCCCGAACCGTCGGGCATGAACCCGGCACATCCCATCGAACACGCGGTGGTCATCGGCGCCTCGGGCGGCATCGGCCGCGCCCTCGTCGAGGCGCTGGCGGCCCGTCCGGACGTGGAATCGGTCACCGCCCTGTCGCGGACGCCGGCCCGCTTCGACGACCCGAAGGTGACGACTGGTCGGATCGACCTGCTCGACGGATCCACCATCGCCGCAGCCGCCGCAGCCTGTGTCGTGCGCCCGCCCCGCTGGGTGATCTGCGCGGCCGGCGTCCTCCACGACGGAGACTTGCAGCCGGAGAAGTCGCTGCGCGAACTCGACGCCGGACGCCTCGCGCGCGTGCTCGCCGTGAACACCATCGGACCGGCGCTGGTGATCAAGCATTTCGCGCCATTGCTCCCGCACCAGGGCAGGAGCGTGATCGCCGCGCTGTCCGCGCGCGTCGGGTCGATCAGCGACAACAGGCTCGGCGGCTGGTACGCCTACCGCGCTTCGAAGGCAGCGCTCAACCAGGTGATCCGCACGGTGGCGATCGAGCTGGCGCGCAGCCGTCGCGAGGCGCTCGTCGTCGGCCTGCACCCGGGCACCGTCGATACCGGCCTGTCCGCGCCGTTTCGCGGCAACGTCACCCCCGGGAAGCTGTTCGCGCCGGAATTCGCCGCCGGGCGCCTCGTCGAGGTGCTCGACGGCCTTTCACCGGACGCCTCCGGCAGGTGTTTCGCCTGGGACGGGAGTGAAGTGCCCGCCTGAGCCCCGCGGTCCTCGCCGGCTTCGCCGGGCGCAATTGAACCCGCCAACGACCGGGCCGATGATCTGGTGGTGTCCGATCACCACGCCTTCCCCGTCTGGACCGGCCTGCGCTGGCTCGCGCCGCTTCTGGCCCTGCTGCCCGCAGCCTGCGGCGAGATCCCGCTGCGCGACTCGGAGCAGGACCTTCGCGCCGACCTGCAGCCGCGGCTCGAGCAGGCGGTTGCCTCCATCGAACCCGGCCGCAGCGATCGCGCCGCGGTACGCGCAGCACTCGGCTCGCCCTGGCTGTCGAGCGAGATCCTCGGCGTGGACGCCTTCCGCCTCGACGCGAAGACCTACGCCCCGTCGCTGCTGGTCGTGGCCGTGCCGTATCCGGTGCCTGTGCCCGTGCCGAAGTGGGAATCCGGGTCCGGGTTCGTGCTCGTCACTTACGACACGGACGGTCTCGTCGAGGGTGTCGCGCATGGCCTGGACGAGGCACAGCCCGCCGGCCCGTCCCAGGCGCTGCCGGCGCCTCGGGTCACGGACGTGGTGCGCACGGACGGGGTCGCGGTCGCGTACCTGTCGATGAACCCGGCGACGAAGGGCCTGCCCGTCGTGACGGTCGACCCGGAGCGGCGCCGGCGGCTGACGGCACCCGCCGACGCCCTGTCCTGTCGCGTGCTCATTGGATGCTTCGAGTGCGATCCGTTGCTTCTCTATCTGCCCGTCGGCCTGTTGCTCGACGGGTACCCGCCCCTGACCGACCGGCAGCAGGTCACGCCGATCCGCCTCGAGCCCGGGAAGCACGAGTTCTTCCTGCCTGCGAAGGGCCAGGACGAGGAAGCCAAGGCTGTTTTCGACTGCACCGCCGGTCAGGTGCTCTACGCGACCTTCCTGCCCACCACCACGCACAGGACGTGGCACCTCGCCAGGACGCGCTGGACGGTCTCGATCGCGACCGGGCTCGACGCGCCCCATGCCGCGGCGCCGCTCGTGCTCGACGAGTCGGGCGCATGGGCCTACTGGATGCTGCGGCTCAGCCGCACCAACATTCCCGCGCCGCCCTGAACGGCCGGCGACCGGCAGGTCCTGCTCAGCCCGCGGCGTCGTAGGCCTGCCGGATCCAGCCGACGAGCGCGGCGTCCACCTCTTTCGCGTCGGTGACGCTGACACGGTACTGGCACATGCCGCCGGGCGGCAGCGCAACGAGGCGGTCGGTCGCGGCGACGCCCTTCATGTTGATGCCCACGTCCACGCGCGCCTTCGCGCCCGGGCCGATCATCGCGAACTGCTTCTTGCGGCGCAGGCTGACGTAGCCCTTCTTGGGCGCGACCTCGAAATCTCCGAACCTGCCGATGGCCGCCATCAGCTTGTCGTGAATCGGCCGCAGGGCCGCCTTCGGCCCGGCGTAGATCTCGTCGAGCGGATCGCCCCCGGCCGGGGCGGCCGGTTCCTTCGACCTGACGTACAGGGTGGCGACGAGGTTCGCGTCGCCGTGCCCCATGCCGAGGTCCTTCTTCAGCATGTCGCGGACCTGGCCGTGCTTCGCAAGCCCGCTCCTGTCCACGATGGCGTTGAGCTGCGCCAGCGTCTTGCCGGTACGCGTCTCGATGTTCTTGAGCTGCGTGGCCGTGGCCTTGTCGACGATGTCCATGACTCCCCCCTCCCCATGGCGTCACCGGTCCCGAGCCGGCCGCGCCGGCTACCCGGTCAATATATCCCAGCGATACCCGCCGTCGGCCAGCACGCCCGCCGCGAGCTTGTCGAGCTGTTCGTCCTCGTTCCCCTCGAGCCGGCGCAGGTTGGCGGCCATCCGCCGCTTCGCCTGCTGCGTGAACGTCGCCGCCATGCCGTGCACCTGCTCGCGCCGCGCGGGGTCCGCTTCGCCGAGCGCCGTGGCGCGCGCCATGACGGTGAGGCCCACGAACAGGTCGATGGCGATGTCGGCCAGCCGCTTGAGGTCGGGCTGCTTCTCGACGACGCCGCGGCCGTACTTGCGCAGCACCTGCTCCGCGGCGCCGGCGAGCGCAGCCGTGTACTTCTCGTAGACGGCGCAGGACGGGCGCAGCTCGGTCGGGCAGTGCGCGAACGCCGGGCCGAGGTTGACGCCGGTGGCGCGGGCGAAACGCCGGCCCGCGTAACCGGACAGCACGCCGAAGCCCTTGATGGGGTTGCCGAAGATGTCGTCCACCGCGGCCTTCAGGTCCGACAGCGCCTTGCCGGCGTCCTTGAGCCCGGCCATGGCGATGAACAGCCGCAGGATCTCGTTGGTGCCCTCGAAGATGGGCGAGATGCGTGCGTCGCGCACCGCCTGCTCGTAGGGATACTCCTTCATGTAGCCGTTGCCGCCGGCGATCTGCAGCGCCTCCCAGGCCGCGCGGTTGGCGGCCTCGGTGGCGAACACCTTGCTGATGGCCGCCTCGACCGAGTAGTCCTCGAAGCCGCTGTCGATGTAGTGCCCCACCATCCACACGACGCTCTCGGCGGCGAAGCAGTCGAGCGTCATCTGCGCGATCTTCTCGCGGATGAGGCCGAATTCGGCGATCGGCCGGCCGAACTGCCGGCGCTCCTGCGCCTGTTGCGCGGCCAGCGCGATCATGGCCTTCATGCCGCCGACAGCGCCGCCGCCGAGGCCGGTACGGCCGTTGTTGAGGATCGCCATCGCGATCTTGAAGCCCTTGCCCGCCTCGCCCAGCACGTTCTCCGCCGGCACGCGCACGTCGGCGAAGCTGACGGTCGTCGTCGAGGACGCGCGGATGCCCATCTTGTCCTCGTGGTGCCCGTGGCTGACGCCTGGCCAGGCGGCCTCGACGATGAACGCCGTGATCTTGCCGTCCGTGTCCTCGGTGCGCGCGAACACGGTGTAGAGGTCGGCGATGCCGCCGTTCGTGATCCAGATCTTCTCGCCGTTCAGGACCCAGCTGCCGTCCGGCTGGCGGCGCGCGGTCGTGCGCAGCGCCGCGGCGTCGGAGCCGGCGCCCGACTCGGTCAGGCAGAAGGCGGCGATCATCTCGCCGCTCGCGAGCCTGGGCAGGTAGCGCGCGCGCTGCTCGCCGTTGCCGAACAGCAGCAGCCCCTTCATGCCGATGGAGCTGTGCGCGCCGATGGTCAGCGACACCGAGGTGTCGTAGCGGCTGGTCTGGGCCAGCACGCGCGCATAGGCGGAATTGGACAGGCCGAGCCCGCCGTGGTCCTCGGGGATGATCAGCCCGAACAGGCCGAGGTCGCGCAGGCCCTGGATGAACTCGGCCGGCTGCGCCGCCTCGAGGTCCCAGCGCTTGAAGTCCTCGCGGCGGTCGGCGAGGAAGGTGTCGATCGCGTCGAGCATGGGCTCGAGCGTCTCCCGCTCCTCCGGCGCCATGCGCGGGTACGGGAACACGTTGGCGTGCAGGATCTTCCCGGCGAACAGCGTCTTGACGACGCTCTGGTCGGGTTGCGGCGCCATGCCCTCGGCCTGCGCCGTGGCGGGGGCGGTCTCGTTGACGGTCGCGTCGGTCATCTGGATCTCCTCGACTCGTGACGGTGGGCCCGGGCCTGCTGCGCGAATCCCTGCGTGGGGCCGGATTCGAGCGCTGGCGCTACTTGCCCTGGTACCAGTTGCTGCGCCGCCAGCCGTGCGGCCGCAGTCGCTTCTCGACCTCGTCGCTCATGCGGGGCTGTTCGCTCACCGCGCAATTCAGTTCCACCTGCCGGACGTTGCGCATGCCCGGGATCACCGTGGAGACCGCGTGCGGCTTCAGCGTGAACTTCAACGCCGCGATCGCCACGTCCGGCTCGTCGCGGCCGAGCGCCTCGCGGATCGCCTCGACGCGGCGGACGGTCCGCCCGAGCCGGTCACCCTCGAAGTAGCGGCGGCGGAAGTCGCCCTCGGGGAACGCAGTGTCGCGCGTGAACTTGCCGGTCAGCGAGCCCTCGTCGAAGGGCACGCGGACGATGACGCCGACGCCGTGCTGCCTCGCGGTCGGGAAGGCCTCGGCCTGCGGGTCCTGGTCGAAGATGTTGTAGATCAGCTGGACCGAGTCCACGAGGCCCTGCCGCATGAGCTCGTTCGCCGCGTCGGGGTCGTGGTCCGGCAGGCTGATGCCGGCGCCCTGGATCTTGCCCTCGTGCCTGAACCTGCGCAGCGCCTCGAGCGCGCGCGGCTCCCGGTTCCAGGCCCGGTTCCAGGTGTGGAGCTGGACGAGGTCGATGCAGTCCACCTGCAGGTCGCGCAGGCTGCGCTCGAGGCGCTCGCGCAGGTACGCCTCGTCGTAGCGGTCATCGATCGCATCGTAGGGCGACGGCGGCCAGGCACCGGGCCTGGGCGGGATCTTGGTGGCGAGGTACACGCGCCCACCGCCCGGGCGGCCCCTCAGGGCCTTGGCGATCACGCGCTCGCTGCGGCCGTCGCCGTAGGCCTGCGCGGTGTCGATGAAATTACCCCCCAGGTCGAGGAAGCGGTGCAGCGCGGCGACGGACTCCTCGTCCGACTGCTCGCCCCACATGCCGCCGCCCAGCGGCCAGGCGCCGAAACCGATTTCGGAGACCTGCCAGCCGAGGCGGCCGAACGGGCGGTACTGCATGGCGTCCTCGCGGAGAGCAGAGGCGATTATGGCCCGACAGGATTAGGGAGCCCAACCGGGAAGTTCGCGTTTCGGCAGGCGGCCGGTGCCGCGTCAGAGCGTCGCCTGGGTCCTCTGGGCGTAGGTCTTCTCGTGCATGCGCTGGCAGGGCTGGCAGCGCTTGGCGGTCGGGAATGCCGTCAGCCGCTCGACCGGGATCGGCCCGCCGCAGTGGACACACATGCCGTAGGTGCCCAGGTTGATCCGCCCGAGGGCCGCCTCGACGTCCCGCAGCTCCTCGAGGTCGCGATCGGTGTCCGCCAGGTCGAGGTCCACGATCAGGTCGGCCAGCGACTCGTCACCCACGTCGCGGACCCGGTCGGCCAGCATCGCCGAGCGGTCGTCGTCCGACTTGAGCAGGTCCTGCCGGACTTCCTCGCGCAGCGCGTCGAAGCGATACCGCAGCGCGCTCTTCAGGGTCGTGATCTGTGCGGGTATGAGCTGGTGGGTCATGCGATGCTCCTAGTGTCTGCCGCCGCCGGAAAGTGGCCTGCGAACCAGCCGGCGGCGAGATCCGCCGCCTGTTCCAGCGTGCCGGGTTCCTCGAACAGGTGCGTGGCGCCGGGGACGATCTCGAGCCGGGCCTCGCAACGCATGCGTGCGAGCGCCTCGCGGTTGAGGCCGATCACCACGTCGTCGTCGCCGCCCACGACCAGGAGCGTCGCCGCCCGCACCCGGGGCAGCACCTCGCCGGCGAGGTCGGGCCGGCCGCCGCGCGAGACGACCGCCACGACCTGCGGCCGGTCGCAACTCGCCGCCAGCGCCGCCGCCGCCCCGGTGCTCGCGCCGAAATAGCCGAGCGCCAGTCCTGCAAGCCTGTCCTGCTGCAGCACCCAGCCGGTCGCCCCGGAGAGGCGGCGGGTCAGGAGCGGGATGTCGAAGCGGAACTGGCGGGTGTGCACGTCCACCGCCTCTTCCTGCGGTGTCAGCAGGTCGAACAACAGCGTTCCGAGGCCGGCCTGCACCAGCACGTCGGCGACGAAGCGGTTGCGGCGGCTCTTGCGGCTGCTGCCGCTGCCGTGGGCGAACAACACGAGGCCGCGTGCGCCCGGCGGGAGCTGCAGGTCGCCTTGCAGGCGCGTGCCGTTCGACAGGACGTCGACGGCGATCGATTCGGGTGGCAGTCCGCTCATGTCGCAGGCTCTCCGGCACCGGCTGACTGCGCGAACCCACACCTCCGTTTCGATGCTACCTCCGCGCGGCGCGACGGGGTTTAAGGGGATACGCTTATCCTCCCCGCCGGGTGCTGGACTCGGCGGTGCGGCCGGTGGATGATGAACCCGTCCGCTGCGCGGGCACGAAGACCACGGGCCGAGGAACCTGCACATGAAACGCACCGCATCTGCCGTCTGGCACGGCGACCTGAAGAAGGGCCACGGCGCGCTCGCCACCCGCAGCGGCGTGCTGAAGAACACCCCCTATTCCTTCGTCACCCGGTTCGAGAACGAGCCCGGCACCAACCCCGAGGAACTGCTCGCGGCAGCGCACGCCGGTTGTTTCACGATGGCGCTCTCGGCCGAGCTGTCACGGGCCGGCTTCACCCCGACCCGCATGGCCACGCAGGCGACGGTGTCGCTGGAGCAGGTGTCCGGCACGTGGACGATCACGGCCGTCCACCTCGAGAACGAGGCCTGGGTTCCGGGCATCGCGGACGGCCAGTTCCAGGAGATCGCCGCCGGCGCCAAGGCCAACTGCCCGGTTTCGCGCCTGTTCAATGCCGGGATCACGCTGTCGGCGAAGCTGGAAGCCGGCTGACACCGGCGCCTCCGGGGCCGGCACGGGCGACGGAGCAGCGACGGCCGTTCCGTCCGCGCCGGGGGTGGGCCGCGCCCTGAGCCACCCTCCCCCCCAGACTGACATTGCAGAAGGGGTCCCTCGCCCCCATGTCGGGGCCGGAGGAGGTTGCCGATGGCCAATGCCTTGCTCGACACGCTGAACATGCCGACGACCCCCGGCCGTCCGTTCGAGGACGACGGCGTCGTCCTGTCCGCGTCGGACACCCCGCTGCTGCCCGTGCAGGTGTGGACCCAGTGCGAGGACCTGGTGGCCGCACACCTTGCGCAGGTCTGCGCCTGGCCGCCGGAGGGGCGTGGACGCTCCTGGCGCCCGGGCGACTACTCCTTCTACATTCTCGAATACGAGCCGCAGCCGGACGTGAAGCTGTTCGTGCAATTCTGGTCCGAGCCCGGCGAAAAAGTGGTGATGGAGGTCTGCTCGCCAGCGGCGGACTCCGCGGCGCAGGCGTACCTCACCGACAGCGTGCGCGAGGCCCTGGCCGAGCGTGGCTTCGAGCCCGGCGACGAAGCCGGGCACTTCGGCAAGGCCGTCGACGCGCCCGACCCGTCGGCCACCGCGGGCCTCGCCCGTGAGGCGCTCTCGGTCCTGACCGACTGCCTCGGCTATGACGGCCGCCAGCCGCTGACCTACCTGTTCTGCCTCGGCCGGCGCGATGGCGAAAAGGCCGATGACGACGCGGCCTCGGTCGTGGTCCGGTCGCTGACGCTGGCCGACCTGGAATCGCTGCTGACCGCCGCCGGGCACACCGTGCAGCCGCTCAGCGACCCCGCGCGAGGATTCCTCGTCTCGACACAGGGCGTTGCCTACTCGGCCGTGCTGAACTCGCCACAGCATGGTCACCCCGGTCACTTCGGCGGCATGCAGTTGTCGGCCTTCGCGCCGGTTCCGGAGTCCCTGTCGCTCGCCGTGGTGGCGCGCCTCGCGCTCGACCTGCCCTGCGCGCGGCTCGGCATCGACGCCGACGGCGACCTGGCGCTGATGCAGACCATCGTCGTCGAAGGCGGCGTCACCCGCCAGAACCTCGCGCTGCAGTTCGGTTTCTGGCAACAGAATCTCGAGCGCGTGAAGCAGGTCGTGCTCCGGCACTTCGGCAAGGTGCCGGGCGTCGTGCTGCACTGACTCGCGGCAAGGGCGCGACGCCGCCAGCGCCAGGACCTGCCGATGGCCCATGGACTCTCGAAGTCGCGCCTGATGTCCTTCCGCCAGTGCCCGCGGCGCCTGTGGCTCGAGCGGCACCGGCCCGAGCTGGCCGAGGAGGTCCCGGGACAGGATGCGGCGTTCGCGACCGGCCACGAGGTCGGCGACGTCGCGCGGCAGCTGTACGACCCCGCCGGCGACGGCCTGTTCATCGAGTATGACCAGGGCCTCGCGGCCGCGATGGCGCGCACCCGCGAAGCGCTGGCCGGGCCCTCGGCCGCGCCGATTTTCGAGGCCACGTTCGAACGCGACGGGCTGCTCGTCCGCACCGACGTCCTCGAGCGTGGCGACACCGGCCCGCGGCTGGTCGAGGTCAAGGCGTCCACGAGCGTGAAGCCCGAGCACCTCGTCGACTGCGCGATCCAGTCCTGGGTCCTCGAATCGACGCCGGCGCGGCCGAAGTCGGTCTCGCTTGCGCACGTCGACAACCGCTTCGTGTACCCGGGCGACGGCCGCTATCAGGGCCTGCTGGTCGAGCAGGACCTGACGCAGGAGACCGCGCCGCTGCGCGAACAGGTGCCCGGCTGGGTGCGCTCGGCACGGCGCGTGCTTGCGGGGCCGGAGCCGGCCGCCGCCATCGGGACGCGCTGCTGGACGCCCTACGAGTGTCCGTTCCAGGGACACTGCTGGCGCAAGGTCGATCACTCCGTCGCGGACCTGCCTGGCATCGGCCAGCGACTGGACCAGCTGCTCGCCGAGGGGCACTACGACCTGCGCGAGCTTCCGGAGGACCTTGTCACCTCGCCGGACCAGCGCCGCGTCTGGCGCGCCGCGCAGCGCGGCACGGCCGAGCTGTCGCTCGCGGCCCGCCAGGAACTGCGGTCGTACGGCTCGCCCCGCTTCTTCCTCGACTTCGAGACCATCAGCTTCGCGGTGCCGCGCTGGGCGGGCACCCGGCCCTACCAGCAGCTGCCGTTCCAGTGGTCGCTGCACGTCGAGGACGCGCGCGGCCGCCTGGCGCACGAGGAGTTCCTCGACCTGTCGGGCGAGTTGCCGGCGCGCGCGGTCGCGGAGTCGCTCCTCGAGGCCACGCGTGGCAGTGGTCCGGTGTTCATGTACACGGCCTTCGAGAAGACGTGCCTGCGGACGCTCGCTGCGTTTTGCCCGGACCTGCGCGACGGGCTCGAGGCCCTGGCCGACCGCCTCGTCGACCTGCTGCCCATCGCGAAGCGCCACTACTACCACCCGGCGATGCGCGGCAGCTGGTCCATCAAGAAGCTGCTGCCGACCATCGCCCCGGAGCTGGACTACGCCGGCCTCGGCACCATCCGGGAAGGGGGCGCGGCGCAGCAGGCCTATGCCGAGGCAATCGCCCCGGGAACCGACGCGGCTCGCCGCGAGGAGATCCGGCGGGACCTGCTCGCCTACTGCGGGCAGGACACGCTGGCGATGGTGACCGTGGCGCGTTACCTGGAGGGAGCGGTCTGATCCCACGAAGAGGTACCCGGTACCGTCCTGACTCCGAAGGTGTCAGGACGGTACCGGGTACCTGTCTGCTTCCTGCTTCCGCTCAGTCCTTCGGCAGCTTCAGGTTGCGGCCGCTGACCACGTCATCGATCGAGGGCTTCGGGTGGTCGGGCCCCATCTTCCCGGCCTGCAGACGCTCGACGTAATTGTGGTAGGCGCGCATCGCCTGGCCGCCGAGCAGCAGCATGATCGGGATGTTGGCGAACAGCATCACGCCCGTGCCCACGCCGGTGAGGTTGTCGAGTTCCACGTCGGTGTTCAGCAGGCCCATCGTCGCGACGATGATCAGCGCGCAGTAGACGATCTTGTAGGGCAGCACCGACCTCTGCCCCGCCAGGTACACCATGCCCTGCTCGCCGTAGTAGCTCCACGAGATCATGGTCGAGATCGCAAACAGCCAGACGGTGAGGGTGACCAGCCACTTGCCGAGACCCGGTGCGGCGCTGTCGAAGGCCTTGGCGGTGAGCGTCGCGCCGACGACGTTGTCGTAGATGCCGGGATCGGCCAGCGCGGGCTCGACCTCGCTCTCGAACGCTTCCCACTCGATGATCGGCTGGCCGTTCACGAGACGCACCACGCCGTTCAACCGGTGCCGGTCGTTGCCCGTGTTGCGATTCGGGTGCGCCGACAGGATCGTGTAGACCGGTTCGCCGTCCAGCCACTGGCCCTCGCTCAGCGCGGGCGCCGGGCCGGCCTCGATCGTCCATACGCCCGGGCTCATCTCGATCACGGCGGGCGGCGCCGCGTAGACCGTGTCGGGCCCGCGGTTCCAGACGCCTGTCGCCAGGATCACCAGGGCCGTGAAGGTGCACACGATCAAGGTGTCGATGAACGGCTCGAGGCCGGCCACCACGCCCTCGCGCACCGGCTCGTCGGTCTTGGCCGCGGAGTGCGCGATGGGCGAGGAACCCTGGCCCGCCTCGTTCGAGAACAGCGCGCGCTTCATGCCGAACAGGAAGGCGTAACCCGCGGTGCCGCCGATGAAAGCGCCCGAGGCCCCGGTCTCCGAGAAGGCGCCCTGGAAGATGAGGACGAACATGGACGGCAGGTGCTCGACGTTGACCGCGAGCACGTACAGGCCGCCGAGGATGTAGAGCGCCATCATCACCGGCACGAGGTGGCCGGCGACGTTGCCGATGCGCTTGATGCCGCCGATGATGACCAGCGCCACCAGGATCGCCATCACGATGCCGGTGAACACGCTCGGGATCCCGAAGTAGCTCTCGGTGATCTCGCCCACGTTCCAGGCCTGGAACATGTTGCCGCCGGTGATCGTCGAGACCAGCAGCGTGACGCAGAAGATGCCGCCGACCAGCGAGCCCAGCCAGGCGAACCGCGGGTTCATCCGCTCGAAGGCCTTCTTCGCGACCCACATCGTCCCGCCGTGCGGATTGTCCGGGTCGTCGGTGTTGCGGTAGAGCATGGCGAGGATGACCTCGGTCATCTTGAGCGCCATGCCGACGAAGCCCACCACCCACATCCAGAAGACCGCGCCGGGCCCGCCGAGCGCGATGGCCAGCGCCACGCCGCCGATGTTGCCGAGGCCGACGGTCGCGGACAGCGCGGCCGAGAGCGCCTGGAAGTGGTTGATCGCCCCGGGATCCGCGGGGTCGTCGTACTGGCCGCGGATGACCCGCCAGCCATGGGTCAGGGCGATGGCCTGACCGAAGCGGCTCCAGACGGTGAACAGAATCCCCGTCGCCAGGATCGCGTAGAGGACGTAGTTGTGCCAGAGGATGTCGTTGAGGAACACCATCCAGCGATTGAACGAATCCATCCGGCACCCCCCCAGGAGTCAGGTGGCCGACATGATGTTGCGTGGCTGCCGGGTTGGCAACCGCGGTCACGATGACTCATGACCCAGGTCCGGCCTGGTACCAGCGTCTTGCCGGCCCGGTGCGCAGCGGCCAGGACGAGCAGCGCGAGCGCGGCGGGAAGCAGGCGGAACCAGGGCATGGTGGCCGGCAAGGTTAGCCGATCCGCCGGCCAGCGGACACGACCGCCGGGCCGCGGCCGTCAGGCGCCGATGAGCGTCCTGGGATCGACGTCGAAACGGCGCAGCACGGCCCACAGGGCGACGGCGGCCACCCCCAGTGTGCCGAACGCGACGACGGACGGGCCGGCCGTCTCCACCGACGCCTCGTAGAAGCGCGCCAGGTCCGGCGCGAAACGCCACACGGCCAGGAGCCCCCCGACGCCGGCGATGGCGACTGCGAGGCCGTCCAGCCGCGCCGCACGCGCCGCGGCAGCCCGCGCGCGATCGTGCTCCCGCTCGAGCCTGTCGCGAATCTCCGCCGGGGGCTGCGCGGCGAGCGTCGCGATGCGGGCACGCAGGCGTTCCTCGAACCCCGGCGCGGCGTCGAGGCCCGCGAACATCTTCCTGAGGCGATTGTCGAGCGCTTGCATGGCTTCGATGTCCTCGGTGTTCATGCTGCATTCTCCCTGTCCGCGTCGAGCGCCCCGGCCAGCCTGGCGCGGGCGCGGTGGAGGTGGGTCTTCACCGTGTTGACGGGCATTCCCAGCATGTCGGCGATGTCCTCGATCGAACGGTCGTCCTGGTAGAACAGGACCACGGCCTGGCGCTGTTTCTCCGGCAGCGCATCGACCAGCCGCCACAGCTGCGGGTCGCCGCCGTCATCCGGCGCATCGCGCGACTCCATCGCATCGACCACCGCCGAGACGTCGGGTTCCGACAGCGAGACCAGGCGGGCGCGCTTGCGCAGCGCGCCGATGGCCGTGTTGCGGGTGATCGCGTAGATCCAGGTGGACAGCCGGGCGCGCCCGTCATAGCTGTCGAATGCCTGCCAGACCTTCACGAACACCTCCTGGGCGACGTCGTCGGCGGCCGCGCGGTCCCGCAGGATGCCGTAGGCCAGGCCGAACACGCGGCGGCGGTAGGCCGGGACCAGCCGCGCAAGGGCCTCGTCGGGCCGCCCGGCCCGCATCAGCTCGATGATCGACTCGTCCAAGGTCGGCCTGCCCCCGTTTCCTGTGCTTGATACGCGCGACCCCGGCCTGGGGTTTCACCGGCGCCGGCCCGACCTGCGCTCGACGGGGTGAAACCTGGCGGCCGGGTGGCGCGTATCAATGCCCGTGAACAGGTTACGTCGCTGGCTGCCGGTTGGAAATCCGACGCTCGAGGTGGGCGTCGCGGCGGTGGTGGGGTTCCTGGCGGGACAGTCGTTCCAGGGCGAGTGGCCGGCGATCGCAGCGATCCTGGCCCTGCTGACTGGCGGCTGAGCCCCGGACGACCGGTCGCTGGATACTTGCCTCAACAGGAGATCAACGGTGAACACTGAAACCATTGCCGTCTTCATCCCGATCATTGCGATCGTCATGGGGATCGGCGCCGTCATCATCGGCATCGTCTCGCGGCACCGCCAGCTGCTGCAGCGCGTCGACCTCCGCCACAGGGAAAGGCTGGTCGCGATGGAAAAGGGACTCGAGCTGCCACCGGAGTCGCTCGACGCCGACGTCCGCCGCCCGCGCTTCCTGCTGCGGGGCCTAGTGTGGAGCTTCGCCGGGATCGCGGCCTACTTCTCGCTGCGCGGGCTGGCCGGTGCGGAAGAGTCGATGCTGTCGCTGATCCCGATCGCTGTCGGCCTCGCCTACCTGATCTACTACTTCGTGGAGGGGCGCAAGGAAGACGAGCAGGCGGCCAGCAAGGGCCCGGCCGCCTGAGGCGTGTGAGTACGGCGCCGGATCGCGGCTTCGCGACCTGGCGCCGACGTCACGCCGGCGCGAGGAAGCCTTCGCAGGTGGCTCGCGCCGGTTCCTGTTCGGGGATCCCGGCGCAGATCGCCAGCACGCCTTCGCGGACCTTCGCCAGGCCCGCCTTGCGCTCGGGCGTGGTGCCCCAGGCCTCGAGCTTCGACTCCAGCCGTTGCAGCTGCGCCTTCGGCCGCTGGTAGAACGCGCGGCCGGCCTCGAGCTCGCGCACGACGGCGACGGTGTCCTGCTGGATGCGCGCGACGTCGTCGGGCGTCATCTCGAGCAGGCCGTTGATGTAATACGTGCCCCACTGGAAGCGGGTCGCCGGACCGGTCGAGGCGTCGTAGGCGCGCTTCAGCCAGTCGATCGCCGCCGCGTCGTTGCCCGCCTCCTGCTCGATGTCCGCCAGGCTGACCATGAAGTAGTACGGCTGCTTCGACTTGTCGAGCTCGGCCAGCAGCAGTTGCCTGGCCTCCTGCACCAGTCCCGCCTGCTCCAGCACGTAGGAGGCGGCGTTGATCACCGTCTGCCGCTCGTAGACATCCTTCGTCTGCGCGTCCGCGCGGCTCACCATGTCACGCGCCTCCGCCACCAGCGCCCCGGACAGGGCCTTCGTCTCGTCGTCGATCCGCTCGAAGCGGATCTTGCCGATGATCCCGTAGAGGCGCTCGGTCATGAACAGGCCCTCATCCCTTGCGGCACGGTCCAGCACGGCGATGTACTTCGCCTGCAGCGCCGCGCGCTCGGGACTGCCCGCAGCGGTGATGGCCCTGGTGACGCGCGCGCCGCCGGCGAGGACGCTGTAGAGGTTGGCGCGCACCTGCTTCGGGTCGTCGAGCAACGCGTTGACCTGGGCGAGCGCTGCGGCCTGCTCGGCGGGCGCCAGCGGGACCGGGTTCTCCTTGTCGTTGGCTTTTTCGACCGCCTCCTCGAGCGAGCGCATCTGCAGGATGGAACGCTCGACGATGGCCTCGGCCGGGCAGGCGTTGGCCATCGCCGTGAAGGCCGCCCTGGCATCGCGCTTTTCCATCAGCGTCTCGTTCTGTTCCCAGGAATTGTAGGCCAGCAGGCGGCACTGCTCGGCCGACAGCTTCGCGCCCTGGTCGAGCACCGCGGCCAGCAGGCCCGACACCGGCTGCATGTTGGCCAGCGTCAGGTCCAGCACGTTGGCGTAGGCCTGGATGTCGATGCCGCCCGGGATGCGGGTGATTTCCTCGCCGTCCGGCGAGAACACGATCATCGTCGGATAGCCGACCACGCCGAACCTTTCACCCAGCGCCTGCGCATTCTCGGTGTCGCCGTCGAGGTAGACCGGCACGAACAGCCGCGAGCGGTCGATGAACTCGCGGCTCCTGAAGACGGTCGCCTTGATCTCGTGGCAGGGCGGGCACCACACGGCGCCCCAGTAGAGGAACACCGGCTTGCGGGCCTCCTTCGCGTGCGCGAAGGCCTCGTCGACGGAGCCCGGGAACCAGGCGATCTCCTCCACGGCCGCAGCCTTGGGGGCAGGCGCCTCGGCGGCGGGCGCCGGCGCGGCCGGCTCGCGGCTGCAGGCCGCAAGGATGAAACCGGCAAGAAGCAGGGCAAAACGATGGGTGCGGGGCGTCATGACACGACCGGGGGTGAAGTTGACGAGGGTGCGAAGTCTGTCAGGAAACGCCCACAGCGTCTAACCCCGAGGCGGGACACGCTCATCCCTGTCCACCCTCCCGCTCCGGGCCATGCGATCCGTGACGCACCGCGGCAAATGCAGGCCTATCCGGGGTTTCCGCAGCCGTTATGTCTGCTCGCCCACGAATCGCGGCCCACATGTGCTCGGATGAACGGCACACCCGAGCCGACATCCCGCGGCTCCGGCACGTTCGGGGCCGCCGGGACCACCCAGCCTGGAGGATGGCACCATGCGCGACTCGAACGAATCGCTACGACAAGCCCCGGGATTCCTGCCGTACCGCCTCATGTCGGGCCTGCTCGCCGCCGGCCTGTCGTTCGTCGGTGGCGTGACACAAGGCGCGGAGATCATCGCGCCGCCCGCCAGCGCAATCCCGTTGGCATCCGCGCCTGCGATCGCGGTCGCTCCACGGCACATCCTGGTCGAGCTCGCTGCGGACGTCGCGCCGGCAGCCTTCATGGAGTCCGCGCGTGCTGCCGGTCTCTCGCCGCGGGGCCACGTCTACGGGTCGCGCTGGATCACCGTTGGCCTGCCTGCCAACGCGAGTCCCCGGGCCATGGCCGAGCAGGCTGCGCGGTTGCCCGGCGTGCGCCGCGCCACGGTCGACCCGATCATCAGCATCGCGGACCACGTCGTGCCGCGCGACCCCATGTACAAGGACCCGGTCAACTACTGCGACCCGCTGTTCGAGGTCTGTGACGACCAGTGGGGACTGTTCCGCGTCGGGGCGGCCGGGGCCTGGCACGAGCTGTCGAACGTCGACCCGGGCCTGGCCTTCGGCTCCGCGCAGGTGGTCATTGCCGTTCTGGACAGCGGTGTCGACCTGGACCACGACGACCTGTTCGCCAACATCTGGACGAATCCGGGCGAGTGGCTCGACGGTCTCGACAACGACGGCAACGGCTTGGTGGACGACCTCCATGGTGCCGACTTCGCAGGCAACAATCTCGGTGGCCCGGCGGATGACGTCGCCTCCCAGGATGGCAATCCGGATATCCCGGAGGGCGGGACCTGGGTCGAGGACCCGAGCAACTACTTCGTGGGCCAGCGCTTCCTCGGCGACGCAGCCACCGGTGACGCCGACGACAACAACGGCGACGGGTACGCGGACCTCGGGGTCTTCCACGGCACTGCGGTCGCAGCCCTCGCGGCCGCCATGACCGACAACCTCGTTCCCGGAAGCAGTACGGCGTACGAGGGCATGGCGGGCGCCTGCGGAGGCTGCACCGTCATGCCCGTGCGCATGATCAATGCCGAAGGGGAAGCGTTCCTCTCCGACGCGGCCTCCGCCGTGCGTTACGCCGCGGACATGGGCGCCGACATCATCAACGCGAGCTGGGGACTCGATCCCGCCGGTCTCACGGCCGCCAGCCCCGAGATCGCGCCGCTCGCGGAGGCGATCGACGACGCGCTGGCGCTCGGTGTCGTGATCGTCGCCGCTTCGGGCAACAGCGGCTCGCAGGGCGTGCATTACCCGGCCGCCGATCAACGCGTCATCGCCGTCGGCTCCTCCGGCCCCGACGATTTTCTTTCGGCCTTCTCCAGCCAGGGCTTCGTGAACGAGGTGCCGGAAAACGGCCTCGACGACGATGGCAATGGCTGGGTCGACGACGTCGTGGACGTGGTGGCGCCAGGCGAGATGATCTGGAGTGCCTGGGTGCTTGCAGCGTACGACTCCTGGCTCTATGAGTACTACTTCGGGCTGACGGGATGGCCTCCGGGGGCCGACACCTACAGTGCCGCGGACGGCACGTCGTTCTCGACGCCGCTGGTCTCGGGGTATCTCGGACTGCTGCTTTCGCGATTCCCGGGAGCTACGCGAAACTCGCTGCGCGAGGTGCTGCGCGCCAATGCCTGGGCCGACATCGGGGCGCCCGGGTATGACGCGGCGAGCGGCTTCGGACGCCTGCAGATGGTGATCCCGGCGAGCCTCGACACCCCGACCAATGTTCCGCCGGTCGCCGACATCTCGGGCGACATCGACGGTGGCCTGAGCTACCCGGACACGGGCAAGTCGGGGACCGAGACGGTCACGATCACGGGCACCGCCTCTCATGACCCGGACGGGTTCATTGTGGCCTACCACTGGACCTGGGTCGGCTCCGATGGCTCGAGCGGCATCGGCAGCGGCCCCAGCCTGTCCGTTGCACTGGCCACCGGGCCGACTTACGCGGTCAGCCTGACGGTCGAGGATAACGACGGCGCGACCTCCACCGTCGATACAGTGACCGTATCGATCTCGGCCAAGTCGGGAGGCTCGGGCGGCAAAGGAGGTGGAGGTGGCGGCGGCAACGGCGGAGGCAAGCCGAACCGGTAGGAGGGCTCAGGCCCCACGAGGAGGGGACAGTCCCCGTCGTGGGGTCTGACCCCTGCGTATCAGCAGCCCTCGCGTTTCTTGCCTCGCGGCGCCGCCGGCACGACCGGCCCGGCCGCCGGAGGCGCGAGCTTCGGCAGCACGGGCTGCGACGTGGCCGCCGCCTCGCCCGCCTGCGCGCGCGGCTGGCCGCCGAAGAACGCGGCGACGGCCGCGGCCCGCTCGAACCGGGCCCGCGCCTTCGGGTCATCGCCCGGCGGCGGCGCCGGGTAGAGCACCTCGTCGGTCCAGCCGTCGAGCCCGCCGAACAGCGTGTAGACGCCCTGGAAGCCCAGCGCGCGCAGCAGCATCCAGCCCTGCGCCGCATGGATGCCGCCCTGCGAATAGACCACGATCTTCTCGCCCGGCAGCAACGGGTACCCCGCCAGCTGCGGTGACTGGACGTTCTCCGCGCCGGGAATGTGATAGCTCGCGTACTCCTCCGGCGAGCGCAGGTCGAGCAGGCGGTAGTCCGACCGCCCCTCGACGATCCACGCGGCGAGCTCGGCAGGCGTGACGTGGTCGACCTCGCTGTCGACGATCATGCCGAGCTCGCGTGCGTCGAGCTTCACGAACGGCCCGCGGTGCGGCTCGCTGAACAGGGCCACTGCGCCGAGCGCCAGCGCCACGAGCGCGAGCCGCGGGCCGATGCCCTTCGGGATCACTTCGCACCTCCGAAGCGGCGTTCAACGAGCGTCGCGCCGTAGAAGCCGCCCACCGCGATCAGCACGACGGTGAACACGACCACGCCCCAGGGCAGGTTGAGCGCCTCGGGCAGCGTCAGCGCGCCGCGCGCGTCGGAGTTGACGAAGTCCTTGATGGCCGGGTAGCCCTCGCCGTAGACGATCGTGCCGGCGAAGATGCCGAGCGCGTAAGCCATGGCGTCCACGCGGCCGGTGGACAGAGCGGCGACCGACGTGCCCGGGCAATACCCGCCGACCACGAACCCGACGCCCAGCAGCAGCCCGCCGACCACCTGCGGTGCGTACCAGGTCGGCACGAGGTAGACGAGGTCGACGTCCAGCACGCCCATCCAGCCGAGGTAGGTGACGCCGAGCATCGCCGTCACGATCGCGCTGAACATCACCTTGAAGACCGACATGTCGTTCAGGTAGAACTGGCTGACCAGCTTGCGCGCGCTGCCAAAGCCCGCGCGCTCCAGGAAGAAGCCAAACCCGATGCCGATGACGAAGGCGATGACCAGCGACATCTCGTCGCCGAACAGGCCGTATTTGTAGAGCGGTGCGTTCATCGCCACTGCCACCTCATGAAGTACGCCGTGGCATAGCCCCCGACGAAGACCATGATCATGAAAGCCCAGCTGCCGGCGTTGAGAAGCGCGCCGCCGGAGAGCGCCTGGCCGCTGGTGCAGCCGCGCGCCAGGTGCGCGCCGATCGCCATCAGCATGCCGCCGGCGAACGCGGCGGCGAGCCGCGGGCCGTTGCCCACCCGCGGGCCCTTCTCGACCGAGAGGCGCACCCGCCCCGCCAGCAGTCCGGAGAGCAGCGCGCCGGCGGCGAGCCCCAGCACCTCGAACACCAGCCAGGCCTTCAACGGGTGCGTGCCGCCCTCGAGGTAGCCCTGGTAGTACTCGTTGGCGGCGGCATGGGCCGGCGCGACGAGGTCCATGAGCCAGGCGATCACCGCGCTGAACGCGCCCGAGGCGCCGAGCCCGCGACCCATCACGACGAAGGCCGCCAGCAGCACGAGGCCGAGGCCCACGCCGGCGAGGTAGGGGTTCATGTAGGCGCTGCCCGGGGCGCGCGGTTTGCTTGCAGACATCAGCGTGTCACCTCGAATTCACTCCCTGCGCCCGGCCTTCACGGCCAGGCGCTGAACTGTCCTGCCGCGACGATGACGAAGCGCAACGCCAGTCCGCCGCCGATCACGAGTAGCGGCGCCACCAGCGTGTGGCCGACCCGCCCGGCGGCCATCAGCGACTGGATCGCGAGCGGCAGCGCGATGCCGAGGCCGACCACCAGCACCCAGAACGCCGCCGTGTAGGGACCGCCCAGCAGGAGTCCGGCGGCCTGGGCCGGCGCCGCGCCGGCACTCGACAGGCCGATCAGGAACAACGCGATCAGCGCGAGCTCGGTCACCAGGAACAGGTTGTCGGACCGCAACAGAGTTGACTGCTCGCCCGGGTCGCGCGCGATGAGGTGCGCGAAGGCCGCGCCGGTCGACAGTCCCGAGACCAGGAACAGCGGGCCGAGCGCGCCGCTCGCCCACAGCGGGCGCGCGCCGAGGCTCGACAGCAGGATGCCGGTGTAGACGCCGAGCCCGACGCCGATGCCGATGTTGGCCAGGCCGAGCAGGTCCCTGGCAGCGGGCGCGCGCAGCCTGCGCGCGAGGGCGCCGAGCGGCGCCCAGGCGTCGGCCAGCGCCGCCGGAACGGTCGCGACCCCAGTGAGCGCGAGCACCGGGTAGACGCCGAGCAGGATCCACCCGCCCCAGGACATCGGCGAGGTTGGCTGGAACGTCGTATAC
>JAGTSG010000022.1 GCA_018261655.1 Pseudomonadota bacterium | reverse complement strand
GACGATGCCGGTGTGATCGAACCGTGCCGGCGTCCACGCCGTGGTGGCGTGGCAGGTATCGCACTCCTGCGTCGTCGGGATATGGTCCGGCGTCTTGCCGGTCGCCGTCGTGCCGTTGTGGCAGCTCGAGCAAGTGCCCAGCACGTCGGCGTGATCGACGCGCGTCGCCGGGGTCCAGGCCGTCGTGGCGTGGCACGACTCGCAGGTGTTGGTGGTCGTGATGTGCTCGAGGTTCTTGCCTGCGGCACTCGTACCGTTGTGGCACGAGAAGCAGTTGTCGACGATGCCGGCGTGCGTGAAGTTCGCCGGTGTCCAGGCGGTGGTCGCGTGACAGGCGTCGCACTCCTGCGTGGTCGGGAGGTGATCGACATTCTTTCCCAGCGCAGTCGTGCCGTTGTGGCAGCTCGAGCACGTACCCAGGACTTCGGCATGATCGACGCGGGTCGCCGGTGCCCAGGCGGTCGTCACGTGGCAAGACTCGCAGGCGCCGCTGGTCCTGATGTGCTCCGGGTTCTTGCCTTCCGCGCGAATGCCATCGTGGCAGGACACGCAGCCACTGGCGATGCCGTCATGCGTGAAGGTCGCCGGCGTCCAGGCCGTCGTCGCGTGGCAGCTGTCGCACTCCTGCGTGCTCGGGATGTGCGTCGGGGTCCTGCCGGTGGCCGTCGTGCCGTTGTGGCAGGTCGAGCAGCTGCCGAGCACTTCGGCGTGGTCCACCCGCGGGGCCGGCGCCCAGGCCGTGGTCACGTGGCAGGACTCGCAGGTATTGGTCGTGCCGATGTGATCCGGATCCTTGCCGGTGGCCTTCGTGCCGTCGTGGCATGAGAAGCAGTTGTCGACGATGCCGGCGTGGTCGAAGTGAGTCGGCAGCCACTCCCTGGTCGAGTGGCAGGCATCGCACGATTGCATGGTGGCGATGTGGTCCGGGGTCTTGCCGGTCGCGGCCGTGCCGTTGTGGCAGCTCCCGCAGGTTCCGGGCGCGACCCCGGCATGGTCGAAGCCCGCCGGCAGCCAGCCCGTCGTGACGTGGCAGACGTCGCAGTTCTGCGTCGTCAGGATGTGATCCGGCGTCTTGCCCGTGGCCTGGACGCCGTTGTGGCAGTCACTGCAGCTGCCGTAGACCTCGGAGTGGCTGAATCTCGTGGCCGGCGTCCAGCTCGCGGTCGAGTGGCACTCGCCGCAGTTGTCGCTGCTCGTGATGTGCGACGACGTCTTGCCGCCCGCGGCGATCCGGCTGCCGGCGGCGTGGCACCCCTGGCAGTCGCGCGGCGTGCCCCTGAACACGGCGTCCACATGGCACGACTCGCAGGGGACCGCCAGGTGCCCGCCGGTCAGTTCGAAGCCAGTTGTAAAGTGGTCGAAATCGGACTGCACCGCGGCCCGGGCCTCCGGCGCAAACTGCATGAGCGCCAGCAGGACGACCCAGACACGAGGAAGCAGGTTGTGCGTCAAGTGCCGCTTCCCCGCTAGTTGGCGAGCGCCCGGCGGAAGGAGTCGGTCCCGTGACAGCGCTCGCAATCACGGCCGAAGCGGGAGTCATGGATGTCGTCACGGTAGTGACAGGACCAGCAGTCGCGCGGCGGCTTGCCGTCGCCCCGGCCCGCCGTCGTTTCCCGGTGGCAATCGCGGCATCCGAGCCGGGCATGCCGCCCGGTCAATGCGAATTCGGATTGCCGGCCATGGTCGAACTGCCAGAAGTGCCAGCCGTTGGCGTTGTGGCAGCTGGCGCAGGACTCGCCAAGTCGGCCTTCGTGCACGTCCTTGTTGCGATGACACGCGATGCATTCGACCGGGGCGTCCCGGTAGGCGCGTGTCGCGTGGCATTCCTCGCAGGGCACGCTCACGTGCAGGCCGACGAGCGGGAACCTGGCGAAGTCGTGATCGAAGCGCACGTCGTCCCGCCAGCCGCTCTCCTTGTGGCAGGACTGGCACTCGCGTCCCATCGACCCGGCATGTGCGTCGTCCGCCGCGTGGCAGCCATGGCAATCCTTGGGCAATTCGGGCTGCTTCAACACCCCGGTGTGACAACTGTGGCAGCCGAGCTCATGGTGGGCGCCTCGCAGCGCAAACCGTGCACGCTTCTCGTGGTCGAAGGACTGGACGACCCACTCCTGCTGGCCGTGGCAGTCGGCGCAGGCCGTCCCGAACCGCGCTGAGTGCGCGTCGGCGGCGGCATGGCACCCGGCGCAGTCCTTCGGCAACGGGGCCTTGAGGTCGCCCCCGCGGTGGCACGCGTCGCAGGCCAGGGTCGAATGCCTGCCTTCCAGCGCGTAGCCCGTGCTCCTGGCGTGGTCGAACCGTGATTGTCTCCAGTCGACGGTCCCGTGGCAGGCCGCGCAATCGGGACCGCGCGAACGGCGGTGAACGTCGTCCGCGGCATGGCAGTCGACACAGAGCATCGGAGCGCCCTTGAATCCCGGATCGCGGTGGCAGGCGGCGCAGGCGACCTGGCCGTGGGCATTGGTCAGCGGAAAGCGCGTCTTGCCGTGGTCGAACCGGACCGGCTTGAACCCGGTGGTCTCATGGCATTGCCCGCAGTCGACCCCCAGCTTGCCGCGATGCACGTCATCGTCCCGGTGGCACTCCTGGCACTGTTTCGGCGCTTCGCGGAACTTGCTGCCTTCCTCGTGGCAGCCGGTGCAGGCCGCGGCGGCATGGGCGCCTGTCAGCAGGAAGTCCGCCTTCCTGTGGTCGAACCCCTCCGCATCGAAGTGGACGATGTCTGCCTGGCGGCCTTTGTGTTCGCTGTGGCAGGCGTTGCA
Source organism: Pseudomonadota bacterium (assembly GCA_018261655.1). GTDB lineage: Bacteria > Pseudomonadota > Gammaproteobacteria > Steroidobacterales > Steroidobacteraceae > SG8-30. The sequence goes on along the minus strand of JAGTSG010000022.1, from coordinate 19,526 downwards.
CTGCGCCTTGCGGGCAGCACGGCCATGGAAACCCTCGCCACGACTGATGTCCGCGGCAATGTCCCCGTGGTCGTGGCAGCCGAGGCAGAGCCCACGCTGGCGCGTCCTGTCGGTCCGGTCATGACAGTCGCCGCAGTCGTCCTCGAACTGCGCGTGCGCCCCGGACAGCTCGCCCGGCATCAGCAGCTTCTCCAGCGAGCTGGCTTGCGAATTCAGGGCTGCCAGGGTCATTGCCATCAGGGTCACCAGCCGGGCCGCCAGCTTCACCGCGAATCCCTTGCCGTTCAGTACAGGTGGACGGCGAACACGTGCACGATCCCCACCACCACCAGCATCAGGAAGAGCGGCATGTGAAGCACGTGCCACGCGGCGAAGAGCCGCTCGGAAGGCTCGAATTCCGCCACCCGGCGCGCGGCGACCAGTCGCGCCTCGACGTAGCGCTGGGCAGCCTGGGTCAGCCGCTGCCGCTGCTCGCCGATCACCGGCGAGCGCGCCGCGGCGATGCCGACCGCGTGCCTGATCAGCCGGTTCATGCGCCGCAGTTCCGCGCGCTGACGCAGGGCCGCCACCAGCGGCCGCAGCAGCATGGTCGTGGGGGCGCTGATGTACCGCTCGGCCCTCTCGACCTCGTCCATCAGCCCGGGCAGGACACGGAGGTCGCCGGAATGCTCGCGCAGCCGCTCGGCGTCCGTCGCCAGTTCCCTGAGCGTCGCCCGCCGGCCGTACAAGCCATGGTGAATGCGGGTGTAGAGGTAGCGTCCGACGAGGCCGCTGCAGGCGACGGTCAGCATGCAGGCCAGCGCGACATTGCTGTTGGCTGCGCCGAGGCTGAAGTTCGAGTGGTAGAGGATGGCCAGCGGGCCGAGGACGCCGAGCACCATGTGGGTCCGGAACCAGCCGCGGATGCTGCCGAGGAACGCCAGCGACGGCTGGCGCTTGCGCAACGGGTAGATCAACAGGCCCAGCATCATCGATCCGCCAGCGATTCCCAGCGCGTAACCAATGCCGTCCTGGGGCGTCAGGTACCTCTCGGTTGGCAGCACCAGGCCTGCGACGACCGCGATCAATGCCAGGGTGAGCCCGACATGTGATCGCCCGATGCGCCGTCGGTCCTGGCGGCGCACGCCCACCGGAGGCCTGGATTCGATGACGGCGGACATCAGCCCTCCCGCCCCGCGCCCGCCGCAAGCGAGTCGGCCTCGGAGATGTTCACGGCAATCACCCGCGCGTCGGGCGAACCGGGCTCGACCAGGGTGGCCAACGTCCGCCAGGTCTGCGCCGCCTGCGCGAACTGCCTCTCCTGCAGCTCGAGGCTGGCCTGCAGCCAGAGCGCCTTGCGATGCCGCGGGTTGATGGCCAGTGCCTTCCCGATCGCGTCGCGGCTGACGGTCAGGTCACGGCCGGCGGCGAAGGCGGCCGCGTCGGCCAGGTCGGCCCAGGAGTCCGCGTCGCCCGGATCGGCTTCGACCGCCTTGCGAAACGCCTCGGCCGCCTCGGGAAACTTCCGCTGAATCCGCAAGCGCTGACCCTCGGCGACGAAGCGCGCCGCCGCGCTGGAGCCGCTGGTCAGCGACTGCAGCATGGAGGATCCGTCGCTGGCTGCGCGGGAGAACCGGTGCATGTCGCCGGCCGTGGCAGGGTCGGCTCCCAGCGCGATGGCGTGCTGTTCGGCGGCGGCCGCTTCGCCCTCCCGGCCCAGTTGCCGATAGGTCGCCGCGAGCAGCGACCAGCCCGCCGGGTCGTCCGGCGACGCGGTCAGCCGGGCAGCCAGCCTCTCGGCCAGCTCGGGCAGAGAGCCCGCCTGGGCCCGCTGCGACACGCCCGGAGACTTGCTGAATGCCTGCGCGGACTCGACCAGCCAGGGCTGCGGCGCATTGCCGGTGTCGGTCAGGGCCGCCGGCCCGAGCACCCACGCCATGACCGCCAGGGCCGCAGCCAGGCTGCCGAGCCCGACGAGGACCGGCGCACCCCGACCGGCACGCCACGCCGCGATCAACGCCGCCAGCGCGACGCATGCCGCACAGACAAGAAGTACGATCATCCTGAGCCCCCCCATCCCAGCGCACGCCACCGCCACGGGGGCGGCCCGACGTCAACGCGCCCCGTGATATGTCAACGCGCCTCGTGACGGCCACGATGCTAGTCGATGGCTACGATGGACGATACGATGGCGTTCGCAAATCGACCCGGTGTCGCCAACGACCGACATCGAATGATTTCGATTGAGAGCAGTTCTCATCAATGCCCGGATGGCGGGCAAAGTACCGCGTCACTGTGAGCAGCCTCGCGCAATCCCGCGGCAACGATTGACACGCCGCAGCACGACAGGAAACCTGAGTGTCCGACCGGAACCGTCCGTCGACGGGCGATGCACCCTGGTCGCGCGCCAGCATTGACCAGGAATTGCAGCCAAGTGGAAATCCTCGTCTACCTCGTGCCGCTCGCGCTGCTGGTTTCCTGGTATTCGTGGCGCAGGCACCAGACGCACCGCAAAAGCGTCGACGCACGGAACCTGGCTGTCGAGGCCGGCCTGGTCGAGCCGGCATCACTGCATCCCGCCGTCGATCCTCTGCTGTGCATCGGCTGCGGATCGTGCATCAAGGCCTGCCCGGAGCAACCCCATCACCACGTCCTCGGCCTGATCAACGGCAAGGCACAGCTGGTCAGCCCCACCGAGTGCATCGGGCACGGCGCCTGCAAGGCCGCCTGTCCGGTCGGCGCCATCCAGCTGGTCTTCGGCACCGCCACCCGGGGCGTAGACCTGCCGCGCGTGACGCCCTGGTTCGAGACGAACGTGCCCGGGATGTTCGTCGCCGGTGAGCTGGGCGGCATGGGCCTGATCCGCAACGCCGTGGAGCAGGGCCGCCAGGCGCTCGAGCAGATCCACGCCCGCCGGCCGCGAGGCAACGGCGAGCTCGACCTGCTGATCGTCGGGGCGGGGCCCGCAGGGTTCTCTGCGTCGCTCGCGGCGCTCGAGCGGAAGATGCGCTTCGTGACCCTCGAGCAGGAGTCGCTCGGCGGCTGCGTGTTCCAGTATCCACGCGGCAAGATCGTCATGACGCAGCCCGCACGCCTGCCGATCGTCGGCGACGTCAAGGTCTCGACGACCAGCAAGGAGGAGCTGCTGCAGATCTGGCAACGCATCGAGAAACAGGTCGGGCTCGAGATCAACTGCCAGGAGCGCGTCGAGGCCATCGAGCAGGTCGATGGCGGCTTCCGCGTCCGCAGCAGCAAGCGCGAGTACCAGGCGCATTCGGTGCTGCTCGCCATCGGCCGCCGCGGCACGCCCCGCAAGCTGGGCGTGCCGGGAGAGGACCTGCCAAAGGTCGTGTACCGCCTGATCGAGCCCGAGCAGTACCGTGCCCAGCACGTGCTCGTCGTGGGCGGCGGCGACAGCGCGCTCGAGGCGGCCGCAAGCATCGCCGAGCTGAACGAGCCGGGCATGGTGACGCTGTCCTACCGAGGTGACGCCTTCGGCCGCGCCAAGCCGAGGAACCGGGACAGGATCAGCGCGGTGGAGCGCGACGGCCGTCTGCGGGTCCTGCTGAAGTCGCAGGTCAGGGAGATCGAGCCCGGCTCCGTGACGCTGTCACATGAAGGACGCAGCGAGGCCCTGCGCAATGACGCGGTGATCGTCAGCGCCGGAGGTGTACTGCCGACCGACTTCCTGAAGTCCATCGGCATCGAGATCGACACCAAATACGGGACGGCATGATGTCCCTCCGGCCACTGCTGCTCGCTGCAATGCTGGCCGTGTCGTTGCCTGCGCTTGCCGCCGATCTCGAGCCTGCGCGCGACGCGCTGCGCCGTCACCAGTACGAACGGGCGGCGGAGCTGCTGCGCGCGGCCGCGCTGGCTGGCGATTCGGAGGCCGCCTTCATGCTGGCGCAGATGCTGCGCTACGGACGTGGCATCGCGACGGACCTGCCCGCGGCCTGCCGCCTGCTGGAGCAGTCGGCGACTGCGGCCAACCCTCGGGCGGCCGCCAGTCTCGCAGCGATGCTGGACGCGGGCGAATGCGTCGGATCGACGCGTACCGCTGCGCAGTGGCGGGAAGCGGCCGAGGCGGCGGGTCACACCTCGCCGCCGGTCAAGGACACGGCCCCGGCCGCTCCGGCTGCAACGGGGCCCGACAGGCTGCTGCGGGCCGCAGCGAGCGGCGACCTCGTCGAGGTCCGCCTGCAACTCGCCACGACAGCCGTCGATGCCGTCGACGACTACGGCCGCACGCCGTTGCTGCTCGCCGCCGAGGCGGGCAAGCCCGACGTGGTCAGGGAACTCCTTCAGCACGGCGCGAACACCGCTCATGCCGACCGGAATGGCGACTCCGCGCTGCTGCTCGCGGCGCGATCGGGCGGCCCGGCGGTGGTCGACCTGCTGGTGGCTGCGGGCGCACCTGTCGATGCGGCGAACCGCAGCGGCGTTACGCCGCTGATGGTCGCGGCACGCGCCGGTGCAGGCGAGCTGGCGGGCCGGTTGCTCGCCGCGGGCGCCAGCCCCGGTCTGCGCGATGCGGCGGGGCTCCGTGCCGGCGACTACGCGGCACGCGCAGGCCACACGGCGCTGGCCGTCCGCCTGGGGGTGACGGCAGCACCCGCGCCAGCAGCGCCCGCCGCGACCGGCGCGCTGTATGCAGGGCGGTCGCCTCTCATGATTGCGGCCGAACGGGGCGATGCGAAGTCCCTCCGGGAGCGTCTCAACGCCGGGGATGACGTCAATGCCAGGGACTCCAAGGGGATGACGGCCCTCATCATCGCCGCCGCGGCCGGGCGCAGCGAGGCGGTCGGCATCCTGCTTGCGGCCGGCGCCAAGGTGGACCTGTCCGATGCACGGGGCTGGAGTGCGCTCGGCGTGGCGATACAGCAGGGTCACGGTGAGGCCGCCCTGCAGCTGATCCACGCGGGCGCCAATCCACGCAGTCCGCAGGGAAACGGCAAGACTCCGCTGCTGCTGGCGGTCGGCGCACGGCTGCCAGAGCTCGTTGCGCCGCTGGTTCACGCCGGCGCCGACGTCGACGGCGGCGACGCGAGCGGGACGACACCGCTGGTCGCCGCGGCCGGCGGCGGCGAGGACGCGTGTGTGCAGGCCCTGCTGGGTGCAGGCGCGAAAGCGTCCCTGGCCGACCGGCAAGGGCGCAACGCGTTGTGGCACGCCGCGAGCCGGGGGTCCACGACGTCGGCGGGCCTCCTGGCGCAGAAGTCCCTGGTCGACGCCGCCGACATGGAGGGATCAACGCCGTTGGCGGCGGCCGCAGCGCGTGGGCACGACGGCGTGATCAGGTTGCTGCTCGGCGCCGGCGCCGACGCCCGCATGGCATCGCGCAGCGGCAATACGCCATTGCACGTGGCCGCGGCCGCCGGCCATCCGGGTTCGGTCAGGCTCCTCGCCGGCCGGGCCGGCAACATCGATGCGGTCAATCGCCACCAGGACACGGCGCTGATCCTGGCTGCCAGGGCCCGGTGCCCCGACTGTGTCCGGACGCTGCTGTCGGCCGGCGCCAGCGCCCGGCTGCGCGACGCCGACGGCCTTTCGGCGCTCGACGTCGCGCGCCTGACGGGCGACGCCGCGATGGTCGATCTGCTGGACTGAGCCGTCGCCAGTTCCCCAGGCCCGGTAAAGGTGCGCTTGCCACCGCCCCGGCAATCCATACAATCGTGCTGCGAAAACTGCCGCACCGGACCCGGCGCGGCGTCAGCGGCTCACCCCGCGCAAGGACCCTACTCCCCATGACGCGTATTTCCTGCCTGGTCGCCGTCGCGGCGCTCATGCTCGTCGCGCCGCGCTCCGGCGCGGACGCCGATCCCGCCGTCGAAGCACTGCGCGCGCGAGTCGAGTTCGCCAGCGAGTCCGGCCAGCTGGTCATCGCCGGCGCGAAGATCGTTTCCTCGGCGACGCTGCCGGTGATCTACGGCGAAGCCGGCTACCAGCCGCTGTGGCGCGACGCGGCCAAGGTCGAGGAACTGATCGGCCTGGTGCTAGACAGCTACGACGACGGGCTGATGCCCGTGGACTACCACCTGACGCCGCTCTATCGGCTCTGGCCGGAGGTCAAGTCGCGGCCGACGCCGGAGAACATCGCCGATCTCGACGTGCTCGCCACCGACGCCTTCATGCTGCTGCTGTATCACATGTACTTCGGCAAGGTGGATCCGCAGTCGCTGGAGACCACGTGGAACTTCGGCACGCGGGAGATCAGTGGCCAGCAGGCGGTGGAGTTCGTGAGGAAGTCCATCGAGACCGGCCAGCTTCGCGAGGCCGTGAACGCGGTCAGGCCCGGCCACTGGATGTACGAGCACGGCCGCGACATCCTGCGCAGGTACCGGCAGATCCTGGCCGACGGCGGCTGGCCGGCCGTGCCGGCCGGCGAGACGCTGAAGCCCGGCATGAACGACCCCCGCGTGGTCGCCCTGCGCAGGCGCCTGGCCGTCACCGGCGACCTTGTCGGGCAGCCGCTCGACGCCGAGTCCTACGACGAGCCCCTGGCCGGCGCGGTTCGCTCGTTCCAGGAACGCCATCGCCTCAAAGCCGATGCCGAGGTCGGCCCGGGCACGCTGGCCGAGCTGAATGTCCCCGTCGAGGCACGCATCCGCCAGATCCAGGTCAATCTCGAGCGCGGCCGGCACGTCCTGCACGAGATCGGCGACGAGGACCTCGTCATCGTGGACATCGCCGGCTACGAGCTGCGCTACGTCCAGAACCGCAAGGTCACGTGGACCGCCCGGGTCCAGGTCGGCCGCCCGTACCGGGAGACCCCGATCTTCAAGTCGGCGATCGACCACGTGATCGTCAACCCGACCTGGACGGTGCCGCCCACCATCCTCGGCCAGGACATTCTTCCGGCCGTGCGCCGCGATCCGGGTTACCTCGCCAAGCGCGGGCTCGAGGTCATCGACCGCAACGGCCAGCGGGTCGACCCGGGGTCGATCGACTGGCACCGCTACACCGCACGCAGCTTCCCCTACGTCCTGCGGCAGGCCCCGGGCGAGGACAACGCGCTCGGTCGCGTCAAGATCATGTTCCCGAATCCGTACCTCGTGTACCTGCACGATACGCCGAGCCGGGCCCAGTTCGAGAAGCAGGATCGCGCATTCAGTTCCGGCTGCATCCGCGTGGAGCGCCCCTTCGAGCTGGTCGAGCGCCTGCTCAACGACCCGGCGTGGGACGACGCGGGGCTGCAGGCGGCCGTCACGACGGGCGAGACCCGCACGATACGCCTGCGCAAGCCGGTCAAGCTGCTGCTGATCTACTGGACCGCGGACGAGGATGACCTCGGCCGCGTGGTCTTCAAGCGGGATGTCTACGGCCGCGACGGGCTACTCTGGCAGGCATTCAACGGCCGGTTTTCCTTTGGTACGCGGCCAGGCCTGTGAGGCTCGGGCATTTCCGCAGTTAACGCCGCCGGCCGCCGGCGGTAGCATGTCAGCCGCGGCACCGCACAGGGCGCCCGGCCGTGAGGCGTCCCGGGGAGTGAAGACGATGGCCCAATCGGACAGCGTGACGCTATTCCCGGACTGGATCAGGAAGGCCATCGAGCTCGGCTATTCGCCCATCGAGCTGGCCCGGCTGCTCGGCACGACGCCGGCGACCGTGGCCCAGCTGATCCGCTCGGTGCCGACCCGGCCAGCAGAGGTGCGCAAGCTTGCGCGGCAGCTGGGGATCGACTACGAGACATTCCGGACATTCACCGACAACGCGCTGCAGCCCATCACCGGATTCGACAGGGACACCCAGCGCATGCTGCGCCTGTGGCAGAAGCTCGATGCGCCGCGCCGCGAAGCACTGTTGACGGTGATGAACGACATGGCGCGGGGCCGCGCCGCGAAGCGGCCGTCGCGCCGCAAGCCGGCTCCGCGGTAGCGCGCAGGACGCTAGGGGCCGCTGCCGGGCAGTGCAAGCGGCGCGCCGTAGCCGGTCAGCTCGAGGTATCCCTTGCCGACCGGCGTGCCGGACTGCAGCGCCTGCACCGCGCCCTCCCAGTACACCGCGCCCGTCGTCAGGCGCGAGTCGCTTTCCTGGTCGTCCATCAGCGGCTCGAGGTCGACCGTCACGGCGCCGGCGCGCACCTGGAAGGCGACGGGATACTCGATGCCGGTATGGGGCGAGGTCCAGCGGCGCCCGGCCAGGAAGTCCACGTCCTCCGGCGCAAAGTGGACGGGGTCCGCCCCGGGCCGCCGCAAGGTCGCGGCTGCCCACAGCTTGCCTCCCTCGCGATCGCGCATGCGGAAGGCCATCAGCGCGCTGCCGTCGTCGAGGTTGATGCCGATCCAGTCCCAGCCACCGGCCTCGCGCTCCAGCAAGGCCGTCGACCATTCGTGGTCGAGCCAGGCCGTGCCGCGGACCCGCAAGGACGACCCGTCGCGGCGGACGGTGCCGCTGACCCGCAACTGGGGAACGCTGTAGTAGTAACTGGCGGACGAAGGCAGCCGACCCTTCCGGCTGAAACCGCCCTCGCCGTTCAGCATCGGCGGCTGCGTGCGCTCGAGCACCAGGTCCAGCCCGAAGCCCGACGCGTCCAGTCGCGCCAGGTAGCGGTCGCCTTCGCGATGGAGGCGCCAGTCGCCGATCCAGACGTCGGTGTCGGCGGGTTCGGCGCCCGCCAGCCCGTGGCTCGCGCGGGCGATACGCTGGTCGTGGCGCAACCCGCCGTGCGACGGGTCGCTGAGCGCCACGTGGGCGATGACCAGCTGGCGCGGGGCGAACGCGCTGGGGTTGCCCTGCGGAATGTCCGGACGGGTGCGAAAGAAGGTCACCTGGAAACCCAGCGTGCTGCCGTCATCGGCGTCGAGCCATCCGGTCACGTACCACCACTCGGTGCGGAATCCCGGGTGGCTGCCGTGGTCGGCCGGCAACCGGACCTGGACGCCCGGCAACACCGCAGGGTAGTCCACCTGCGCCGCGGCGCCGACGGCCAGGGCGACGGCCGCCGCAGCGCCGAGGAGCATCGCATGCAGGAGGCGTTTCATCACCAGTCCTCGCGCACCGCCCGCAGGGCGTTCGTGCCAGTGGCGGCGCGCCCGCTCAGGGCTGCGGTCACCCCCGCCGAGGCGACCAGCACGACCGACAGCGCGCCGAGCTGCAGCCACGGCACGGCGAGGTCGATGCTCCAGTTGAACGACTGGCGGTTCACGACATAGACGAGCACCAGGCTGAGCAGGAATCCCAGCACGAGCCCATACAGCACGCCCACGAGCCCCAGCACCACACCCTCTCCTGCCAGCATGCCGACCACCTGCCGGCGCAGCATGCCGACATGCCGCAGCATCCCGAACTCCGCGCGGCGCGCCAGCGCCTGCGAACCGAAGGCGAAGCTCACGCCGACCAGGCCGATGAGGACCGCCACGGCCTCGAGCAGGTAGGTGACGGCGAAGGCCCGGTCGAAGTACCCGAGCGACATTTCCTTCAGCGCGCCGCCGGTGTACACCTGCAGCGCGTCGCCGCGCGGAAACTCCGCCCGGACGGCGTGCTCCACGTCGGACGCCCGGGCACCGGGCTGCAGCCAGATCGCGCCCTGGCTGGCCGTTCCATCCCCCGTCGTCGCCACGTACCAGTCGCGGTCGACGACGATGGCGCCGCCCGGGCGGCCGTAGTCGCGCCAGATCCCGGCCACCGTCAGCATCTCCGCCTTGCCCGCCAGCGGCAGCGTGAACCTGTGGCCGACGTCCAGGCCGTACAGGTCGTGAACCGGCTCCGAGATCCATGCACGCGCGGTCCCCGGCGGCGCTGCCGCAAGGTCGCCACGGACCAGTGGCAGGCCGTCGAAATCCGACTCCCCGCTCACCCGGCGTGCGATCACCTGGACCGGCTCCCGGCCCGCCTCCAGGTAGACCGACAGCTGCCGCGCGAACTCGACCCTGCGGACGCCGTCGAGGGCGGCGATGTCCGCCTGGTCGGCCGCCGACCAGAAGGCCGTGTCCGCCGCCTGGGCGACGCGCATGTGCAGGTCGGCAGGCAGGACCTCCCCCAGCCAGCGCTCGAAAGACTCGCGAAACGAGTACACCATGATCGCCATCGCCACCATCAGGCTGAAGCTCACGATGATGGCCGCGAGGCTGACGGCCGACTGTCCGGCGCTGCCCTTCAGCTGCGCGAGGGCGACGGAGACGACGGCGCGACGCGTCCCGGGAACGTGGCCGAGCAGCCACGCCGCGGTCGCCGGCACCAGCAGCATGCCCGCGAACAGCAGCAAAGCGACGGATGCGTAGCCGAACACCGGCAGGCCACCTACCGGCGGCAGCAGGGCGCAGGCGGCACCGAGCGCCGCGAGCGACAGGCCCGGCCAGGCGGGCCGCAGGCGGCGTGCCGCATGCTCGGCGTCGCCGGCCTTCAGCGCGCGCGCCGGCGCCGCCCGTGCCGCCTCCCGCGCCGGTACCCAGGCTCCGGCCGCGGTGACCACCAGGCCGAGGAGGAAGAACCCCAGCAACGCCGTCGGCTCCGGTCGCGGCACCACGGCGACCGCGTGCAGGTAGCCGCCTCCCAGGTCCCCGCCCAGCCGCGCGAGGGCGAGCCATGCCACGGCCTGCCCGACGAGGACCCCCACCGCCGAACCGGCCGCTCCCAGCAGGATGCCTTCGGCCAGCAGGGCGGCTTCGACCTGCCGGCGCGTGGCACCCAGCGCGCGCAGCAGCGCCAGCGATGACCGGCGTCGCAGGACGGACAGGGCCTGCGTCGAAAACACGAGGAAGGCGCCGGTCAGCAGCGCGACCATCGCCAGCATGTTCAGGTTCACCCGGTAGGCTCGCGTGACATTCGCGGCCCGGTCCCTTTCTGCCGCCGGACCGGAGGTCGTGACCCCGGGCGGAAGCCTTGCCTCGAGCGCAGTCCTGAAACGCGCGACGTCCACGCCGCCCGCGAGCCGCAGGTCAATCCGGTTGATCCGGCCGACGCGGTCGAAAGCCCACTGCGCCGTCGCGATGTCCATCAACCCGAGGCGCTGCGGATAAGCGGCCGCCGGCAACACCTGCACGACCTCGAGCCGCTGGACGCCGGAGCCGGACCTCACCTGGATCTCGTCGCCACGCGCCACACCGAGTTCGGTCGCCGCCGCGGCACTCAGTGCGATGCTGGCCGGCCGGAACAACGCCATCAGCTCGCCCCCCAGGCCGGCCACCAGCTCGCGCTGCACGGCGGCTGCCCTGAAGGGGTCGACCGCGAGGACAGCGAGCGGCGGATGGTCGCCGAGCGGGGCCAGCTCGATCTCGAGGGCCGGGCTCGCCTCCTCGACCGACGCGTCGCCCAGCAGGCGCACGAACAGGTCCTCGTCGAAGCCTGTGCGAGCGCCGCGAACGACTACGTCCGCCTCGCCCACGAGCTTGCGTGCCGCGAGTCCGAACTCGGACAGCGCGCCCGAATTGATGGCATAGACCGCCGTGGCGAGCGCCACGCCGAGGGCGACGGCGAGCACCGTCACCACCAGCCTGAGCGGCTGCTCACGCAGCCGCCCCAGCGCCACGGTGCGGACGACGGCGAGTGTCGACCTCACGCCGTGGCGCCCGCCGGCACGAGGCGGCGCCCGTCCAGCACCAGGATCCGGTCCGCCGTCTCGGCCGCGGCCCGCGAATGGGTGATCAGCACGCCGCTGGCGCCCTGCGCGTGGACCTGCGCCCGCAGCAGCGCCAGCACCTGGCCGGCGGTTCGCGGATCGAGGTTGCCGGTCGGCTCATCGGCCAGCAGCAGCCTCGGCCGGTGCACCAGCGCGCGTGCAATCGCCACGCGCTGCACCTCGCCGCCCGACAACTCGCGCGCAAATCGCCCCGCGTGCCCGGCCAGGCCGACCGCCTCGAGCATCGCGGCGACTCGGGCGTCGCGCTCCGGTCGCGGCGCGCCCGCCAGGTCGAGGGGCAGCCCGACGTTATCGGCCGCTGTCAGGTAGGGCAGGACGTGAAAGGCCTGGAACACGAACCCCATTTCGTGTCGGCGGAGTCGCGTCGCGGCATCGTCGGAGAGGCGGGCGAGATCCTGCCCGTAGAACGAGAGGATCCCCTCGTCGGGACGATCGAGACCGGCCATGAGGTTGAGCAGCGTGGACTTGCCGACACCCGACTCGCCCATGATCGCGACGTACTCGCCGCGACGCAGCTCGAACTCGATGCCGTCCAGCACCGGCGGCCGGTCCGGCTGGAACCGCTTTACCAGCCCGCTGATCTTCAACACCCAGTCTGGCGACGACACCGGCGACCTCGTCCCTGCGCAGGGGTCCCGCGGCAGGAGCGCCGGGCCCGTCGTCACTTCGCCCGGTCAGGGCATCTGGATGCCGCCCCCGCCTTTACCGCCCATGCCCTTCAGGGCGGCGGCCCCGGCGTCCGGGATGACGATCGAGGAGGCGGCCTGCCGGCGCATCTCCTGGATCTCGCGCGCCGTCTCCTCGACCGCTCGCTGCGCGGCCGCGCCAAACGCGGCGACCGCTTCGCCCAGCGTCGCCGCCTCGAGTTCGAACGACAGCGGCAGCTGGCCCATCGGCGTCATGACCGAAGCCTGCCCGATGAACTGGACCGGGCGCGAAGGATCGTCGGCGCCGTCGGCGGCGACCGGCGAGAGCCGGCGGATCGTGCCGACCCGCTGGTCCGTGAAGACGTCCTCGCGATAGAGACCCCTGGCGTCCATCCCGGGTTCCTGCGGAGATTGCTGATTCATGAAGGTGCCTGGTCCTGATTGAAGTGGCTTGCCGCCACTTTAGCGACTTGCGGGCGCGATTGTCATGCCGGGCAGCGACCGGCCCGACCTCGCCCGCAGATCCCCCCGCTGGTAGAATTGCGTAGGAATCCCGTGCGCCCGCAGGAACCCGGGGCGCCTTGCACCTTTAAGGAGACGACGATGCGTGTCCCAACCCTGTCAACCGGCGCCGCGCTGCTGGCGATTGCTGCCACCCTGGCGCTCGGCGGCTGCGAGTCCGGCCCCGAGATCCGCCGCGATACGAACCCTGCGGCGAATTTCGCGAACTACAAGACGTTCGCCTTCTACCCGGAACTGGCGACCGACCGGGCCGGCTACGAGTCCGTGTTCACCGCGCGACTCAAGGAGTCCACCCGGCGCCAGATGGAGTCCAAGGGCTACGCGTACAGCGAGACCAACCCGGACCTGCTCCTGAACTTCTACGCCAACGTGGAGGACAAGCAGGAGATCCGCTCGACGCCGACGACCGTCGGCTACTACGGCTACCGCGGCTACTACGGCTACGGCATGCAGACCCAGCAGATCCAGACCGTCAACTACAAGGAAGGCACGCTGACGATCGACCTGGTGGACCCGAAGAACAAGATCCTCGTGTGGAACGCGACCGCCGAGGGTCGCGTGTCCAAGGAGGCGCGCAAGAACCCCGGCCCGGCCATCGACGCCGTCGTCACTCAGATGATGACTCCCCTGCCCGCCCGTAGCGGCCTGTAACCGGACTCTGCACACCGACCCGCTCACAGGAGCCGTGATGATCAACCCGACGTCCACCCTGCGCGGAACGCTGGCGGCCTTGGCCGTGGCGGTCCTTGCGCTGCCCTCCACCACGTTCGCCCAGGGCACGGTCAGCGACGAGGAAGTCGCCGCCGTCATCGAGGCCGCGCGCGCGGAATTGCGCGCGAGCCGGGAGCAACTGCTGGCCGCCAACCTCACGCTGACGCCAGAGGCAGCCGACAGGTTCTGGCCGCTCTACCGCGAGTACAACGCGGAGAAGGCCCGGCTCGGCGACGAACGGCTGAAGATCATCAAGGACTATGCGACGGCCTACCCGGACGTGGATGACGCGACGGCGGCCTCACTGGTGGACCGGTCGGTCGGGAACTCGAAGGCCATGCAGAAGCTCAAGGACCGGTACGTCGGCAAGTTCCGCAAGGTGCTGCCGCCGGTCCAGCTGATGCGTTTCCTGCAGATCGAGTCGCGTGTCGACAACCTGGTGGAGCTGCAGATCCAGCGCGGCATCCCGGTGGTCGAGCCGGCGGCGAAGTAACTTTTGGGCGTCGCGGCGCGGCCCGGACGCGCCGCGACGCCGGGGACATCCCGTGACCTCACCGGACCTTCAACAGTTGCTCAGGCGCCTGCACGACGAGCTGGGCCGGGCCGAGTCGCTCGACGACGAGTCCCGCAAGCTGCTCGGCATCGTCGCCCGGGACATCACCGCCCTGTCTGCCGCCAAGGACGGGGTCTCCGGGCACGTGCCGGCCCTCGAGCGGGTCGCCGTGAAGTTCGAGTCGCAGCACCCGGCGCTGTCCGCCGTCGCGCGCCAGTTGATGGACGCGCTCGCCAAGGCAGGCATCTAGGGCTCCGCCGCCGGCCGCGACCAACGACTCCTAGCGCAGCGCGGCGAACTCGATGCTGCGCGAGTCCCAGCTGGGCGCCGACTCCAGCGCCGGCACCACCTCTTCCGGTTCGCGCACGACCTGCCACATCGCGCCGTGACGGCTGTCCATGAAGCGCCCGTCGATGGCGCGCGCGAACTGCTCGAGCAGCGGGTCGTAGTAACCGCCGGTGTTGACGATGACGACCGGCCCGAGGAACAGGCCGAGTCGCTTCAGCGTGATGGCCTCGAGCAGCTCCTCGAAAGTCCCGCAGCCCCCGGCGAGGGCGACGACCGCCGACGCGCGGGTCAGCATCTCGTGCTTGCGGGTGCGCATGTCCTCCACGACGTGGAGCTCGGTCAGTTCCTCGTGCCCCCACTCGAGCTCGCGCATGAACCGCGGGATGATGCCGATCACCCGGCCGCCCTTCGCCAGCGCGCCGTCGGCGAGCGTGCCCATGGACCCGGCGCGACCGCCGCCGTACACGATCGTGCAGCCGGCCTCGGCGAGCAGGCCGCCGAGCCGCCGCGCGACCTCGCGGTACACGGGATCACAGGCATTGCTGGACGCGCAGTAGACGCAGACGCGGTGCCGCGCCTCGCTGAGTGGAACGATGCTCATGCCTTCAAAGCTCCTCGTGCCCGTGCGGCGCGCCGGCTAGCGCTTGCCCGCCGGACCGCGCCGCGTCTTCGCCGGCCTGCCGCGCCCGGCCTGTGCAGGCCCGGCGGCACCCGGGCGGGTACCCTGGCCGTGGTGGCGTTGCCTTCCCTGGCGGGCGCCGTCGTCGCGCGGCGGCAGTCCCGTGTGCTGCGTCAGCACCCGACCCTGCGCCGGTCCGGGCTTGCGGGCCCCCTCGGGAACGCCGGTTCCCTTCGGCTGCCACGCCGGCACGAGGTGCCGCTTGCCGCTGCCGATCAGGTCCGCCCGGCCCATGCGCCGCAGCGCCTCGCGCAGCAGCGGCCAGTTGTTGGCGTCATGGTAACGCAGGAATGCCTTGTGCAGGCGCCGCTGCGCCAGGCTCTTCGGGACGTAGACATCTTCGCTGTCGCGCGCGACCTTGTGCAGCGGGTTCTTGCCGGAGTGCCACATCGCCGTGGCCGTGGCCATCGGCGACGGCAGGAAGGCCTGCACCTGGTCGGCGCGGAAGCCGTTCTGCTTCAGCCAGAGGGCGAGCTCGAGCATGTCCTCGTCCGTCGTGCCGGGATGCGCGGCGATGAAGTAGGGAATCAGGTACTGCTCCTTGCCGGCGGCCTTCGAATACCGGTCGAACAGTTCCTTGAAGCGGTCGTAGGTCGCCACGCCCGGCTTCATCATCTTGGACAGCGGACCCTCGGCGATCGCCTCGGGAGCGATCTTCAGGTAGCCCCCCACGTGGTGCTCCGCCAGCTCGCGCACGTAGTCCGGCGAGCGGATTGCCAGGTCGTAGCGCACGCCGGAGGCGATCAGCACCTTGCGGATGCCGGGTAGTTCGCGCGCACGGCGATAGAGCCGGATGAGCGGCGCATGATCGGTGTCGAGGTTGGGGCAGACGTCCGGGTAGACGCACGACGGCCGGCGGCAGGCGGACTCGACCTTCGGGTCCTTGCAGTGCAGCCGGTACATGTTGGCGGTTGGTCCGCCGAGGTCGGAGATGATGCCGGTGAACCCGGGTACCTTGTCCCGGATGGTCTCCACTTCGCGGATGACCGAGTCCTCCGACCGGCTCTGGATGATGCGGCCCTCGTGCTCGGTGATGGAACAGAAGGTACAGCCGCCGAAACAGCCGCGCTGGATCGAGACCGAGAACCGGATCATCTTGTAGGCGGGGATCTTCGCCGCGCCGTAGGACGGATGCGGCACGCGCTGGTAGGGCCGCTCGTACACCCAGTCCATTTCCCGCGTCGTCAGCGGGATCGGGGGCGGATTGAGCCAGAGATCCTGGTCGCCATGCCGCTGGACGAGCGCCCGCGCATTCCCCGGGTTCGACTCCAGGTGCAGGATGCGCGAGGCATGTGCATACAGTACCGGGTCGTCGCGCACGGTCTCGTACGAGGGCAGACGGATCACGCTGCGACCCCGGTCCGCATTCGACACCTTGCGGACGAACCTCACCACCTGAGCGCCGACCGCCGGGCCGGCCGGACGCTTCGCGGCCAGCCGTTGCTCCTCGGAGGCGTAGGGATCGGCCGGGGCATTCAGGGGGCCGGGCCGGTCGAGATGGGTGGAGTCCACCTCGATCCAGCCGGCTGGCGTCGCGCGGCGGAGGAACGCCGTGCCGCGGATGTCGTCGAGGGAATCGACGGCTTCACCAGCGGCGAGGCGGTGCGCGATTTCACACACCTGTCGCTCGGCATTGCCGTACACGAGCAGGTCCGCTTTCGCGTCGAGCAGCACGGAGCGGCGCACCTTGTCGGACCAGTAGTCATAGTGCGCGATGCGGCGCAGCGACGCCTCGATGCCGCCGATGACGATCGCCGCGTCGGCGAACGCCTCGCGGGCACGCTGCGCGTAGACGATCACCGACCGGTCGGGGCGCCTGCCGCCCGCGCCTTCCGGCGTGTAGGCATCGTCGCTGCGGACGCGCCGGTCCGAGGTGTAGCGGTTGACCATCGAGTCCATGTTCCCGGCCGTGATGCCGAAGAACAGATTCGGCCGGCCGAGCGCCGCGAAGGCCCCGGGGTCGGTCCAGTCGGGCTGCGCGATGATGCCGACGCGGAATCCCTGCGCCTCGAGGACCCGGCCGATGACCGCCATGCCGAAGCTCGGGTGGTCGACGTAGGCGTCGCCCGTGACGATGATCACGTCGCAGCTGTCCCAGCCGAGCGCGTCCATCTCCGCACGTGACATGGGCAGGAACGGCGCCGTGCCGAAGCGCTGGGCCCAGTGCTTGCGGTAGGAGAACAGTTCGCGGGCGGGTTCCATGTGCACAGTTTAGGCGAAGAGGCCCCCGGTACGAACCTGTCCCGGGATGGGGACAGGTTCGTACCGGGTGCCTCTCAACCGGTCGCCTGCAGGCCCTGGGCGATGCCCGAGATGCTCGCCAGCAATGCCCGGAAGATCTCCGCGTCGGCGCGGTCGGTGGCCCGCCACCGGCGCAGCAGGTCCACCTGCATGTAGTGCATCGGGTCGAGGTAAGGCGACCGCAGCAGGATCGACCGCTGCATGCGCTGGTCGTCGTCGAGCAGGTCCACCTCGCCCTTGATCCAGGTGATCCAGCGCACGGCCATCGCATGTTCCTGCCGCATCTGCTCGGCGAAACCACGCAGTCCAGCCGGCGCCAGCGCGTCGTACAGTGCGGCGATGCCGAGGTCCGCGCGGGCAAGCTGCACCTCGACGTCGTCGAGCAGGTGCGAGAAGAACGGCCAGTTGGCCCACGCCTGCGACAGGCGCGTCGCACCGAGGTCGCGGGCAACCGTCTCGAGTCCGGTCCCGACCCCGAACCAGCCGGGGATCGAGTGGCGACTCTGGGTCCAGGCGAAGACCCACGGCGTCGGCCGCATGCTCTCGAGTCCCTTGCTGCCGCCCCGGAAGATCGGGCGCGACCCGACCTGCATGCGCTCGATCACGTCGATCGGCGTGACGCTGTGGAAATAGTCCGCGAATCCTGGCTGGCCGAAGACCATGTCGCAATACCGGCGGCGGCTGGCAGCGGCGAGCGTCGCCATCACCTCGAGGTGACGGCCCACGTCCTGCGGCGGCTGGCGCTGGCCGGCCGCGGACAGCGTCACGGCGTTGACGGCCTGCTCGAAGGTACGCAGCGCGATGGAGTGCAGGCCGTAGTTGTTGTTCACGACCTCGCCCTGCTCGGTTGCCCGCAGGCAGCCGTGGACGGCGCCCGGGGGCGAGCTCTGCACCAGCACCTCGATCGGGCCGCCGCCGCGGCTCACGGTACCGCCGCGGCCGTGCACGATGCCGACCTCGATGCCAAGGTCGCGGGCCGCCTCGACCAGGTCGGCCTGCGCCCGGTACACCGCGAAGCGCGAGGCGGCGATGCCGCATTCCTTGTTGCTCTCCGAGAAGCCGATGACGACCGCCTGGCGCCTGCCGCGCCCTTCCAGGTGCAGCCGGTACGGCGCCTCCGCGCAGAGTTCGCGCAGGACGGCGCCGCAGCGCTCGAGCACGGCATGCGTATCGAACAGCGGCGCAATGTCGAGCGGCACCTGTCCGGAGGGCTGGTCCGTCGCACCGGCCCACCTTGCGAGCAGCAGCACGGCCAGGACGTCGTCCGGCCCCGCGGCACCACCGACCACGTAGTCACCGACCGCCTGGCGCCCGTAGCGGCTGCGGCAATGTGTCATGGCTTCGAACACGGCCAGCGTGCGCCGGCCGATGGCATCGAGGGCAGTCAGCGGGCCCTGGTCCCGGCCGATGGCCTCGGACAGGGCGCGGGTGCGGTCGGCCTGCGGCAGCGATTCCCAGCCCGCAAGGCCGAGCCCCTGCGCGATGACGTGATGGTGGACCTCGGTGCGCTGGCGGACGTCCAGCGTCGCGAGGTGGAAGCCGAAGGTCCGCGCGCGCCGCAACAGCCGCTCCACCGGGAACAGGCCGGCGTAGCGCCCGCCGTTCTCGCGCAGGCTGGCGGCGGCCGCCTCGAGGTCCGCCACGAAGGTCGCCGCGTTCTCGTAGGCGTTGGGGCGGCCGTCGTAGGTGGTGCGCAGGCGCTCGGCGACCTGGTGCAGGAAGACCCGGTACGGCATCCGGTCGTGGCGCGCCGGTGTCGCCGCGCGCGCCGCGGGAAGGATCATCGTGTAGTCGGCGATCCGCTGCTCGAGCTCGTGGCTGACCCGGACGCGGCTCGCGCTCTGCGACAACTTGTCGGCGAGGCCGAGGCACTCCTGGAAATAGGTCGAGATGATCACGCGCTGCTGGCGGTGCAGCGTCTCGCGGATGGTCTTGGCGTGGACGTCGGGATTGCCGTCCATGTCGCCGCCCACCCAGCTGCCGAAACGCAGCAGGCAAGGCACTTCGAAGCTGCCCCGCTCGAGCTCGTAGACGTGCTCGAGCCAGAACTCGATCTCCTCGTAGAGCGCCGGGACCACGCGGTAGATGACTTCGGAAAGGTAGAAGATGACATGCTCGCGCTCGTCGGCGACGGTCAGGCGGTCGCGCGGGTGCTCCTCCGTCTGCCAGCCGGTGGTGACCTCGAAACGGATGCGGTCCATCACCGCACGCCGCTCCGCCGGGGTGAGCGCGGGGTTGATGCGTTCGACCATCAGGTCGGCGATGCGCTGCTGGTTGCGCAGGACCGTGCGGCGGGTCGACTCGGTCGGGTGCGCGGTGAAGACG
>JAGTSG010000106.1 GCA_018261655.1 Pseudomonadota bacterium | reverse complement strand
GCTGGTGTTCACGACGATCTGGTTCTTCCGTTACCGGCGCCTCGCGCCGCGGATCGCCGACCCGGCAACGCGGCCGTCGCGCGACTCGCTCCTGCGCACCGTGTGGACGGGCCTGGTCGCGAGCAGCCTGGGCGCGATCTTCTCGATGATCCTGCTGCTGCTCGAGGTCGGGCAGCTGCTGTTCTATTTCCTCTCGGCGCCGCAGGGCGGCATACCGGCGATCCAGGCCGCGCCGGCGGTCGGGTCGGCCGGGAGCTGGGTCTCTGCCGTCGACGTGGCGAGCCTGATGGCCCTGCTGCTGACCCTGTCGGCCGAGGTTATCGCGCTCGTGCTCGGCCTGTGGCTGCTGGCACGCACGTCACGCAGCGCGGTCGACGCGCCGGCGCCCGCGGAGGCCTAACGGTCCGACGGGCCGGGCGCCGGCCCGGATGGCGGTCGAAACGGCGGGGCGGGCCAGCGTGTCGCGCTGGCGGCGGGGCGCCGCCGCGCTGCTGCTCGCGGCGCTCGCGATCGCGAGCGTCTGGACGTGGTGGGCGGAGAGCCACCCGCGCCAGGAGCGCCGGCTGCGCGTGCTCGTCCACGAGCACCTGGGCAAGTGGTTCCCGGAGGAGATGGCACCCGCCGATGGCTGGCACGGGCTCTATGCGCGCGGTGCGGGGACGTCCGGTGACCGCTCGCCGGTCCTGCTGGTCCATGGGCTGGACGAGCCGGGATCGATCTGGGACGACCTGGTGCCCGCCCTCCAGGCCGCCGGCCACGCGGTGTGGGAGCTTCGCTTCCCGAACGACCAGGGCATCGACCGCAGCGCGGAGTTCCTGGCGGCGCATTGGGCGGATCTGCCGCCCGATCGCCCGGTCGCGATCATCGGCCACAGCATGGGTGGGCTGGTCGCCCGGGACTTCGTGTCCCGGTTGTGGCGCGCCGGCCAGCCGGGACCAGACATCGCCGGGGTCGTCCTCGTCGGCACGCCGAATGGGGGCTCCGACTGGGCGAGGCTGCGGGTCTGGCTCGAGCTGCGCGACCATTTCCCGAGCAGCGCCGGGCGGCGCTTCTCGCTGTTCGCGGCGCTGCGCGACGGCGCCGGCGAGGCGAAGATCGACCTGCGGCCCGACAGCGACTTCCTGCGCGCATTGAACGCGCGGCCCTGGCCCGAGGGCGTGCCGGTCCTCGCCATCGCCGGTCGTCTCGTCGCGCCGCCCGCGGGGCTGGCCGCCGGCCTGGCGAAGGCCGGGGCTGAGGCCGGCTCGCCGGCGCTCGAGCGGGAGCTGTCCAACTGGTGGTCGACGGTCGGCGAAGACCTCGGTGACGGCGTCGTCAGCCTGGCGTCGGCCGGCGTCCCGGGCGGGCCGGCGCCGCTGATCGTCGACGCCTCGCACCGCGGAATGCTCGCGCGCCTTCTGCCGGGTGACCCGGAGCCGCCCGCGATCGCGCTCGTCCTGGCGGCGTTGCGGAGCTGGGAAACGGGGATCCGCGCCACCGCGGACGACGTGGTCGGTGGACATCGCTGAGAGAGAGGAGGGTCACGAGGTGCCGGGAGCAATGCTGAAGAGGCTGGCCAAGCGGGCCGCGTGGCTGGTCGTCGTGAGCGCCCTGACCCTGCTGGCGGTCCGGGCCTTCGACTCGCAGCGCGGGCCGCCGCTGGAACCGTGGCACAGGGTCGTGCCGACGGAGCTGACGGCCGACGAGATCGCCGGCACCGATTGGCAGGGCTACGTCGCTGCCGAGGACGCCGTGCTCGAGGAGGTGCGGACCCGCGTCACCCGGCGCCTGGACCCGAAGGACCGCGTGCCGGCCAATCGCTACTTCGAGGACAGCCCCGTCTACCCGGGGCGATTCAGCCACGACTGGAACCGCTCCCAGTTGATGGAGCCGGCCGGGACGCCGGTCGGCGCGGTCGTGCTCCTGCACGGCCTCACCGACTCGCCCTACAGCATGCGCCAGGTCGCACGGCGTTATCGGGACCGCGGCTTCGTCGCGGTCGTGCCACGGCTTCCCGGGCACGGCACGGTCCCGGCGGGCCTGAGCAACGTCCATTGGGAGGACTGGGCCGCGGCGACCCGGCTCGCGGTGCGCGAGGCGATGCGACGGGCCGGCCCGGGGCGGCCGCTGCACGTCGTCGGCTACTCCAATGGTGGCGCGCTGGCGGTGAAGTACGCCCTCGACGCGATCGAGGAGCCGGGCCTGACGCGCCCGACGCGCATCGTGCTGATCTCGCCGATGATCGGCGTCACCGAGATGGCGCGCTTCGCCGGGTTTGCGGGGCTGCCGGCGATCTTCCCGCCCTTCGCCAAGGCCGCCTGGCTCGGCATCGTGCCCGAGTTCAACCCTTTCAAGTACAACTCGTTTCCCGTCAACGGGGCGCGGCAGTCGTCGCTCGTGACGCGCGCGCTGCAGCCGCGCATCGCGCGCCTCGCCCGCGAAGGGCGTCTTACCGAGCTCGCGCCGGTCCTCACCTTTCAGTCGGTCACGGACTTCACGGTCAGCACGACGGCCGTCGTCGACGCGCTGTACGAGCACCTGCCGGCGAACGGCAGCGAGCTGGTCCTCTACGACCTGAACCGGCACACGAAGTTCGGACCGCTGTTGCGCGCAGGCAAGGAGACCCTCGTCGATCGGCTGCTGCCCGACGCGCCGCGGCGCTACAGGACCACGGTGGTGAGCAATGCGGACATGGGGTCCTACGAGGTGACGGAGCGCGTCACCGAGGCCGGCACCACCGTGCAGAGCGTCCGGCCACTGGGCCTGCGCTACCCGGGCGACGTGTTCTCGCTCTCGCACGTCGCGCTGCCGTTCCCCGAGGACGACCCGGTCTACGGCGGCGCGCCGGATCTCGCCGAGGACTTCGGCGTGCACCTCGGCGCCGTCGCCCTGCGGGGCGAGCGCGGCACGCTGGTCGTCAGCCTGGACGCGCTGGGGCGGACCTCGTGGAATCCGTTCTTTCCTTACCAACTCGAGCGCATCGAGGAGGGTATTTCCGGCACCGCCCGGTGATATCGTGCCCGAGAGGAAGCGAGGCCCCCTGAACGGTACGCCGCGGCCTGTAATGATCGGTTCAGATCGGACGGGCTATAGTGCCGCGCCGCTGCAGGCCCGCAACGATCCACGAGATGGAGGAACCCAGATGAGCCCGACGCGTGTTTCGAAGACGAAGATGCTGCTCGCCGCCGCGCTGTCGGCAGGCGCTGCCCTGGCGGCGCCGCAGACGGCGCAGGCCGAACCCGTCGTCCAGGCGCCGAAGGCCGCGGCGACGCAGAACCCGGCGGGACACTTCGATCCCCTCGGCACGGCGCCGTCCAAGTTCACGATCGAGTTGCGCGAGGGCCTGAAGGCCACGCTGCCGTTCGAGGATCGACGCGACTTCGAGGAGGCCAAGAAGGGCTTCATCGCCGAGCCGCC
>JAGTSG010000105.1 GCA_018261655.1 Pseudomonadota bacterium | reverse complement strand
CTGCATCTCGGCATCCGCCGGGAGCAGGTTCGAGAACACCGGCAGCAGGCGGTACCGGAAGTCGCGGACCTTGCCGTCCTTCACGTCCAGGTCCATCACACCGAGGAACTTGCCGTTCGAGCCGGCGTTGGTCACCAGGGTCTGGCCGCCCGCGTTCTTGACGACGGTGGGCGCCGGCATGCCGTCGTGGGTGTGGCCACCGAAGATCACGTCGATGCCGGAGACGCGCTCGGCCATCTTGAGGTCGACGTCCATGCCGTTGTGGGAAATGACCACGACGACGTCGGGCTTCTCCTTGCCGCGGACCTGGTCCACCACTTTCTGCATGTCGGCGTCGTTGATGCCGAAGGTCCAGTCGGGGATGAAGCGCTGCGGGTTGGCGATCGGCGTGTACGGGAATGCCTGGCCGATGACGGCCACGCGCGCGCCGCCGACCGTCTTGATCGTGTAGGGCTTGAAGGCGAGGCCGGCGTCCGCGTCGAAGCCGGGAAAGTCCTGGAACCGGTAGTCGAACATCGCATCCTCCTTGACGCGGACGTTCTGCGCGACGAAGTCGCCCTTGAACTCGCCGACGTTCGCGATCACCTCCTTGTCCAGGTAGGTGAATTCCCAGTGCCCGGTCATCACGTCGACGCCGAGCAGGTTGCAGGCGCCCACCATGTCCCGCCCGCGCGTCCAGTAGGCCGTCCCCGAGCCCTGCCAGGTGTCGCCGCCGTCGAGCAGCAGGCTGTTGCCGGGACCGCGGCTGTCGCGAACACGCTTGACGAGGGTCTTGAGATGCGCGAATCCGCCCACCTTGCCGTACTTGACCGCCGCGCTCTCGAAGTCGAGGTACGTGAACGCGTGCGCCTCGATGCCGCCCGCCGGGACGCCGAAGTGCTTGAGCAGGGCCTCCCCGACCAGATGGGGGGGCTTGCCGAGGGCCGAGCCGATGCCGAGGTTGACGTTGGGCTCGCGGAAATAGATCGGGTTCAGCTGCGCGTGAACGTCCGTGATGTGCAGGATCGACACGTTGCCGAACTTCGGCACCTCGTACAGGTCGGACGGCTGGCGCTGGGTGGCGAACACCGAGCGCGGCAGCAGCCCGGCCGCACCGGCGAGACCGAGCAGTTTGACGAATTCGCGACGCGAGATAGTCATGACGTAGCCATCCTCCGTTGGTTAGAGTTCAAGTTCCGAATAGAGCCGAGCGCCTTTGGACACCCGCCTCCTCGCCCGTAGCCTGCTGATCGTCGTTGCCGTCGCGGCGATTGCGGGCACGTGCGTCGCCATCCAGCCGCCGGACGATCTGACGTCGCTGCCCAGCGAGCCTGCCGGCCTGCGCCTCGGGCCGCGCGCCGCCGAGGCGGCGCAGCGCTGTCGCGACGCCCTGGTGCGCGAGCGCGCTACCCTCGATGCGAATTCGATCGTGCTGCTCGGCGTCACGCCCGTGGCCGACGACCCCGACCCCGGCGCGCTCCGCGTCGACGGCTCGTTCCGCGAATCCGATGCCGGTGGCATCAGCCGAGTCCGCCACGTGCGCTGCATCGTCTCCTCCGCCGGCCTGCGCAGAGTAGAGATAACCGAGTCCCGCGACTAGGAGCGGGTGTCGCAAGGTCCCGGCCCCGCCACGCGACCCCAGGCCCGCAGGACGGCGGGCGCCCGCGACAGCAGCAGCAGCGCGAGCACCCCCGCGTAGACCAGCGGCTCGAGCCGGTCCAGCTTGCTCGACCACAGGAAGTGAAGGACCGCGAAGACGCCGACGGCATACACCAGGCGGTGCAGCCGCTGCCATTGCCGCCCCAGGCGCCGCATCATCGTGCGCGTCGAGGTGACGGCGAGGGGCACCATCAACGCCAGTGCCGTCAGGCCGACGGCGACGTACGGCCGCTCGAGCACGTCCGCGACGACGTCGTCCCAGAGCAGGCCGCGGTCGAGCACCACGTAGATCAGACCGTGGAGCAGCGCGTAGGCGAAGGCCGCCAGGCCGAGCAGACGACGGAACGGCAGCAGCCATTGCCAGCCCGTCCAGCGGCGCAGCGGGCTCACGGCGAGGGTCGCGAGCAGCAGGCGTAGCGCCCAGTCGCCGGTCCGGTGCAGGACGGCCTCGACCGGGTTGGCGCCCAGCCGGTCGGTCGCCGCGTCGATCGCCAACAGCGCGAACGGGGCACAGGCGAGCGCCAGCGCGATCGCCTTGGCGGCGCGGGGCGGCTGCCAGCGGCGGAGCGCGGCGATCGGTCTCAATAGTGCCGGCTCAGGTCCATGCCGCGGTACAGGTCGGCGACCTGCTCCGCATAGCCGTTGAACATCTGGGTCTGGCGGCGCCGCGCGAACAGGCCTTCGCCGATCGGCCGCTCGCGCGCCTGGCTCCAGCGCGGGTGGTCTACGGTCGGGTTGACGTTAGCGTAGAAGCCGTACTCGTCCGGCTGGAGCCGCACCCAGGTCGTCTCGGGCATCTCCTCGACGAAGCGGATGCGCACGATGGACTTGGCGCTCTTGAACCCGTACTTCCAGGGTACGACCAGCCGCAGCGGCGCGCCGTTCTGTCCCGGCAGCACCTCGCCGTAGCAGCCGGTGGCGAGCAGCGTCAGCGGGTGCATCGCCTCGTCGATCCGCAGTCCCTCCACATAGGGCCACGGGAGGACCGGCCGGCGCTGGCCCGGCAGCCGGTCGGGATCGGAGATCGACTCGAGCTCGACGAACTTCGCCTTCGACGTGGGCTTGAAGCGCGCCAGGACCAGGCTCAGCGGCACGCCCACCCAGGGCACCACCGCGGCCCAGGTCTCGACGCAGCGCAACCGGTAGATCCTCTCCTCCTGGGAAAACTGCGTCAGGATGTCCTCGATGCCGATCTCGCCGGGGGCCTCGCACTCCCCCTCGACCTTCAGGGTCCAGGGACGGGTGCGCAGCAGATGCGCGTTGTTGGCGGGCGCCTCCTTGCTGACGCCGAGCTCGACGAAGTTGTTGTAGCTCGTGAAATCGTCGTAGTCGGTCGGCTTGAGGTCCTTGCCGTGGGCCGTCTCCTGCAGATCGGCGATCGGGGCGAGCCGACCCGGGCGGCTCACCGCGGCCTGCCCTGGCCTCGCCAGCAGCAGCGCCGCCGCGGCCCCGCCGGCGGCCGCCCGCAGGAAGCGGCGCCGGTCTTCCCACACCGGGCGGGGCGTGATCTCGGACGAAGGGACCGAGGGGATTCGGATTCGTTGCACGAGCTTCCCCTTCAGTGAACGGAGGCCCCGATGATCGGCCAAAGTCGCGGCGCAGACACCCGCTAGTCCTTGCGGTCTTCGCCGCGGTCACCAACGGCCCCGGGCCAGCAGGCGCGCAGCGCCGCGGCGAGGCTCGGCACGGTGGGCAGACCGGCGAGCGCTTCGGGGCGAACCCACCGGTACGCCGTGTGCTCCCAGTCCAGCCGGATGACGGGACGGTGCGCGAGATCGAACAGGAAGGGG
>JAGTSG010000021.1 GCA_018261655.1 Pseudomonadota bacterium | reverse complement strand
TTGCCCATCGAGGGCCGGCAGGCGATGACGACGAGGTCGCCCGGCTGCAGGCCGGTGGTCATGCGGTCGAGGTCGGTGAAGCCGGTGGTCACGCCGGTCAGCTGGCCGGGCGACTGGTGCAGCGCGTCGAGCCGGTCCACGGTCGCCGGCAGGATCTCCTTGACCGACTGGAAACCGGCGCGCGAGCGCGCGCCGCGCTCGGCGATCTCGAACACCCGCCGCTCCGCCTCGTCCACCAGCTCGTTCGCCGGTCGGCCGCCGCCCTCGAAGACCGACGAGGCGATCTGCCCGCCGGCCTCGATGAGCTGCCGCAGGATCGCACGCTCGCGCACGATCTCGGCATAGGTCCTGACGTTGGCGGCGCTGGGGGTGTCGCGCGCGAGCGTGCCGAGGTAGGCCAGCCCGCCGGTTTCCTCCGCGAGCCCCTTGCGCTCGAGGTGCTCGGCGACGGTCACCGCGTCGCAGGGACCGCGACGCTCGACCACCTCGGCCACGGCCTCGAAGATCAGGCGATGGTCGCGGCGGTAGAAGTCCGCCGCGGAAACGATGTCCGCGACCGCGTCCCAGGCGTTCGAGTCCAGCATCAGGCCGCCGAGCACGGCCTGCTCGGCCTCGACGGAGTGAGGCGGCGTGCGGATCGCGTCGGTGCCGCCGCGATCCGTGCTGCGAGTGCGGGAGGGAGCGATTGCCATGACGCCTTCCGTCGGGCCGCCAGCGGCCCGTCAGCGGGGAGTTTACTCCTCGCCGACGATCGTCACGGGCAGGGTCACGTCCACGTCGGCGTGCAGGTGCAGCGTGACCGCGTGCTCCCCCACCATGCGCAACGGTCCGCCCGGCAACCGGACTTCCGACCGCTCGATCTCGTGGCCGGCCTTCTGGCAGGCCTCGGCGATGTCGGCGGTACCGATCGAGCCGAACAGCTTGCCCTCGTTGCCCGCCTTCGCGGTCATGGTGAGCGCGAAGCCTTCCAGCTTCGCCGCCCGCGCCTGGGCGCCGGTCAGCTCGTTGGCCGCCCGCGCCTCGAGCTCCGTTCGACGCGCCTCGAAGGCGGCGATGTGCTCCGGCGTGGCGAGGGTCGCCTTGCCACTGGGCAGCAGGTAGTTGCGGCCGAAGCCGGACTTGACCTTGACGCGGTCACCGATGTTGCCGAGCTTGGCAACCTTCTGCAGGAGAATTACTTCCATGATCGCACCGTTTCGAACACCCTGAATGAAGAACCCAAGCGGGCCCGCCGGCCACGCGGCCGGCCAGCCCGCTCAACCCTGCGACGCACCGGGGCGCGCCCCGAACCTGTCGCGAAAACGAACCCACGTGTCCGCGAAGCCGAGGCCGACGAGCGCCATCGGCACCAGCAGGACACCGACATAAGCCATCGCCACCAGCACCGGACCGATCGCCTGCGTGGCGCGCAGGCCGTGCACGACCGCCAGCGCCTGCAGCAGGAACGCGCCCGCCAGCACGAACAACACGTCTTCCGCCGGCGCCCACGCGCGACCCGATGCCCACTGCGTCGCAAAGCTGACCAGCAGCGCGCCCATGGCCGCCCAGGCGACCAGCGACCCGAGGCGCAGGCCGCGGAACTGGCGGCCGAACAACCCCGGCTCACGCATCGCCGCGAAGGCCCACAGTCCGGCGAACAGCGACGTCATCGTGTGCAGCAGCAGCATCCACGCGCCGGTGGCCCAGGCGACCCGCGCCGTGGCCTCGCCGATTTCCTCGGGCGTCCGCTCGACGCCCAGGCCCGCCAGCGCGCGCGCGGTCTCCTCCAGCGCCGGCCGGAACACGTCCAGCAGCGGCATGAGCACGCCAGTCGGGTCGCCCAGCACGAGCCTGACCAGCAGCACCAGCGCGCAGGCGGCCAGCGTGACGGCCTGGAAGGCGACGCTCAGGCTGCGGCTGTGGACCAGCAGCGAGCCCGCCAGGTATGCCGGCACCAGCACGGCGGCAGCCACCACCAGCCCGCCACCCAGCCCGATCACCGGCGAGAATCCCCAGGCGATCGGCAGTGCCGCGCCCGCTGCGGCCAGCGTCGCGGCGCCCGACCCGGTCGCCAGCAGGCCGAGGACGACGAGCCCGGCCGGCAGCCAGGCCAGCACCGGCAGCGCAATCAGCGCCAGCACGGCCAGGACCGTGCCCGCAAAGAGGCTGCGTATCGGCCGGGCTGTCAGCCACTCCGCGAACTTGTTCATGACTTGGACGGGGCGCCTCCGCCCCGGCCGCCTCAGTGCTGGTCGGTGTAGGGCAACAGTGCCAGGTAGCGCGCACGCTTGATCGCCGTCGCCAGCTGGCGCTGGTAGAACGAGCGCGTGCCCGTGATCCGGCTCGGGACGATCTTGCCCGTCTCGGTGATGTAGCCCTTGAGGGTGACCAGGTCCTTGTAGTCGATCTGGTCCGTGCCCTCGGCGGTGAACTTGCAGAACTTCTTGCGACGGAAGAAACGTGACATTTTCCTGTCCTCCGGTCAGTCGGTGCCGGCCGCAGAGCCCGGCTCGTCACGCGATTCGCGGCGCCGGCCGCGGTCACCGCGATCGTCCCGGTCGTCGCGGTCGTCGCGGTCGTCGCGATCATCGCGGTCGTCACGGTCGCGGCGGTCCTTGTCCTCCGACGACCTGGCCATCGGAGAGGGCTCGGTGACCGCCTGCTCCATCTTGACGACGAGGTGGCGCAGCACCGCGTCGCTGAAGCGGAAGGCATCGACGATCTCGTCGAGGACCTTGCCGTCGCACTCGATGTTCATCAGCACGTAGTGGGCCTTGTGCACCTTGGCGATGGGGAACGCCAGCTGGCGCCGGCCCCAGTCCTCCATGCGGTGGACCTGGCCGCCGCCCGCGGCAATCATGCCGCGATAGCGCTCGACCATGGCCGGCACCTGTTCGCTCTGATCGGGATGGACGAGAAACACGATCTCGTAGTGGCGCATCTTTGTGACCTCCTCATGGGTTTGCCTCCCGCTAGACGCAGCGCGGTGAGGCAAGGAGAAACGCGCCCGTCGGGCGCGCGAAAGGGTGCGTAAGGTACCGGAATCGCTCGCTTTCCGCAACTGTATCCGGGGCCACCTGCCGGCGCGGTCCGCGATCGGCCGGCGCTGCCTCTCCAGGCCTGCCTGGGCGGTGCGACACGCTGCTGGCGAAAACCCCGTCAAACCGTGCTTGGCACACTGGACGAGGCGCGCACAAAGGTGCCGCGGGATCGTCAGCGGCGCTGGCGGCGGGCCTCGTACAGGACGACGCCGGTCGCGACCGAGACGTTGAGCGACTCGACCACGCCCAGCATCGGCAACCGCACCGTGAAGTCGCAGGCCTCCCGGGTCAGCCGCCGCAGCCCGGCCCCCTCCGAGCCCATGACGATCGCGAGCGGCCCCTTCAGGTCCGCCTGGTAGAGCTCCATCTCCGCCTGGCCGGCCGCCCCGACGATCCACACGCCGAGTTCCTTGAGTCGCGCCAGGGTGCGTGCCAGGTTGGTCACCTGGATGAAGGGCACCGCCTCGGCAGCGCCGGCGGCGACCTTGCGCGCCACCGGCGTCAGCCCCGTGGCGCGGTCACGCGGCGCGATCACCGCGTGCACCCCCGCGGCGTCCGCGGTGCGCAGGCATGCGCCGAGGTTGTGCGGATCCTGCACCCCGTCGAGGACCAGCAGCAGCACGGCCGGACCGGCGGCCCGGACAATGTCCGCGAGGTCGTCCTCGCCCGGCGTCGCTGTCCCGCTGACCTCCGCCACCACGCCTTGGTGGACGCCGCCCTCGGCCATCCGGTCGAGTTCCAGACCGGGACGGGTCGCTACCCGCACCCCTCGCTCGGCCGCCAGTCGCCGGACCTGTTCGGCCCGGGCATCCGCACGGCCGGCCTGCAGCCAGACCTGGCGCACCCGCCCCGGTTGCCGCTCGAGCAGCGTCCGGACGGCGTGCAGGCCGTAAACCGTGCCCCCTTCGCTCACGACTTGCCCCGCTTGCCCCTGGCGCGGCGCGGATGGAACGCGGTCTCGGTCTTCTCGACCAATTCGAAGTCGATCTTGCGGTCGGCCGAGTCGACCCGCGTCAGCCTGACGCGCAGCGCGTCACCGATGCCGAACCGCAGGCCCGTCCGCTCGCCGACCAGCATCCGGTCCTCCTCGAAGAACCTGAAGTAATCCTTGGGCAGCGAGGTCACGTGCACCAGGCCGTCCACCTGCCACTCCCTGAGCTGGACAAAGATCCCGAAGTCGGTCACGCCGGTCGCCACGGCGTCGAATTCCTCCCCGATCCGGTCCTTCATGAACTCGCACTTCAGGAAGGCGACCACGGAGCGCGCCGCTTCGTCGGCCTTGCGCTCGCGCAGCGAGCACTCCCGGCCGAGCACTTCCATCTCCCGTGCCGGGTGGACGAAGTCGTCGGCCGTGCCGCCTTCCATCGCGTGCCGGATGGCACGATGCACCAGCAGGTCCGGGTAGCGGCGGATCGGCGAGGTGAAGTGCACGTACTCGCTCAGCGCCAGGCCGAAGTGGCCGATGTTGAGCGGCTGGTACAACGCCTGCGGCAGCGAGCGGATGATGGCGTTCTCGAGGACCGCCGCGTCGGGCCGGTCCACGACGCTCTTCAGCACCTTCTGCAGCCGCGCCGGCTCGAGCTCGTGCCCTGTCTCGAGGAGCACCCCCCTCTGGGACAGGAAGCGCTTGAGGTCGGCGATGCGTTCCTCCTCCGGCGTCCCGTGGATGCGGAACAGCGCCGGCATCTTGTGCTGTTTGAGAAACCTCGCGGCCTCGACGTTGGCCGCGATCATGCACTCCTCGATCATCCGGTGCGCGTCGTTGCGCGGGTAGGCGCGGATGTCCGTCACCTGCCCGGACTCGTCCACCAGCACCTTGACCTCGGGCGCCTCGAAGTCGAGCGCGCCGCGCGCCTCGCGGTGGCGGCGCAGCGAGCGGTAGACCTCGTGGAGCGTCTCCAGCACCGGCAGCACCGGCGCGAGTTCCTGCCGGACCGCCGCGTCCTTGTCGACCAGCGCGGCCGCGACCTTGGAGTAGGTCAGGCGGGCGGCCGAGCGCATCAGGCCGACGCCGAAGCGCGAGCGCGTGATGCGGCCCTCGCGCGACACCATCATCTCGCAGAGCATGCACAACCGCTCCACCCGGGGCATCAGCGAACACAGGTGATTGGACAGTTCCTCGGGCAGCATCGGGATGACGCGACCCGGGAAATAGACGGACGTGGCCCGCTCGCGCGCCTCCGCGTCGAGGGCCGAGCCCGGCACGACGTAGTGGCTCACGTCCGCGATGGCGACCACCAGCCTGAAACCGCCGCGCGCCGCCTCGGCGTAGACCGCGTCGTCGAAGTCGCGCGCGTCTTCGCCGTCGATGGTCACGAGTGGCAGGTCACGCAGATCCGCCCGATCCACGGCGGCCGTCGCCGGCACGGTCTTGCCGAATCGCCGCGCCTCGCGCAGCGCCGCCGGCGGGAATTCCTGCGACAGCCCGTGCGCGGCCACCGCGAGCTCGATCGCCGTATCGGCGGCGCCGCCCTCGGGCAGGATCCGGGTGACGCGGCCGACCGGGTCCGCGTGAGCGGTCGGTGGCTCGACGATCTCCGCCACCACCAGGTCCCCGGACTTCGCGCCGGCCCGCGCCTTGGCGGGAATGACGATCCGGTGGCTGATGCGGCGGTTGTCCGGGTCGATGAAGCCGACCCCGGACTCGAAGGTGAACTTGCCGGCGACTTCCCGGGTGCGCCGCTCCAGGACCTCGACCAGCGCGCCCTCCTTGCGGCCGCGCGCGTCCGTCCCGGTGACACGCACGGCGATGCGGTCCCCGTGCATGACCTGGCGCATCTGCCGGTACGGCAGGAAGATGTCGTCGCCCACGCCGTCTTCCGGCGACAGGAATCCGAAGCCGTCCTTGTGCCCGCTGACCGTGCCGACCACGAGAGGCAGGCGGTCCAGCAGGCAGTATTCGTCGGCGCGATTCACCAGCAGCTGGCCCTCGCGCACCATGGCGCCGAGCCGCTTGCCGATGGCCTGCCTGACGGCCCGGTCGCGCACCCCGAGGCGCTCGCACAACCCGTCGAAAGCGAGGGGCTGGCGCGCCTCCGCGAGCGCCTGCAGGATGAATTCCCGGCTGGGGATCGGATTCTCGTAGCGGCCGGATTCCTCCCGGAAGCGGGGATCCCGATCCTGCCAAGTTGAACGCTTTTTCATTGAAAGTCCTGATTTGACAACAGCGGGCGGCGTGCGTAGATTTCGCTGCCCTCGCCGGGGACAGCCCTGTGCCCAGGTGGCGGAATTGGTAGACGCGCTAGTTTCAGGTATTAGTGCCGCGAGGCGTGGAGGTTCGAGTCCTCTCCTGGGCACCATCTTGACACCGTCGCCGTCACGCGCAAAGCGTGGCGGCGACGGCCCTGCCTCATAGATCCAGCGTGAATCGCAGCCCGTATGTCCGCGGCGCCTCGATGAAGGCGTCGGCGTAGGGTCCTTCCTGGCCGGTCGTCGTCGCGGCCAGGACTGCCACGTTCTCGACATTCCTTATCCACGCGCCGAGGCTCCAGCGGCCATCCGCCGGGTACCAGGTCAGCGCCGCCCCCGACTTGAAGTAATCCTGCTGCTGCGTGCCGCGATCGTGGGCGAAGGTGCCCCAGAACGAACTCTCGTAGCGCGTCTCCACCCGCGCCCGCAGCATTCCGCCGCCCAGCCGGAAGTCGTGCTGCCAGGATGCCGACGCCGTCCAGTCCGGCGCGTACTGCAGCTGGTAGCCCGAGAAGTCGCGGTTCTCGCTGCCGATGTTGATCTCCGGCGGCACCATGAACTCCTCGTAACGGGCGTGCAGGTAACCCACGGAAAGACCCAGCCGGTCGGCTTCGGTGGCCTGGAAGAGCAGGTCGAGCTGGTTGCCGTAGATCTCGGTCTGCTGCGCGTTGAACTGCGTCAGGATCGCCGTATTGAAGTTGAACGACTGCACCAGCAGGTCCCGATAGTCGTAGTAAAAGACCTCGTCGTTCAGCTGCAGGCGGCCGTCCAGCCAGCGGCTCTTGATCCCCGCCGTATAGGCGGTCAGGGTCGCCTCGTCGAGCACGTTGTCCAGCGTCTCGGTCGCGGGGTACAGGTTGTAGGTGCCGGGCTGGTAGCCCGTCTGGATTGTCGCGTACAGCATCGCCCCGTCGGCGGCATCCCACTCGATGCCCAACTTCCAGTCGAAGCGGTCGTATTCCGGACTGGCGGTGTAGGCCTGGCCGAAGGCCGTCGTTCCCTGCCCCTCGCGCTCGTCGCTGCTGTAGCGGCCGCCGAAGCTCAGGCGCGTCCGCTCGCTGACGCTGTAGGTCGCCTGCCCGAAACCGGCGTAGCCCTCGAGCCTGTTGTGGTCGATGTCCGCCAGCGGGAAGCCGCCGGCGACGAACAGGCCGTCGTTGGTGACGCGATAGGCGTAGACCCCGGCGAGCCATTCCCAGCGCTCGCCGGCCTCGCCCGCCAGCCGCAGCTCGTGCGTGACCTGGTTGTAGTGCGCCGACAGGAACGACGCGCGATCCTCCAGCCAGTAGTTTCCCGCCCAGTCGAGGTAAAAATAGGACGGGATGTAGGTCAGCGTGGCTGCGCCGAGGTCCCAGTCGAGCTGCGCCCCGATCACGAGGTTCTCGTAGTCCTGCGTGCCCGCATCGGGAGCGTCCTCGGTGATCACGTCGTTCCACGGGTCGTCGGTGTTGAAGGCGTTGGGATTGCCGTCAAAGGTGCCGTCGTTGTATCCACGGCGCACCAGGTTCGGCGAGCGACCGTCCTTGCGGGCGCCGTGCGCCCAGACGTACAGCGACACGTCGTCGTTCGGCTCGAACAGGCCCGAGGCCCGCAGCGCGTAGTCGTCCTTCGAGTCGGCGCCCGTCGTCTGGTAGCCGTCATGGCTGATGTAGTCCCCGGCCAGCCGGAACGAGAGGGTCTCGTCCACCGGCAGGTTCTGCGCCGCGGACACCCGGAACAACGAGTAGTTGCCTGCTTCGACCAGTGCGCTGGTGTCCCAGTCCGGACCGGGCCGGTTGAACTCGACGTTGACCGCGCCGCCCAGGGCGGCACGGCCGTACAGCGTGCCCTGCGTGCCGGGCAGCACCTCGATCCGCGCGACGTCGAACAGGCCGACGCTGGTGCCCTCGCGCGGGATGTACGCCCCGTTGAAGTTCATGACCGTGGGCGGCTCGATGTTGGGCAGGTCCAGCGTCGAGCCGATGCCCCGGATGTAGATCTCCGTCGAGGCGTTCTCGGCCTGGAAGCGCACCGAGGGAACGAGGTTCTGCGCCGCACGGATGTCGGCCACCCCGGCCGCCACCAGCGCATCGCCCGGGATCGCCGTGATGGCGGCCGGCGTGCGCTGCAGGTTCTCGCTGCGCTTCTCGGCGGTCACGACGACCTCCTCGAGCCGGACTGCTCCCTCCCCGGCGCCAGGCGCCTCGTCCAGTGCGGC
Organism: Pseudomonadota bacterium; assembly: GCA_018261655.1. Taxonomy (GTDB): domain Bacteria; phylum Pseudomonadota; class Gammaproteobacteria; order Steroidobacterales; family Steroidobacteraceae; genus SG8-30. The sequence continues at coordinate 20,640 of JAGTSG010000021.1, read as the reverse complement.
TGCAATCCCGGTGTTCGACAGCAGCGCCACGGCCGCCGCCAGCATCCTCGATCTGCTCATTCGTTCCTCTCGCAATCCGTTTCTCACGCAACTTCGCGCGCGTCGCTCCCGTCCGGGAGCGGCGCGGAGTCCATCTCACACCCGAAAGGCGCGGTGCCCGGGAATCTGCCGATCCGCCGCCGGGGACCCGCCACCGCGGCGCAGGTTCCCGCGCCGCGATTATCGCCTACCAGTGCACGCCGCGCAGCAGGGAGGCGAAGATCGCCGCCTCCGGCGTCGGCGTGGAGTCCTTCGGCTTGTCCTTCGCGTCGCCCTTGGCGGCCGAGGAGTCCGGGAACATCTTGTAGGCGGTGTTCATCATCACCTCGGAGATGCGCGGCGCCGCCAGGTAGAAGACCTCCGAGAACAGGCCCAGGCGGGTGGCTATGCGCTTCGGCCGCGCAATGATCGCCTCCGCCACCATGTCGGCCGCATCGTCGGGCGTCGCCACCGGCATCTGCTCATAGATCTTCGTCGGCGCGATCATCGGCGTGCGCACCAGCGGCATGTTGATGATGGTGAAGGTCACGCCGCGGTCGGCGAACTCCGCCGCCGCGCAGCGGGTCCAGGCCTCGAGCGCGGCCTTGGAGGCCACGTAGCCGGAGAACCTCGGCGCATTGGACAGCACGCCGATGGACGAGATGTTCACGACATGGCCGCCGCGACGCTCCAGCATCGTCGGCAACAACGCCATGGTCAGGCGGATCGCCGCGAAGTAATTGAGCTGCATCGTGCGCTCGAAGTCGTGGAAGCGGTCGTAGGACAGGTCGATCGAGCGACGGATGGACCTGCCGGCGTTGTTCACCAGGACGTCGACGCCGCCAAACTTCTCGAGCACCTGCTTCGCAAAGCCGTCGCAGGCCGCCGGGTCGGCGATGTCGCAGGCGTAGGCGTGGACTTCGCCCCGCTCGGCCAGCTGGGCGCGCGCCGCCTCGAGCTTTTCCGGGTCGCGGGCCACGATGATCACCTTCGCGCCGGCCGCCGCGCAGCGCTCCGCGGCTGCGAGGCCGATGCCGGACGAACCCCCGGTGATCAGCACCACCTTGCCGCGGACGGCGCCGGCCAGGCTGCGGTCCAGCGACAGGTCCGGGTCGAGGTGCCTCTCCCAGTAGTCCCACAGCCGCCATGCATAGTCCTCGAGCGACGGCACGCGGATGCCGGCCGGCTCGAGCAGGCGTTGCGCCTGGGTCGAGTCGAAGCGCGTCTGCCAGTTCGAGAAACGCAGCACGTCCCTCGGCATGTACAGATCGCGCAGGATGGTGTCGATCATCTGTTGCAGCGGCTTGTAGTGGGTGAGTGACTTGCTCACCCCCGGCGGGACGAACTCGAAGAGCTTCGGGTCCAGACGGAACGCCATGGTCGGCGCGTGCCCCGACCGGGCGAACAGGTTCAGGACCTCGCCGACGCGGCGCTGCCGGGGATCCGTCAGGTGGAAGCACTCGCCGTCGTGACCTGCGAGGTGCGCGAGGTGGTCGAGCGCGTCGGCGACGAAGTCCACCGGCACGATGTTGATGTAGCCGCCCTCGAAACCGACCAGCGGGAACCAGGCCGGCAGCGTCTGCCGGAGCTTCTGGATCATCTTGAAGAAGTAGTACGGCCCGTCGACCTTGTCGATCTCGCCGGTCTGCGAATGGCCGACCACGATGCCCGGGCGGTAGACGCGCCACGGCACCTTGCAGCGCTTGCGAACCAGCGCTTCGGAATCGTGCTTGGTGCGGAAGTAGGGATGGTTGAGGCCCGTGGCCTCCTCGAACATGTCCTCGCGGAAGGTCCCGCGGTACTGCCCGGCCGCCGCAATCGAGCTGACCAGGTGAAAGCAGCCGGCCTTCACCGCCGCGGCAAACTGGATCGCGTGGTCCGTGCCGAGGACGTTGGCCTGCTCCTGCTCCTCGGCGCCGGCCTTGAGGTCATAGATCGCGGCCAGGTGGAACAGGTGCTCGACCTTCCCCTTGAGGCGCTTGCGGTCCGCCAGGGACACGCCCAGGTGCGGCTCCGCCAGGTCGCCGTAGACGGGAATCACCCGCCGGCCGCGATGTCCCCACCGCTCCCTCATCTCGGCGAACTTGTCCCTGGACTGGCGCCGGACCAGCACGTAGACCGTGCCCTTGCGGCCGAGGAGCCTCTGCACCAGGTGCTGCCCGATGAAACCGGTCGCGCCGGTGACGAAATACGCCATCTGCATCTCCCTCGGTGGCCTCACGGGGCCCGCCTGGACATCGCCGGTCCGGGCACCGCGGTTGCCCGACGCCCGGGCGGGTTATAGTTGGTGTGCAAGCATAGCCGATCCCGCCCCAGAGCCTCATATGGCCACCGACCAAGAACGCATGTCCGCGGTGGACGCCGCCTGGCTCCGCATGGATCGCCAGTCCAACCTGATGATGATCATCGGGGTCTGGATCCTGGACGAGCCGCTCGACTTCGCGTCCCTGCGCAGGGTGATCGCCGAGCGGTTCATGAAGTTCGGTCGCTTCCGCTGCAGGCCGGTCGACGACCTGGGTGGCGCGCGCTGGGTGTGCGACCACGACTTCGACCTCGACGCGCACGTGCTGCGCGTCGCGCTGCCCGCGCCGGCCGGCAAGCAGGAGCTCGAGGCACTGGTCTCGGACCTCTCGGGCATGCAGCTCGACGGGCGGCGGCCGCTGTGGCAGTTCCAGCTCGTCGAGAATTACGCCACCGGCGCCGCCGTGATCATGCGCATCCACCATTGTTACGCCGACGGCATCGCGCTCAGCCGGGTTTTCCTGTCGCTGACCGATGCCGAGCGTGACGCGGAGGCCGCGTCGCCGCCGGCGACTGCGCCGCGACGCCGCGCACAGGGCTCCGGGAAGGACGGCCTGCGGGGCATCCCGGGGGCGGCGCTCGTGCAGCATGCGCTGGACGGCGGGGCGGACTGGCTGGGCCGGCTGGCCGACATGGCGCGCCACCCGGACCATGCCGGCGACCTCGCGCGGCATGCGTTCGGCACCGGGCTCGAGCTCCTCAAGGTCGCGGCCCTGCGCGACGAGCCCGATGTCTCGCTGCGCGGACCCCTCGGGTCCCACAAGCTCGCAGCCTGGGCGGAGCCGCTGCCGCTCCACGAAGCGCGCACGATCGCACACGCGCTGGGCTGCACGATCAACGACGTGCTGATGGCGGCCGCCGCCGGGGCGGTCGGGGCTTACCTGCGCGAGCAGGGCGATGACACCCAGGGTCTCGTGCTGCGCGCGGCGGTTCCGGTCAACCTCCGTGATCCGTCGGAGGCGGAGGCCCTGGGCAACCGGTTCGGACTCGTCTTCCTCGACCTGCCGGTGGGCATCCGCGACCCGATCGCGCGCGTCCAGGCGGTGGCCGCGGCCATGGCCGGCCTCAAGTCCAGTTACCAGCCGCTACTGACCCTCGGGTTGATGGGCGCGCTCGGGATCCTGGGCGACCAGGCTGAAAGGCTGGCCATCGACCTGTTGTCCCGCAAGGCGACGCTGGTCGCCTCGAATGTCCCGGGCCCGCGTACCGCGGTATACGTCGCCGGCCGTCGGATCGCCCAGCTGATGTTCTGGGTGCCGCAGTCCGGTCACATCGGGCTCGGGCTCAGTATCCTGAGCTACAACGGGCAGGTGCAGTTCGGGCTGATCGCCGACCGCAAGCGGGTGCCCGATCCCACCTCGATCGCCGCGCGGTTCGCCGGCGAGTTCGAGTCGATCGTGCTCGCGACGCTGCTCGGCCCTTACCTCGCGTCGGCCCGCTGAGGGCCCGACGTCATGCCAGCTCGGCCCTGGCCTGCTCGACGTCGAGCCGCTCCATCGCATCCGCCGGCTTGCAGCCCGCCGCCTTGCGGTACAGCTTGACGGCCTCCGCCCGCTTCTTGTCGCCCTCGGTCATCAGCAGGCCGTTCGCGTACTCCATGTAGGCGACCGCCGCCTCCGGGTTGAGCTTGATCGCCTTCTCGAAGTGCTTCACCGCCGTCGCCCGGTCCGCGCCGTAGGTCAGCTTGCCCGCGAGCGCCCCGACCTTGTCGATGATCTCGGAATGATAGGCACCGAGGGCGATGTGCGCGTCCGCGTGGCGCGGCTCGAGCTCGATGGCGGCGTTCAGCGCCTTCTGGACCTTGCTGCCGACGCCCTCGCCGAGCGCCTTGAGCACCGAGATCCGCTGCGCGTAACGGCCGAGCGCAAAGGCGTGGAAGTACCACGCGTTGGCGCAGCGCGGCAGCTTGCGGCACGCCTCCTCGCCGCGCTTCGCCGCCTCCGTCAGCAGCCGCACGGCCCGCCTGTCATCGTCCTCCAGGTAAGTGCAGTAGACGGCGGCCGCCTTGTTGGCGACCTGCGCGCCGAGCGGGCCGAGTTTCGAACCCGTCTCGCAGGCCTCCTGGAAATCACCGCGGTGGAACGCCCGCCAGGCATCCTGCAGCCGCAGCGCAAGGTCGTCCCAGTCCCCCTTGAAGCCGGGCACCGGGCCGGAGGGCTTGACGCCCGCGAGCGCGGCAAGCCCGTCGGGCTCCGGGAAGGGCTCGAGGTCGCCGGCGTGCAGGCGGTCCCAGGCCTTCCTGAGGGCGGGACCGGCATAGGAATACGGCCTCGCATCGTAGGGAAACTTGCTCCAGGCGTTGCCGGCCATCGTTGTGCCCTCCTGCGGCATGTACTGACACGGCCCCGCGTGATCCACGCGACGCCGCCGCACCCTGAAACGGGTTATTCTCCGGTCAAGGTAACGGCATGATGCCGTGCGCGGCAAGGAGTGGATCATGGCGGTCAGGAAGAAAGGCAAGCTCGGCGGCGCGGCGCCGGCCCAGAAGGCCGGGCGGGGAACGAACCCCCTCTACTCCGCGCAGCAGATCTGGTCGGCTGGCCTCGGCGCGATGTCACGCGCCCAGGCGGGCGGCACCCGGTTCTTCGAGGACCTGGTCCACGAGGGCGCCAGGCTGCAGGGCGGTGCCCTGACCACGGCCCAGAAGGTCGTCATGCAGGCCTTCGAGGGCGCGCAGAAGTCCGTCAACCGTCGGGTCGGCGACGTCAAGGGCCAGGCAACGGAGACCTGGGACAACCTCGAGAAGATCTTCCAGACTCGCGTCCAGCGGGCGCTGCACCAGCTTGGCATGCCGACGGCCGAGGAAATCGGCGACCTGGCCCGGAAGGTCAACCAGCTGACCCACAGCGTCGAGAAGCTGGCTGCCGCCCGGCCGGCGGCGCGCAGGGCGGCGAAGAAGCCCGCCGCGAAGTCGCGCGCGACCCGGCACAAAGGCGCCAAGCCCGGCGCGACGCCCTCCCGCGGAACCTGATCGCGCGGATCCCGGCGGGAGGCAGCGATGCTGACTCCGCAACTGGCAAGAGCATCACGCAGGCGCGGTACGCGCGTCGGCATCGCGCTGGCGGGCGGCGGCCCGGTCGGCGCGTTCTTCGAGCTGGGCGCCTTGCAGGCGCTGGCCGAGAGCATCGAAGGACTGGACCTCAACGGCCTGCACGCCTACGTCGGCGTCAGCTCCGGTTCGATGGTCGCCGCGGCGCTGGCCAACGGGATCACGCCGCTGGACATGGCGCGCCTGATCATCACTAACGAATCGGGCGAGTTCCCGGCGCGCCCGGGCATCTTCCTGCGGCCGGCCTGGCGTGAATACGGGCGCCGGCTGGCGCGCTTTCCCACGCTCGCCGGCCGCGCGCTCGGCTACTACGCGCGCGCGCCGCTGTCGCGCAACCTGGCCGAGGTGCTAGACCCGCTGACCGCCCTGCTCCCCAACGGCCTGTTCGACGGGGCGCCCCTGGAGCGCTTCATGCGCGGCGTGTTCAGCGTTCACGGCCGCACCAACGACTTCCGGAAGCTGCCGCACAAGCTCTACATCGTGTCCACCGACCTCAACACCGGCGAGTCCGCCCGCTTCGGCGAGCCCGGCCTCGACCACGTGCCGATCTCGCTGGCGATCCAGGCGAGCACGGCGCTGCCGGGTCTCTACCCGCCCGTCGAGGTCGACGGCCACGCCTACGCCGACGGCGCGCTGCTGCGCACCATGCACACCTCGCTGGTGCTGGAGGCAGGAGCCGACCTGGTCTTCTGCATCAACCCGCTGGTCGCCTTCGACGCCTCGGCCGGCGGCCGGCGCAAGCCCGACGGGACGCTCACCGATCGCGGCCTGTCCGTGGTGCTCGGGCAGACGTTCCGGTCGTTGATCCAGTCGCGGATGCAGGTCGGCATGGCGGGCTATCGCTCGCGTTTCCCCGGTTCCGACATCCTGCTGTTCGAGCCCGACCGCGATGACGAGCGCATGTTCTTCGCCAACGTCTTCCGCTACGCCGACCGGCGCCGGCTGGTGGACCACGCTTACCAGCGGGTCAGGGCCGACCTGCGCCGGCATGCGGACACGCTCGACCACGCGCTGGCACGGCACGGGCTGCGGCTGCGCCGCGAGCTGCTGCGCGACCCGCATCGCAGCTTCCACGCCTCGATCGACCAGCACCGCCGCGCCAACGCCCGCGTCGTCCGCGACCTGGACCGGACGCTGCGGCGCCTGGAGCGGCTCATCGCCGGTGCGCGCTGAGCGCCCCGGCCATGGACCGCGAGGCGGCGAGACGACGGCTCGACGCGCTGGCCTCGCGCTATCACGAGGTGGCTTCACGCAGGGAGCACGACGCCGGCCTGGCGGCGCGCATGCGCGCCCTCGCCGACTACCAGTCCCGGCGACTGGCCGCCACCTACGCCGACCTGCGCGAGCAGCCGCGCTACGGGCCGGCGGTCGACTTCTTCCTCGCCGACCTGTACGGACCCCGGGACATGCGCGAGCGGGACCGCCAGGTGCTGCGCGCGCTCGACAAGCTGAAGCGCTTCCTGCCGGCGGCCGCGCTCGACGCCCTGGCGAGGGCGTTCGAGCTCCACGTCCTGACCATCGAGCTCGACGCCGACACCGCCATGCAGCTGCGCTCGTCGAGCCGGCCCGACGACGCGGGCTACGCGAAGGCCTACAGGGCGGCCGGGAGGCCGCGCGATCGTGACCACCAGGTTGCACTCATCGGCGAGATCGGCGCGTTGCTCGACTCGCTGGCGCATCGCCCGGAGGTCGGCCTGGCGATCCGGCTCGCACGCGGGCCCGCCCATGCTGCGGGCTACGGCCAGCTGCAGGACTTCCTGGAGCGGGGCTACGACGCGTTCCGGCAGCTGGACGGGGCCGGCGAGTTCCTCGCGGCCATCGACGGGCGGGAACGCGCGCTGATGCAGCGGCTGTTCGCGGGCGCCGGCTAGTCGAAGGGGTGCCGCAGGACGATCGTCTGCTCGCGGTCGGGCCCGGTGGAGACGATGTCGACAGACACCCCCGTCAGCGCCTCGATGCGCGCCAGGTAGCTGCGCGCATTCGCCGGCAGTGCGTCGTAGGAGCGGATGCCGACGGTCGACTCCGTCCAGCCGGGCAATTCCTCGTAGACCGGCTCGCAGCCGGGATACTCGTCCGTAAGCAGCGGCGGCGTGTCGCGCAGGCTGCCGTCGGCGGCGCGGTATCCGGTGCACAGCCGCAGCGTGTCGAGGCCGTCGAGCACGTCGAGCTTGGTGACGCACAGTCCGGACACGCCGTTGTTGAGGATGGAGCGTCGCAGCGCCACCGCGTCGAACCAGCCGGTGCGCCGCGGGCGGCCGGTGACCGCGCCGAATTCCTGCCCCACGCGCGAGAGGTGCCGTCCCGACTCGTCGAACAGCTCGGTCGGGAACGGCCCGGCGCCGACCCGGGTCGTGTAGGCCTTGATGATGCCGAGTACGTAGTCGATGTCGCGAGGACCGATGCCCGTGCCGACGGCGGCGGTGGCCGACACGGTGTTCGACGACGTCACGTAGGGGTAGGTGCCATGGTCGATGTCGAGCAGCGCGCCCTGTGCGCCTTCCAGCAGCACGTTGCCTCCGCCGTCCCGGATGCGCGAGAGCTCGAGGCTCACGTCGCCGACGAGCGGCTTGATCCGTTCGGCCTGTGCCAGGGACTCGTCGAGCACCTGCTGGAAGTCGACGGGCGGCACCTTGAAGTAGCGCTGGAGCACGAAGTTGTGGAAGTCGAGCACCTCGCCGAGCTTGGCAGCAAAGCGCTCGCGGTGGAACAGGTCGGCGACCCGGACCGCCCGGCGCGCGACCTTGTCCTCGTAGGCCGGACCGATGCCCCGCCCCGTGGTGCCGATGGCGTTGGCGCCGCGCGCGCGTTCCCGTGCCTGGTCGAGTGCGACGTGGTACGGGAGGATGAGGGGGCAGTTCGGGCTGATGCGCAGCCGCTCCAGCACCGGCACGCCCCGGCCCGCCAGCATGTCCGCTTCCTTGAGCAGCGCCGGCAGCGACAGTACGACGCCGTTGCCGATGAAGCAGATCACCTGTTCGCGGAGGATGCCGGAGGGAATCAGCGACAGGATCGTCTTCTGGCCGTCGATGACCAGGGTGTGGCCGGCATTGTGCCCACCCTGGAAGCGGGCGACGGCGGCTGCCCGGTCGGTCAGCAGGTCGACGATCTTGCCCTTGCCCTCGTCACCCCACTGGGCGCCGATGATCACCACCATCCTGCCCATCACAGCGAACCTCCGGGTCTTTCAGGCCGCCGTCAGGCGCGGACCGCCCACAGCAGCAGCACACCGGCGATCATGGCCGCGAGCCCCGCGATGCGCAGCTGCGCGTCGGGCAGCTGCGAGAACATCTCCATGGCCCGGCGCATGCCGCGGGGATTGAGGAACGGCATCACGCCCTCGATCACGAGGTACAGCGCGAACGCCGTTCCCAGGTCGTTCCAGTCGATCTGCACGCCAGGTCAGCGGCCGGACTGGTTCAGGTAGCGGAAGAACTCGCTGTCTGGCGACAGCACGAGGATGTCCTCCGACTTGCCGAGCGACTTGCGGTAGGCCTCGAGGCTGCGGTGGAACGCGTAGAACTCGGGGTTCTTCTGGTAGACGCCCGAGTAGATCGCCGCCGCCCGGGCGTCGCCCTCGCCGCGGATCTTCTCGGACTCGCGCGTCGCCTGGGCGAGCAGCTCAATCCGCTCGCGATCGGCCGCGGCGCGCACCGTCTGCGCCGTCTCGTCGCCCTCGGCGCGCAGCTGTGCGGCCTGCCGGGCAAAGTCCTGGCGCATGCGGTTGAACACGGAGTCGAGCACGTCGTCCGGCAGGTCGATCTTCTTGACGCGCACGTCCACGAGGGTGATGCCGAGCTGCTGCACCGAGGCGCCCGCGACCTGCACGATGTCGCCGATGAACTCCGCGCGCTCGGCCGCCACGACCTGCTGGATGGTGCGGCGCGCGATCACGCCCTTGAGGCCGTCCTTGACGATCTCCGCGAGGCGGCGCGCCGCCGCCTCCTCGTCGCCGCTGGTCGACCTGTAGTACTGGCCGACGTCGGAGATGCGCCACTTCACGTAGAAGTCGACGTTCAGGATCTTGCCCTCGCTGGTCAGGAACTGCTCGGAGGGGTAGTTGCGCGTGAGCACGCGGCGGTCGAACTTCCGCACGTCGTTGACCAGCGGGATCATGACGTGCAGGCCGGGCGCGTAGTCGGCCCGGACGATCTCGCCGAAACGCGACTTGATGGCGAGCTCGGTTTCGTTGACCTGGAAGAAGGTCTTCGACCCTAGGAAGGCCAGCGCGCCGACGACCAGCAGGAAGGCCATGATGCGGTTGTTCATCAGCGGTTCCCCCTGCTGCGCAGGTCGGGCTGGGCAGCGGCGTCCGGGGCGGCCTCCATCGGCATCGATGCCGACGGCTCGATCGTCACCGTGCCGTTGCGGGGCTGGTTGCGCTGCTCGAGCAGCCGGTCGAGCGGCAGGTAGATCATGTTGCCGGTGCCCTTGGTGTCCACGATCACCTTGGCGGAGGAGGCCAGCACTTGCTCCATGGTCTCGAGGTAGAGCCTGCGGCGAGTGACCTCGGGGGCGCGCTGGTACTCGACGGCGAGCGCTGCGAAGCGCGTGCTCTGGCCGTCTGCTTCCGCCACGACCCGCTCGCGATGCGCCCGCGCGGCCTCGAGCTGGCTCGCGGCAAGGCCGCGCGCCTTGGGGAGGATGTCGTTGGCGTAGGTCTGGGCGGCGAGGTTGGCGCGGTCGCGGTCCTCGCGCGCCTTGATGGCGTCCTTCTGCGCCGGCGCCACCTGCTCGGGGACGATCACGTCCTGCAGGTTGACGCTGATGATCTCGATGCCGGTGTTGTAGGAGGTGATGGTCCGCTGGATCAGCTCCTTGGTCCGCGCCGAGATCTCCTGGCGGCCTTTCTCGAGCACGAAGTCGAGCTTGCTCTGGCCGATGACCTCGCGGATCGCGCTTTCACTGACTTCCTTCAGCGTGTCCTCGGGGTCGCGCACGTTGAACGCGAACTGCACCGGGTCCGCGCGCCGGTACTGGACGGCGAGGTTGATGCCGACCAGCGCCTCGTCCTGGGTCAGCATCCGCGTGCGGTCCTCGAAGCTCAGGAACTCCGACACGTTGACCATCAGCCGCTGCTCGATCGGCCACGGCAGGTGCCAGTGCAGTCCCGGCTGGGTCGTGCCGACGTACTTGCCGAAGCGGGTGATGACCGACCGCTCCGCGGCGTCGTTCTGGTAGAAGCCGGTCATGGCCCACACGGCCAGCGCGGCGACGACGAGGTAACCGGCATTCAGGGACCAGCGGCCGCCTCCGGCGCCTCCGGCCGGGCGCGGGCCCGACCCGCCGCCGCCGAACAGCGACCGCAGCCGGCGCTGCAGGTCCCTGACGACCTGGTCGAGGTCGGGCGGCTGCTGGTCCGGCTTGCGCTGCCAGGGATTCTCGTTCCTGCCGGAGTCGTTCCAGGGCATGTTGGTCGCTCGGAGATGGGGTGGGTTCAGGCGCTTACTGGGTGCGCCGCGTGCCCGGATTCTACGAACCCGTGCACGGGCAAACAAGGCGAGACGCGCGAGGCGAAGTCGATCCCCTCGCTGCCGCAGAGGGCCTCGAGCTCGGGCTTTGACGCCTCGACCTCGAGCAACCAGCCGCCCTGCTCGCGCGCATGGTCCTGCCGGATGAGGCCGTCGCGGTACAGGCGCGCGCGCGTACGTCCCTCGGAGGGCGCCAGGGCCAGCGAGAAGCGCCGCACCATCGCGCCGAAGCGCTCGTGCAGGCAGCCCTTCAGCAGGTCCAGGCCCTGGCCGTTCACGGCGCTTGCCCAGACGCGCACCGCCTGTCCGCTCGCGTCACGCTCGATGGCGGGCGGCGCGCCGATACGGTCGATCTTGTTGAACACGGTCAGCACCGGAATGGACCCGGCGCCGATGCTCTCGAGGACCGCCTCGACCTGGGCGATGCGGTCGAGCCGCTCCGGGTCCGAAGCGTCCACCACGTGCAGCAACAGGTCGGCGTCGCGGGCCTCGAGCAGCGTCGAGCGGAACGCGGCCACCAGCTCGTGCGGCAGGTCGCGCACGAAGCCGACCGTATCGGCCAGCACGATCTCCGGCGTATGCGGCAGCCGCAGCCGGCGCACGGTAGGGTCGAGCGTGGCGAACAGCTGGTCCGCGGCGTAGGCGTCGCTGCCGGTCAGGGAATTGAACAGCGTGGACTTGCCGGCGTTGGTGTAGCCCACCAGCGCGACGGCAGGAATCGGGATGCGCTTGCGCACGGCGCGGCCGGTATCGCGGCGGCGGGCCAGGGACTCCAGGCGCTCGCTCAGGGTGCGAATGCGCTTCGCCAGCAGCCGACGGTCGGTCTCGAGCTGGGTCTCGCCCGGGCCGCGCAGGCCGATGCCGCCCTTCTGTCGCTCGAGATGCGTCCAGCCCCGCACCAGCCGGGTGGAAAGATGGCGCAGCTGGGCCAGCTCGACCTCGAGCTTGCCCTCCGCGCTGCGGGCGCGCTGGGCAAAAATATCGAGGATCAGGCCTGCCCGGTCCAGGACCCTGCGGCCGACGAGGCCTTCGAGGTTGCGCTCCTGGCTCGGCGACAGCGCGTGATCGACCAGCACCAGTTCGGCATCGCTCGCCTCAGCGGCGGCGCGGATCTCCTCCGCCTTGCCGCTGCCGACGAAATAACGGGGCTCAGGAACACGGCGGGACCCGGTGACCGTGGCGACGGGAACCGCGCCGGCGGACACGGCGAGGGCCTCGAACTCCTCGAGATCCTGCCCGCTGACCGGTGCGCCCAGCCCCAGGCGCACGAGGACGGCACGCTCGCCGGCCTCAGGACGCTCGAACAATGAGGACTCCCGCGCGGCGACCGGATCGGGTCACTCGGCCTCGCCTTCCTTGGCGCCTTCTTCCGACGAAGGCAGGCGCACGTTCCGTGCCGGCACGACGGTCGAGATGGCGTGCTTGTAGACCATCTGGCTGACGGTGTTGCGCAGCAGGACCACGAACTGGTCAAAGGAATCGATCTGGCCCTGCAGCTTGATGCCGTTGACCAGGTAGATCGACACCGGGACGCGTTCCTTGCGCAGGGCGTTCAGGAACGGGTCCTGCAGCGACTGACCTTTGGCCATGTTCTTATCTCCTTGTTCTTTCTAGGAATTGTCTGTCCGAATCGAGCGGCAAAAGACCGGCCCTTCCGTGGAGCCTGAAACTGCCGCGCCGCACCAAAAAATCGTCGGCGAAGTGTCAAATAGTAGCATATAGACCGGTTCTCAACCCTGCGCGTCCAGCCACCGGACCGCCCGTTCCCTTATCTGGGCGGACGCGCCCTTTTCAAGCGCGTTGACCCACTCGGCACCGGGTTCCGCCCGCAGCCACGTCAGCTGCCGCTTGGCCAGCTGCCGCGTCGCGACGATTCCGCGCCCTACGGCGCCTTCCAGGTCCTCACGGCCGGCCACGTGCTCCCACAGCTGACGGTAGCCGACGGACCGCATCGAGGGCAGGTCCGGGCCGAGGTCACCGCGCCCGTAGAGCCTTCGAACCTCTTCGAGGAAGCCGAGTTCCATCATCCGCAGGAATCTTTTCTCGATGCGCTGCGCCATGGCGACGCGGTCGGCCGGCGCGAGCACGATCCTGAGGTCGCCGCCCCGGGTGCCGGTGCGCAGCGGCTGGCGCAGGCGGGCGCTGGCCGGACGGCCGGTGAGGGCCACGATCTCGAGGGCCCGCTGGATGCGCTGCCGGTCGGCGGGCTGGATCCGCGCGGCCGCCTCGGGGTCCAGCCGGCTGAGCTCAGCGTGCAGGGCCGGCCAGCCTTCGCGTCCGGCGCGTTCGTCGAGCTGGCGGCGTATCGCAGGGTCGGCCGCCGGCAGCTCGGCCAGCCCCGACTGCAGCGCGCGGAAGTACAGCATCGTGCCGCCGACCAGCAGCGGGACCCGGCCGCGCGCGACGATGCCCGCCACGGCTGCGCGCGCATCCTCGAGGAACCGGCCGGCCGAGTAGCGCTCGGCGGGATCGAGGATGTCGACGAGGTGGTGCGGGGCGCGGGCGAGCGTGGCCGCGTCGGGCTTGGCGGTCCCGATGTCCATGCCTCGATAGACCATGGCCGAGTCCACGCTGACGACTTCCACCGGCAGGCTCGCGGCCAGCTCCACGGCGATGTCGGTCTTGCCGGCGCCGGTCGGGCCCATCAGCAGGATCGCCGGACCGTCCACGGTCAGCGCCCGCGCAGGAACAGGCGGTCGAGCTCGTCGAGCGAGATGCGCGTCCAGGTGGGCCGGCCGTGGTTGCACTGGTCCGCGCGGTCCGTGCGCTCCATCTCGCGGAGCAACGCGTTCATCTCGGCCACGGTCATGCTGCGGTGCGCGCGCACCGCGGCGCGGCAGGCGAGGCTGGCGAGCAGCTCGTTCTGCCGCTCGACGATGCGGTGCGTGGCCGCATCCGCCGCGAGATCCGCGAGCACGTCGCGCAGCAATCCCGCGGCATCGACGCCGGCGAGCGACGCCGGCACCTCGCGCACGGCCAGCCGCGCGGGACCGATGCGGTCGACCCCGAGCCCCGCGGCGGCCAGCTGTTCCGCGTGCTGCTCGGCGAGGCTCGCCTCCTCCGCGCTGACGTCCAGGACGGCCGGGACCAGCAGCGCCTGGCGCGCGCCGCCCGAGACCGTCCCGGCCTTCAGCCGCTCGTAGAGGACCCGCTCATGCGCCGCGTGCATGTCCACCAGCACGATGCCCTCCGGCGTCTGCGACAGGATGAAGAGCCCGTGCAGCTGCGCCACGGCGTAGCCGAGCGGCGGTGCCGAACCCGGCTGCACGCCGGCCTCGGCGGGCGGCACGGTGCGCGCGATGTCGCGCCAGTCGAAACTCGCTCTGGGCGCCTGCGGCTCCGCCAGCGGCAACCCGGGCGCGGTGGCGGCGGACGCGCTTCCCAGCCATGCCGCCGAGGCGGCGCCCGCCGACGACTCGCGCGGTCTCGTGGCCGCGAGCGCCCGCTCGATGCTGCGGAACACGAAGTCGTGGACGTGCCGGCCGTCGCGGAAGCGAAGCTCGAGCTTCTGCGGATGGGCGTTCACGTCCACCTGCGCGGGATCGATGTCGAGGTACAGCAGGTAGGCTGGCTGGCGCCCGCCGTACAGGACGTCCTGGTAGCCCAGGCGGACGGCGTTGCCGAGCAGGCGGTCGCGCACCATGCGGCCGTTCACGAACAGGTATTGCTGGTCGGCCTGGGCGCGGGCGTAGGTCGGCAGGCCGAGCCAGCCGCGCAGGCGGAGCCCCGCGGACTCGTGCTCGACGTACACGGCGTGCGCGATGAAATCCGGGCCGACGAGCCGCGCCACGCGCTCCTCGCGCTCCGCCCGGCCGGCGGCCGGCGGCAGCGAGAACACCTCACGACGGTTGTGGGTGAGCGTGATCCCGGTGCCGAACTGCGACATCGCCAGCCTCGACAACGTGCGCAGCGCATGCTGGTACTCGGTCGGTTCCGCGCGCAGGAACTTGCGCCGCGCCGGGACGTTGTGGAAGAGGTCCCGCACCTCCACCGTCGTCCCGCGCGGATGGGCCGCCGGGCGCACGGCGCTGGCCACGCCGTCGGCCAGCTCGATTTCCGCCCCGGCACCGCCGGCCGTGGCCGAGGCCAGCCGGAAACGGGACACGGAGGCGATCGACGGCAGCGCCTCGCCGCGAAACCCGAGGGTGGTGATCATCCCGAGGTCGTCGAGGGAGGCGATCTTGCTGGTCGCGTGCCGCGACAGCGCGAGCGCGATTTCGCCCGCGGGGATGCCCGCGCCGTCGTCGCGCACCCGCACCAGCCCGATGCCGCCGCGTTCGAGGTCCACGACGATGCGGCCTGCGCCGGCATCGAGTGCGTTCTCGACCAGTTCCTTGACGACCGACGCCGGACGCTCGACCACCTCGCCGGCCGCGATCTGGTTGACGAGGTTCTCGGGAAGCTGGCGGATCGGCATGCGGCACAACGGGGACGTCTCGGGGCGGCGACAGTTTGCCCCAGATGCAGCCGGCGCGCGCGCCGGCTGCCGCGCCGGCCCCTCAGGTCCCGCCGGCGGCGACGACCTGCGGGACGGAGCGGCCGCGCTCGGCCGCGGCGAGCTGCGCGACTCGCGTCCCGGGGGGCGGGTTGTCGTAGAAATAGCGGCGCAGGCCGGAGTGGATCGCCGAGGCCAGGCGCGACTGGTGGCCGGGGTCCCGCAGGCGCTTCTCTTCGTCGGGGTTCGAGATGTAGGCCGTCTCGATCAGCATCGAGGGGATGTCCGGCGACGTCAGCACGATCAGGCTCGCGTGCTGGACCTCGGTCTTCTTGAGCTCGCCGATGCGGTCGAGCTCCGAGAGCACCCGTCCCGCCGCGTCCCGGCTCGCGCTGATCACCGCGTTCTGCGAGAGGTCGAGCAGGACCGAGGCGAGCACGTCGCTCTTGTCGTCGAGCGACACCCCGCCGACGAGGTCCGCGGCATTCTCGCGGTCGGCCAGCCACCGTGCCGCCTCGCTGCTCGCGCGGCCCGTCGACAGCACGTAGACCGACGAGCCGCGCACCGAGCGGTTGATGAAGGCGTCTGCATGGATGGAGACGAAGAGGTCGGCCTGTGCGGCCCGCGCGCGGCGCAGCCGCTCGCGGAACGGCACGAAATAGTCGCCGCTGCGCGTCAGGACGGCCCGCATGCCCGGCTCGCCGTTGATCCGGTCCGCGAGCTGGCGCGCAACCTTGAGCACGACGTCCTTCTCGCGCGTGCCGTACTTGCCGATGGCGCCGGGATCCTCGCCGCCGTGGCCGGCGTCGATGGCGACCACGAGGTCGCGCTCGCCGGTCGGCGCATGCGGGGCAATCACGGGTCGCGGCGCCGCCTCGGTTGCCAGGTCGATGACGAGCCGGTGGCCGTAGGCCTCGTTGGGGGGCGTCAGGAAACCGTTCGCCCGGGCCTGCCCGGCGAGGTCGATGACGATCCTCAGCGTTCCGTCCGGCTGTTCGCCGGTGCGGATGGCACGGACCAGGCCGGATGCGTCAGGCACATCGAGGCGCCCGGCGTCGACGCGCGCGTCCTTGACGTCCACGACCACCCGCTCGGGACCCGTCAGCGTGAACAGCTCGTAGCGCGCCGGACCGCTGAGGTCCAGCACCACGCGCGTCGAGTCGGGACCCGCCCAGACGCGCAGGTCCCTGACCTCGACCGGCGCGGCAACCGCCGCGTTCGTGGACAGGGCACCCAGGAAGAGGAGGACCACTAAACGCATGACCGCCCGCAAGCGCTGCACCGACCGGGCCCCAATCTACGTCGCGGCAAGGATTATTTCAAGTGGATCATGAGGATACGCCTGTTTCCTCATGCTTCGCTCATTTTGACGGAATCAAGCCGGCCGCGGGCGGCGCCAGGCGTCCCCGACCGCCTCGGCCCATCGGCGGCCAACCGCGGATCCCGGCGTCAGCACGGCCAGCCGTCCGGGTCCCTCGTACGCCAGGTCGCAGGCCAGGTCGGGAGGGCCGAGCGTCCCGGCGCCGCGTTCCGGCCACTCGACGATGGACAGCAGGCTGCCTGCGCGGAGATCGCGGTAGCCGATCAACTCGAGTTCCTCGCCGCTGGCCAGGCGATAGAGGTCGAAGTGCAGCACGCGGCCCCTCGAAACCTCGTAGGGCTCGACCAGCGTGTAGGTGGGACTGCGCACCGGCCCGTGTACCCCAAGCCCGCGCAACAGTGCGCGCGCCAGCGTCGTCTTGCCCGCGCCCAGTTCCCCGGACAGGGCCAGCAGCAATTCATTCGAATTTTCTGGAATTGTAACGGCCAGGGCCTGCCCAAGCACCTCGGTGGCCGACACGTCGTCCAGGAGGCAGGTCAGCCCGGGTTCACGCATGCCCGCAACGCTTCCATCAGATCCGAAGCCAGCATGCCGCGCTGCCCGCGGGCTGCGGCCAGGTCGCCGGCACGCGCATGGATCCATGTGCCGGCCACCGCCGCACGTTCCAGGTCGCGCGACTGGGCCGCGAGGCCCGCAATGGTGCCCGTCAGGACGTCGCCCATGCCCGCGACGGCCATCCCCGGGTTGCCGGCATCGCACAGCCAGGTCTGTCCGGACGGGCCCAGCACCAGGCTGCAGGCTCCCTTGAGGACCGTGACGCCTCCGTAGCGCCCGACCAGTGCCTGGATGGCGGCCAGGCGGTCGGCCTGCACCGCCGACGGTTCGACCCCGAGCAGGCGGGCCGCCTCCCCCGGATGGGGGGTCAGCACCCACCGGGGACCTTGCCGGGAGGTCCGCGCCAGCAGGTTCAGCGCATCGGCATCGACGACCAGGGGCTTGCCCGCCGCCAGGGCCGCCTCGAACAACCCGCGCGCCCAGTCCGACTGGCCGAGACCCGGGCCGACGGCGACGACGTCGGCCGCCGCCAGCAGCGCGCGGACCGCGGATTCCGACTCGACGCCGTGGCAGATGATCTCCGGACGTGCCGAGACGATGGCTGGCACGTTCGCGGGCAGGGTCGCCACCGTGACCAGCCCCGCGCCGACCCGCAGCGCCGCCTCGGCCGCGAGTCGCGCCGCCCCCGGCATGCCCGCGCCGCCGCCGATGACCAGGACGCGACCCTGCTCACCCTTGTGCGCTGCCTTGCGGCGGCGGGGCAGCGCCTCGGCGACCTGGACGGCGCCGATCCGGGTCATCAGCGGTGCCCCGATCGCGGACGGTACCGTGAGTCCCAGCGTCGCCAGGGACAGAGCGCCGACGTGATCCGGGCCGGCGCCCAGGAACAGCCCGGACTTGAGGCCGACGAAAGTGAGGGTCCGGGTTGCCCGCACCGCGACTCCCATCACGGCACCGGAATCGGCGTGCAGGCCCGACGGCAGGTCGAGCGACAGCACCGGCTTGCCACAGGCGTTCAACGCCGCGATGCAGTCCGCGCAGGCGCCGCCGACGTCGCGATCGAGGCCGGTGCCGAAAAGCGCGTCCACGACGACCGAGGGCGCCTGCAGCAGCGCCGGATCGAACGGCCGGTGCTGCCCGCCGGCCGCGGCGAAGTCCCGCCAGGCCTGTGCGGCATCGCCGCGCAGGGCCGCCGGGTCCGTCAGCGCCGACACGGTGACGCGCCATCCGGCCTGCCGTGCGAGCCGTGCCATGACATAGCCGTCTCCGGCGTTGTTGCCGGCCCCGCACAGCACGAGCAGTTCGCGCGCATCGGGCCAGGCCTCGCCGAGCAACCCGAGCGCGGCCTCGCCCGCACGGCACATCAGCACGTATCCCGGGATACCGAGCTGCCCGATCGCATGGGCATCCATCGCGCGCACCTGCGCGGCGGTGTAGACGGACGCGGGCAGCGCGTTCATGCGGCTGATTATACTGGCGCAGCCCCGCGACCCGTCCCACGGTATGGCGCAAGACATCCCACAGGCTGAGCTGCTCCGCATCAAGTCACGGCTGCGCGAACTCGCGACCGGCTACGGGTTCCAGCAGCTCGGCGTCTCCGGCGTGGACCTCGCCGCGGACGAGGGCCGCCTGCGGCAGTGGCTCGCCGAGGGACGCCACGGCGGCATGGAGTTCATGGAGCGGCACGGGACGCGGCGCAGCCGGCCCGCCGAGCTGGTTCCGGGAACGGTGCGGGTGATCAGCCTGCGCATGGACTGCTTCGCGCCCGAGGCCGTGCCGGCCGAAACCGTCCTCGGTGATCCGACGCGGGCCTATGTGGCCCGCTACGCGCTCGGCCGCGACTATCACCACATCGTCCGCGGGCGGCTGCAGAAGCTGGCCTCGGCCCTGGTCGCCGAGATCGGCCCGTTC
Organism: Pseudomonadota bacterium; assembly: GCA_018261655.1. GTDB lineage: Bacteria > Pseudomonadota > Gammaproteobacteria > Steroidobacterales > Steroidobacteraceae > SG8-30. The sequence goes on along the minus strand of JAGTSG010000021.1, from coordinate 1,582 downwards.
GGCTACCGCGCGTTCGTCGACTCGGGTCCGGTCATGGAGAAGCCCCTGGCCCGCGATGCCGGCCTCGGCTGGATCGGCAAGCACACGAACCTGATCAATGTGCGCGCCGGCTCGCAGTTCGTGCTGGGCGAGCTCTACACCGACCTGCCGCTGCCGGTGGACACGCCCGCGACGGATCATTGCGGCAGCTGCACCGCCTGCATCACGGCCTGCCCGACCGGCGCCATCACCGCTCCCTACCAGCTCGACGCGAGGCTGTGCATCTCCTACCTCACCATCGAGCACCATGGCCCGATTCCCGAGCCGCTGCGCGCGGCGCTGGGCAACCGCGTCTTCGGCTGCGACGACTGCCAGCTGGCCTGCCCGTGGAACAAGTTCGCGCAGGTGGCGAGCGACCCGGGATTTCGCGCGCGCAACGGCCTCGACGGGCCGGCGCTCGTCGAGTTGTTCGCCTGGAGCGAGGCCGAGTACCTCGCGCGGACCGAGGGCAGTGCGCTGCGGCGCCTGGGCTATCGCCGCTTCCTGCGCAACCTCGCCGTCGCGCTCGGCAACGCGCCCGCCTCGCCGGAAGTGCGCGGGGCGCTGGCAGCGCGGCGCGACGACTCCGACGCCATCGTCCGCGAGCACGTGGCCTGGGCGCTCGCGCAGCACGCCTGATCTAGCCCGCCCGCAGGTTGTCGATCAGCCGCGTCCGCCCGAGGCGCGCCGCGCCGAGCACCACGAGGTCGGCGGCCGCGTCCGCGCCGTCCGGCGGCAGCAGGTCCAGGGCACGGCGCACGGCCACGTAGTCGGGTTCGAAGCCGACGGCCTCGAGGACCGCGCAGGCCTCCGCCTCGATGGCCGCCCAGGACCGGTCGCCCGCTTCAACGCGCCGGCGGGCGGCGTCGAGAGCCTGATGCAATCCGGGCGCGAGGCGGCGCTCAGCCGGCGAGAGGTACTGGTTGCGGGAGGACAGCGCGAGCCCGTCCGGGTCGCGCACGATCGGCGCGCCGATGATGTCGATCGGCAGGCACAGGTCGCGCACCAGGCGGCGGATGACCGCCAGTTGCTGGAAGTCCTTCTCGCCGAAGACCGCCGCGTCGGGGGCGACGATGTTGAACAGCTTGGTCACCACCGTCGCCACGCCGGCGAAGTGGCCCGGCCGGCGCTGCCCCTCGAGCATGCCCGAGAACGCGGGAACCTCGACCAGGGTCTGCTGCGCAGGTCCCGCGGGGTACATCTCCGCCACCGTCGGCGCGAAGACCACCTCGACGCCCTCCGCCGCCAGCAGCTCGCAGTCGCGTGCGAAGCTGCGCGGGTAGCGATCGAAGTCCTCCCCCGGGCCGAACTGCAGCGGGTTGACGAAGACCGAGGCGATCACGCAACCGGCGCGGGAGCGCGCCACCCGCACCAGGCTCAGGTGGCCCTCGTGGAGGTTGCCCATCGTCGGCACCAGCGCCACGGACACGCCGTCGCGGCGGCGGCCGGCGACCAGGCGACGCACGGCGTCGATGCGATCGAGCGTCTGCATCCCGGCCTCAGAAGCAGTGCTCGGGCGCCGGATAGGTCCGGTCCTTCACCGCCCGGACATAGGCCTCGAGCG
>JAGTSG010000006.1 GCA_018261655.1 Pseudomonadota bacterium | reverse complement strand
CGCGCCGCGGTAGCTCATGATCGTCGAGATGCCCATCTTCGACATGATCTTGAACAGGCCCTTCTGGATGCCGCGGCGGTAGCTGCGGCCGAGCTCGAGGCGCGTCTTCGCGTCCATCTTCACGGCGCCCTTCTTCATCAGGTCGAAGAGCGTCTGGTAGGCCATGTAGGGATACACGGCGGTGGCGCCGTAGCCGATCAGGCAGGCAAAGTGGTGCGCGTCGCGCGCGGTGCCGGTCTCGACGATCAGGTTACAGCGGCAGCGCAGTCCCGCCTGCACCAGGCGCTGGTGGATCGCCCCGGTGGCGAGCAGCGCATGCACCGGCAGCCGGCCGCGCACCAGGTAGCGGTCGGAGAGCATCAGCATGTTCCTGCCCGAGCGGACCGCGTGCTCGGCGTGGTCGCAGAGCCGCTGCAGCGCGCGCTCCAGCCCCTCGGCCGGGTCGTACTGCAGGTCCATGTGCTCGGTGCTCACGCCGAGCTCCTTCATGGCGACGATCTGCCTGAGCTTGCGCTGCGACAGCACCGGCGAGCTCAGCGCGACGTGGCGCGCGTGCTCGCGGGTCGGCATGAAGACGTTGCTCTCCGGCGCGATCATGGTCTGCAGCGACATCACGATCGACTCGCGCAGCGGGTCGATCGGCGGGTTGGTCACCTGCGCGAACTGCTGCCGGAAGTAGTCGTACAGCGAGCGTACCCGGCCGGACAGCACTGCGATGGGCGCGTCGTCGCCCATCGAGCCGACCGCCTCGCTCTCGTCCTCGGCGAGCACGCGGATGATCTCGTCGCGCTCCTCGGCCGTGATGTTGAACATCTTCTGGTAGAGCGCGAGCGTGTCGTGGTCCATCGGCTCGGCGGCGAGGCGCGGGTCGATCAGGTCGGTCTCGAGGTAGCGGACCTCCTGCTTCAGCCAGTGCTTGTAGGGGTGGCGGCTCTTGAGCAGGTCGTCGATGCGCCGGGAGTCGAGCAGCTCGCCCGTGTGCAGGTCGAGCGCCAGCATCTCGCCCGGGCCCATGCGGCCCTTCTGCACTACGTCCTCCGGCGCGTAGTCCCAGACGCCGATTTCCGAGGCGATGGTCAGGTGCCGGTCGCGGGTGATCACCCAGCGCGCCGGGCGCAGGCCGTTGCGGTCGAGCGTGCAGGCGGCGTAGCGGCCGTCGGTCGCGACGATGCCCGCCGGGCCGTCCCAGGGCTCGAAGTGGGCGCCGTAGAACTCGTAGAAGGCGCGCAGGTCCGGCTCGATGTTGTCCACGTTCTGCCAGGCGGGCGGGACCAGCAGCCGCAGCGCGTGCATGACGTCGAGCCCGCCCATCAGCAGCAACTCGAGCATGTTGTCGAGGCTCTGCGAGTCGGAGCCGGTGAGCGAGACCAGCGGCTGGATGTCGGACAGGTCGGGCAGCAGCGGCGAGCGGAACAGCGGCCCGCGGGCCACGGCCCAGCTGCGGTTGCCCTGGATGGTGTTGATCTCGCCGTTGTGCGCCAGGTAACGGTAGGGATGCGCCAGGCGCCACTGGGGCAGCGTGTTGGTCGAGAAGCGCTGGTGGAAGACCGCGACCGAGGTCTCGAGCCGGGGGTCGGCGAGGTCCGGGTAGAACTCCGTCAGGTGCGCCGGCATCACCATCCCCTTGTAGACCAGGGTGGAGGCCGACAGCGACGGCATGTAGAAGACCGGGTCGCGGCCCTCGAGCGCCTTTTCCGCGCGGCGGCGCGCCAGGAACAGCCGCCGGTTGAAGGTGGCCTCGTCGATCGGCTCGCGACAGTTGACGAAGGCCATCTCCATGCGCGGCAGCGTGCGCAACGCCTCCTCGCCGCAGGCCGCGCTGTCGGTGGGCACTTCGCGCCAGCCGGCGAGTTCCAGTCCCTCGCGCTCGAGCTGCTGGGCGAGGGCCGCCCGCGCGCGCGCGGCCTGCTCGTCGAAGCGCGACAGGAAGGCGATGCCCGCGGCGAACTGTTCCGCCAGCCCGATGCCCTGCTCCGCGGCCACCGCGCGCAGGAACGCGACCGGCTTCTTGAGCAGCAGTCCGCAGCCATCCCCGGTCTTGCCGTCCGCAGCGACCGCGCCGCGATGGGTCAGGCGCGAGAGCGCCTGGATGGCGGTGCCGACCAGCCAGTGGCTCGCCTGGTCGTCCATGTTCGCGATCAGCCCGAAGCCGCAGCTGTCGCGTTCAAACTCGTCCCGGTACAGGCCGCTGTCCGGGGGGGACTGGATTCGCTTCATGAGGAGACTCCCGCGGGGGCCCCTGCAGCATAGCGGGCGGGAGTCCGGAGTCAATGCTGCGACGCAGCAGGCATGCTGCGCCGCAGCATCCACCGATCAGCGATCTGTTCAGCCGCGGGAGACGAGCATGACCCCTCCGACCGCGAGGGCCCCGCCCACGACCATGCTGGCCGAGAGGGGTTCGCCGAGGAGCACCACGCCGAAGGTGGCCCCGAACACCGGCACGAGGTTGTTGAAGATCACGGTCCGCGCCGGTCCGAGCACCTGGACCGCCCGGTAGTACCAGACGAAAGCGACCGCCGTGCCCAGCACGCCGAGATACAGGACCGCGCCGATCACGCCGACGGTGATTGCGGCCGGGTCGAAGCCGGGCAGCGCCGGCGCGGCGGCGAGGGCCAGCAGGACCGTGCCGAAGAGCGAGGCGTAGGTCGTCGCCGCGAGCGGCGTCAGACCCCGGATGCCGCGGCCGATCAGCGTGTAGGCCGCCCAGCAGCAGACCGCGCCAAACATCATCAGCTCGCCCGCGCCGATCGCGCCGGCGAAGAGCTGCCGCGGGTCGCCGCGCGTCACCACGATCCAGACGCCGGCGAGCGCCAGCGCCACCCCGGCCCAGCGGCGCGGGCTCATCCTCTCGCCGAACAGCCAGGCGGCCGCGGTGATGGTCACCACCGGGTTCAGCGCGACGATCAGCGAACCGCGGCTGGCGGGCAGGCGCGACAAGGCGCCGAGAAAGAACAGGTTGTAGGCGAAGACGCCGGTGGCGCCGAGGGCGACCGTCGCGAGGAACTGGCGCCGGTCGAGCCGCGGCAGGCGGCCCTCCACCGCGAGCGCCGCGACCAGCAGTGCGGCGCTCGCAGCCGCGTACCGCAGCAACGAACCGATCGCGGGCGTCACGGCCAGCGCCAGGATGCGGCCCGCGATGAACGTGCCGCCCCAGATGGCGGGCACCACGACGAGCCTCAGGTAGATACCGGTAGTGGCCTGGCCATGCATCAAGGGCGTCCCTCAGGGCCGCGATTTGGCGTCATTGCCGCCCGGCTGGCAAGCCGCCGTCGTTACCTGTGCGGGAGGTCCAGCCGGTGCGCTAGCATCCCGTCAACGACAAACGCCTTACGGCCGTACAAGGGAACCGCATGCAGAAGACCGCTGCCTGGCTCGCGCGACATGCGCTCGAGCAGATCGGGGTGCGCCATACCTTCGGCATCCCGGGCGTCCACAACACGGAGATCTACGACGAGCTCGGCGCCTCGGAGACGATCACGCCGGTCCTCGTCGCGCACGAGGGCGGCGGCGCATTCATGGCCGACGCCGTGAGCCGCACCGGCGCGGGCCTCGGGACGCTGGTCATCGTGCCCGCAGCGGGCGTCACCCACGCGGCCAGCGGCATCGGCGAGGCCTCGCTCGACGGCATCCCGATGCTGGTCATCGCCGGCGGCGTCCGCCGCGACACCGGGCGCGCCTACCAGCTGCACGACATGGACCAGCACGCCCTGCTCAAGCCCATCACCAAGGGCACCTGGCGCGTCGAACGGCATGCCGACGTCGTGCCGACGATTTACGAGGCGTACCGCGTTGCCACGAGCGGAGAGCCGGGCCCGGTGTTCGTCGAGATCCCCGTCGAGCTGCAGCTGATTCCCGGCGACGCTGGCGAGCTGCCCCGGTTCGAGGGCTCGTCGCCCAGGACGCGGACGCCGCCCGTGGCCGAGATCGATCGCGCGGCGGCCCTGCTGCGGCATGCGGCGCGCCCCGGCATCTTCTGCGGGTGGGGCGCGGTGGACGCCGGCGAGGAACTCGAGCGGCTCGCGGACGGCCTCGGCGCACCGGTGGCCACCACGCTGCAGGGCCTGTCCGCGTTCCGCGGCAACCACGCCCTGCACGCGGGCTTCGCGCTCGGGCCGTCGGCCGTGCCCGCCTCCCAGAAGGCGTTCCAGGCCTGCGACTGCCTGCTGGCGATCGGCACCCGCTTCGCGGAAATCCCGACCGGGAGCTTCGGCTACGAACCGCCGGCGAACCTGATCCACGTCGACATCAACCCCAAGGTGTTCGGTGCGAACTACCCGGCGGCGGTCGCGATCGAAGGCGACGCGCGCGAGGTCGTCGCCGCCCTGGCCGCGCGTCTGGGCGATGTCCCGCTCGCCGCGGCGCGCCGGCAGCAGGTCGCCGCGCAGATCGCCGCCGACAAGGCCGCCTACCTCGACGAGTGGCTCGCCCACGACCCGGCCGGGCGCGTCAACCCGGCGCGCTTCTTCCGCGCGCTGCGCGCACGCCTGCCGGACGACGGCATCGTGGTCGCCGACGACGGCAACCACACGTTCCTGGCCGCCGAGCTCATGCCGATCCACGCGCCACGGTGCTTCTTCTCGCCCTCCGACTTCAACTCGATGGGCTACTGCATCCCGGGCGTGATCGGCGCCAAGCTGGCGCGCCCGGAGCGGTCGGTCGTCGGCATCGTCGGCGACGGCGCCGCGAGGATGACCGGCCTGGAGATGGCCACGGCGGTGGCCCAGGGCATCGGTGTCGCCTGGTTCGTGTTCAACGACGGGGAACTGGCACAGATCGCCCAGGCGCAGCAGGTCCCGTACAACCGCAAGACCTGCACCGTGCTCCCGCCTCTCGACCTCGAGGGTCTGGCGCGCGCCAATCACGTCGGCTTCGAGCGCATGGACAACGACGCCGCCGTCGAGCACATCATCGACCGCGCGCTGTCCGCGGCGGAGTCCGGCCGGCCGGTGCTGATCGACGTCCGCATCGACTACTCGAAGAGAACGCGCTTCACCGAAGGCACGATCAAGACCAACCTGAAGCGCTTCGACATGGGGACCAAGGCGCGACTCGTAGGCCGCGCACTGTGGCGGAAATTCACCGGGTAAGACGGGAGATCACCGACATGAGACGTTACCTTGCGGCAGCCGCGCTGGCTGCCGCCCTGCAGGCCGGCGCCGCGGGAGCGGCCCCGACGCTGCCGCCGATCACGGATCCGCCGACGACGGTCAACATTCCCGGCAAGTTCGTCTGGTTCGACCTGGTCACGCCCGACCCCGCGGCCGCGCAGGCCTTCTACGGCAAGGTGTTCGGCTGGAGCTTCGAGGCGACGCCCGGCGCCAGCGACTACAGCGTGTTTTCGGCGGGTGGACGGCCGATCGGCGGCATCTTCCAGCCGGCCGGGGCGGCGCCGGGGACCCGCTGGCTGGCGTTCGTCTCGGTGCGCGACATGGACGCCGCCATGACCAGGCTCGGACGCACGGGCTTTACCACGGTGCTGCCCGCCACGAAGGTTCCCGGTCGCGGGACCCACGCCATCGTGCGCGACACCCAGGGCGCCATCGTCGGGTTGCTGAAGTCGGCCAGCGGCGATCCACGCGACGAGCCGGTCGGTCCGGGCGAGTTCTTCTGGGTGGATCTCTACACCCGCAGCGTGGCCTCGGCCGCGGCCGCCTACGCGTACATCGGCTACCAGATCGTGCCGGCGGACGAGGACCAGGGAGACCGCGTGATGCTGGTGGCCAACGGCTACGCGCGCGCCGGAATCACCGCGTTGCCGCCCGAGGGCCGCCAGCCGGGCTGGCTCCCCTACGTCCAGGTCGAGGATGTCGCCGCCACCGTCGCCGCGGCCCAGGCGGCCGGCGGCAAGCTGCTGCTCGCCCCGGACCCGGCCGTCCTGGAGGGCAACATCGCGGTGATCGGCGATCCGCTCGGCGGCGTCATCGGCGTCATTCACTGGAAACCCGAAACGACAGCGGAGGCCCAGCCATGACCCGCACCCTCCTCCGCGCCGCGGCCAGCGTCGCGATCACCGCCACCCTCGCGCTCACCGCCTGCAGCAGCGGCGACTATGACGGGGGCTCGGTCTCCGGCAGCGTGAGCATGTATTACGGCGCGGGCTACTACGACCCCTGGTACTACGGGCCCGGCTACCCGCCGCCGGTGATCGTCGCCCCGCCACCCCGGCCGCCCGGCTCCCGCCCGCCGGACGCGAGGCCGCCGGCCGCGCGACCGCAGCCGCTGCCGTCGCGCCCGGCTCCGCGACCGGCGCCCAGCAGGAGACGCTAGAAAGAAAGAAGCGCCGCGGCAGGGCGAAGCCTTGTCGCGGCGCCAGAGCGAACCTGGAGGGACCTCGCTCGAATCACCGTCGGTTGCGGGTCGCTCAGTGCGTCAGGGCGACCCGCTCCAGTTCATAGCCCACGACCTCGCGGGAGACCGGGTCCACGATCGGCTTGCCGCGCCGGAACCGGTCGGCATTGGCGGCGCGCTGCACCAGCCCGTCGTGCGCGTTCATCTGCCGCATCGTCACGTTGCCCTGCGAGTCGCGGAGGATCACGGTCGCGCGTTCGACACCGTCGTCGTCATAGCCGGCGACCAGTACTGCGATGACCTCGGTGTTGTCCATGACTTGCCCAGCCCACTTGTTCCCTATGTACCTCGAGGGAAGCAAGGCGCGTGCCAACGGACAGGCAAAGGAAAATCAGCCACTTGGGGAACACGATCGCCGGCGACTGACGCGGGACGTCACATTGTGACGCCGTGCTGCACCGAAACGGTTCAGTCGCCGACCAGCAGGCAGGCCTCGCCACGCGCCTTGAGCGCCGTACAGACTTCCCGGGCGCGCGACTCGGTCAGGGGCCCGGCCTGCAGCCGCCAGAGGCTGCGACCGTTGCGCTCGATGACGTCCACGCGCGGGGAGGTACCGGCCAGCAGGTCGCCATGGCGTCCGGCCAGTCGGCTCCACTCCCGCCTGGCGGCGGCCTCGCCGGCGCCGAACGCGCCAAGCTGGATGCGGCGGTCTCCCGTTGCGCCGGCGGCCGCGAGCAGCGCGCCACCGGGTGCCGGCTGCGCCGGGGACGGGGGCGATGCGGGCCCGGGGTCGTCCGGCGCGCGCGCCAGCAGGAAGTCCGACAGTTTCTCCCGCGCGGTCACCGAGTAGTGGCCGGAAGGATAGCCCGACAGGTAGCGCTGGTAGGCCTCGGGCGTATTGAAGCGCTGCGCCCGTTCCCACTCCTGCAGCTCCCTGAGCTCTGCGAGACGCGCCTGTGCCCGGCCCGCATGCGCGCCGGCAGGGTATTCGCGCAGGTAGGACTCGTAGGCCGCCACGGTGTCCTGGGATTCGGTGCGCCGCCACGCCGTCTCCTGGCGGCTGCAACCCGCCACGACCAGCGCCAGCAGCAGGCAGGCGGCCAGCCTCACCGCGGCGCGTCTCCACGGTTCCAGCGCGGCAGGTCGCGGTGCAACGCGGCCTTCGCGACCAGGTGCGCGCTCACCGGCGTGGTCATCACCAGGAAGACGATGATCAGCAGTTCGTGCACGGACGGCGTGCCCTCGCGGACGCTGAAGTAGGCCATCGAGGCCAGGGCGATGCAACCGATGCCCAGCGTCGAGGCCTTGCTCGGGCCGTGCAGGCGCATGAACACGTCCGGCAGCCTGGCGAGCCCCAGCGCGCCGAGGAAGCAGAAGACCCCGCCGGCCAGCACCAGCGCCGCGACCAGCAATTCCCACGCCATGGTCATTCGATGATGTCCCCCCTCAGCAGGAACCGGGCGAACGCGGCCGTGCTCAGGAAGCCGAGCATGGCGATGATGAGCGCGGCCTCGAAGTGCAGCGCCGTTTCCGCGCGGATGCCGTAGACAAGCAGCATCGCGCAGGCGTTGACGTAGAGCATGTCGATCGCGATCACGCGGTCCACGACGTCGGGACCGCGGAACAGCCTCCACAGCGACAGGCTCATCGCGAGGCCGATGAGCACCAGGGTCACGTTGATAGCGGTCCCGATCATCCGAACACCTCCAGGATCGGCCGCTCGTAGCGCGCCTTGATCAGGGCCACCAGCTGGCCGGGGTCGGGCTCGTCGAGGTAGTGCACGACGAGTTCGCGCCGGTCCTCGGAGAGGTCCGCGCTGAGCGTGCCGGGCGTGAGCGTGACGGTGTTGGCCAGGACCGCGATGCCGATGTCCGAGCGCAGGTCCAGCGGCACGCGCGCGAAGCCCGGCCGCAGGTGCGCGACCGGCCCGAGCACGGCGCGCGCGACGCGGAGGTTGGCGGTCACGACGTCCGCCAGCACGACGAGGGCGAAGGGCAGCAGCCGCCAGGGCTTCGACACGCGCTCGCGCTCCGGCCAGAAGCGCCGGGAGAAGAGCGGCAGCGACCAGCCCAGGAACGCCCCGAGCAGCACCTGCCCCGGCCCGACCGTGTTGTTGAGCCACAGCCAGAACAAGGCCAGCGCAGCGCTGCTGAGCGGGTGCGGCAACCACTTTTCGCGCATCAGCCCCCGCCTCCCGGCCGTCCGCCGAGGACGGCACGAATATACCCCTCGCGGTCGAGCAGCTGCCCCGCGACCAGGTCGGCGCGACCGAATGCGGGGCCGGCCAGCAGCGCAAGCGCGACGACGACGGCGAGCAGCAGGCCCGTGCCCGCGACGGCAAGCGGGCTCGATGGCGGGTCTTCCGCGGCCTGGTCATCGCCCCGGCCCACCTTCCAGAAGACGGTGGTGCCGGCGCGCGCCAGTGCGACGATGGACACCAGGCTGGCGGCGAGCACCGCCGCAAAGGTCCACGCCGCGCCGCGCGCCCCGGTCGCGGCGTCGAGGATCGCGAGCTTCGCCAGGAACCCGCCCAGCGGCGGCAGCCCGGCCACGGCCACCGCGGCGAGCAGGAAGGCGGCCGGCAGCGCGAGCCGCCCGCGGAGCGCCGGGCCCTCGGCCAGCGCGTCGCCCATCCCGCCGCGCACCGCCGACACCCGCATGGCAACCAGGAACAGCGCCGCCGTGGCGAAGGTCCCGTGCGCGAGGTAGAAGGTCGCAGCGGCCAGCGAGTCACGCGTGAAGTGCGCGATCGAAACCAGCAGCAGGCCGACGGAGAGGACCACCGCGTGCGCGGCCAGGGTCGACAGGCGGCGCGCGGCGAGCATGCCGGTCGCGCCCAGCGTCAGCGTGCCGATCGCCGCCGCCCAGAGCACCGGCCCGGCGTCGAGGCCGGGAAAGACCAAGGTGCAGCACCTGACGATCGCCACCACGCCGACCTTGGTCAGCACCGAGAACAGCGCGGCTACCGCGCCGTCGGTGACGCCGTAGGCGCCCGGCAGCCAGAAGCCGAGCGGCAGGACCGCGGCCTTGAGCGCGAACACGACGATCAGCAGCCAGCCGCCCGCCTGCCACAGGCCCAGCCGGTCCGCGGGCAGCGTCGCCGCCCGCGCGGCCAGGTCGGCGAGATTCAGCGTCCCGGCCGCGGCATAGAGGCAACCGATGGCCACCAGGAACAGCGTCGAACCGAGCAGGTTGAGCACGGCCACGCGGATCGCCGCCTGGGTGCGCTCGGGCCGCGAGCCGTGGCTCAGGAGCGCGTAGGAGGCGATCAGCAGCACCTCGAAGAACACGAAGAGGTTGAACAGGTCCCCCGTCAGGAAGGCGCCGTTGACGCCGAGCAGCTGGAACTGGAACAGGGAATGGAAGTGCCGGCCGGCCCCGTCGGAGCGGCCGATGGCGACGAGCACCGCGGCCGTGGCGACGATCGCCGTCACCAGCAGCATCCACGCCGCGAGCCGGTCGAGCACGAGGATGATCCCGTATGGCGCGGGCCAGTCGCCGACCGCATGGGAGACGATGGGCCCCTCGTCCGCCACGGCGAACAGCGCCACGGCGACCGGCAACAGCAGGATCGTCGCCGCCGCGCCGACCAGTCGCTCGGCGGCGAGGCCGCGCCGGCCGCCGAGCATCGCGACGATACCGCCCGCGAGCGGCAGCAGGATCGGCGCCAGCAGCAGGCCGTTCATGCCGGGCCTCCGTCCGGGCCGTCATCGACGCGATCGTGCCCCCGCTCGCTCATGGCACGCAGCGTCAGCACGATGACCAGCGCGGTCATGCCGAAGCTGATGACGATGGCCGTGAGCACCAGCGCCTGCGGGAGGGGATCCGGGTAAGGGCCCGGACGGTCCGTCAGCGGCGCAGCGTCCACCACGAGCCCGCCGGCCGCCAGCAGGAAGAGGTTCACGGCATACGACAGCAGCGTGATGCCGAGCAGCACCGAGAACAGCCGGGGACGCAGCGCCAGGTAGACGCCGGCCGCGACCAGGACCCCGATGGCGACTGCGACCAGCCCTTCCATCAGCCAGCCTCCGGCGCGTTGTGCTGGCGACCGATGGTCGCGAGGACCGACAGCACCACGCCGACGACGGCGAGGTAGACACCCAGGTCGAACACCATCGCGCTCGCCACCTCGAACCGGCCGACCACCGGCCAGTCCAGGTAGCCGAAAGTGGAAGTCAGGAACGGCGCGCCGAAGGCGAGCGACGCGAGCCCGGTGACAGCTGCCAGCGCGATGCCCAGCGCGGCGACCGACGTGTAGCGGGGCGGCAGCCTCGCCTCGACCCAGGCATTGCCGTGCCCTAGGTACTGGACCAGCACGGCGGTGCCGGTCACGAGGCCGGCGATGAAGCCGCCGCCCGGCAGGTTGTGGCCCCGCAGCAGCAGGTAGGTCGACACCAGCAACGCCAGCGGCAGCAGCGGCCGCGAGAGCACCTCGAGCAGCAGCGAGCGGCCCGCCGGCCAGGGCCTGCCGTCCCAGTCCAGCGGGCGTCCCGGCAGCTCGATGCGGTCGAGGATGGCGACGACCGCGAAGGCGGCGATGCCCAGCACCGTAATCTCACCGAGCGTATCCAGTGCGCGGAAGTCGACCAGGATGACATTGACGACGTTGTAGCCCCCGCCTCCGGGCTTGGCCTGCCCGAGGTAGAAGCCGGACAGCGTCTCGCCCGGCGCGAGCATCATCGCCCAGGCCAGCACCGCCGCGCCCGCGCCGGCCAGGAACGCAATGAACGCGTCGACCGCGCGGCGCACGCCGGAGCTCTCCCGCGGCGACCGCTGCGGCAGGAAGTACATGGCGAGCAGCAGCAGCAGGACCGTGATCACCTCGACCAGCAGCTGCGTGAGCGCGAGGTCGGGCGCCGACAGCCGCACGAAGGCGAGCGAGACCACGAGGCCGATGACGCCGACGCAGACGACCGCCAGGAGCCGCTCGCGGTGCAGGACCACGGTGGCCGCCGCGGCGCAGGCGAGCGCCGCAAACCCGGCCCAGCCGGCGAGGCCCGCCGGCAGCGGCACCTTCGTCGGGACGGGCGGCCCGGGCAGGAATCCCGCCACGCCCGCCGCGAGCGCGACCAGCAGCAAGGCCACGAGCGACAGGCGCAGGCCGCCGCGGTCGATGAGCCCGTGGAGCCACGTCGACGCCGCGCTCAGGGCGGTGACCGTCGACTCGGTGATGCGCTTGCCGGACAGCGCGCGGGCGGTCTCGGCGTGCAGCGACCACAGGTAGCGCCGCGCAAGATACAGCGCGATCCCGCCGGCCAGGGCGACGACACTCATCAGGACCGGCAGGTTCAGGCCGTGCCACAGGGCCAGCGAGAACGCGGGCAACGGTCCCTGCAGCAGCGCCGAGGCCGCCAGCCGCAGCGCGGGTTCCACGATCAGTCCCGGACCGAGCCCGACGAGCAGGCAGATCACGACCAGGATCTCGACCGGGACGCGCATGAAGCGCGGCGGCTCGTGCGGGGTGCGCGGCAGGTCGCGCGCCTGTCCGCCGAAGAACACGTCGTGGACGAACCGTGCCGAGTAGGCCACGGAGAACAGGCCGCCGAGCGTCGCCGCCAGCGGCATCACCCAGGACCACGGCGCGGGCAGCGCGAAGGTCTCGGCGAAGAACATCTCCTTGCTGATGAAGCCGTTCAGCAGCGGCACTCCCGCCATCGCGGAAGCGGCGACGATGGCCAGCGTCGCCGTGTATGGCATGTGCCGCGCCAGCCCGGAGAGCCGCCGCATGTCGCGCGTGCCCGTCTCGTGGTCGACGATGCCCGCCGCCATGAACAGCGACGCCTTGAAGGCGGCGTGATTGATGACGTGGAAGACGGCGGCGATCTCGGCCAGCGGCGTGCCGAGGCCCAGCAGCAGCGTGATCAGGCCGAGCTGGCTGACCGTGCTGTAGGCCAGCAGGCCCTTGAGGTCGTGCTGGAACAGCGCCACGTAGGCGGCAAAGATCATCGTCACGAGGCCGGTGCCGCCGACGACCCAGAACCACTCCTCGCTGCCGGCGAGCGCCGGCCACAGCCGCATGAGCAGGAAGATGCCGGCCTTGACCATGGTCGCGGAGTGGAGATAGGCGCTGACCGGCGTGGGCGCCGCCATGGCGTGCGGCAGCCAGAAGTGGAACGGGAACTGGGCCGACTTGGTGAACGCGCCGAGCAGCACCAGGGCGAGGAGCAGCGGATAGCGGTCGTCGCCGCGGATCGCGTCGCCGGCCGCGAGTACCTCGCCGAGCGAGTAGCTGCCGACGATGTCGCCGATCAGCACGACGCCGGCGAGCAGTGCCAGACCGCCCGCGCCGGTGACCAGCAACGCGAGCCGCGCGCCCTGGCGCGCCTCCGCGGAGCCGCGCCAGAAGCCGATCAGCAGGAAGGAGCTGAGGCTCGTCAGCTCCCAGAACACGAGCAGCAGCAGCAGGTTGTCGGCGGTGACGACGCCGAGCATCGCGCCCATGAACAGCAGCAGGTAGGCGAAGAAGCGGCCGTTGCGGTCCTCGTCCGACAGGTAATAGTGCGCGTAGAGGATCACCAGCAGGCCGATGCCGACGATCAGCGCCGCGAACAGCAGCGACAGGCCGTCGAGGCGGAACGCGAAGTCGAGCCCGATGTGCGGCACCCAGGGCACGCTGAACAGCAGCAGCTGGCCGTCCGCGACGGCGGGCGCCTGCCACGCGAGCAGTGCCGCGGCTGCGGCCGCGACCGCGCCGGCCGCGGCGGACGGCGGCACGCGGGCGCGCTGCAGCGCCGCCGGCAGCAGTGCCAGCACGAAGGGCAACAGGACTGTTGCTGGAAGGAGCAAGCGAGGATCCCGGCTCGAGCGAGGCGAAGCGTGCAAGTTACACGACGGCCGGCGGGGTCGTCGACCCGCGCTGCCTGCCGGGAAACCGCGCGCCGGCAGCGGCGTCGGGAACGACGGCCCGGGGCCGTATAATGGCCGCCAGGTCACGGAGTGACGGGTCCCTTGCAAGCGCGCAGCGTGGTCCTGCCGGAGCTGGTCGCACACCGCGGCAACGCGGCCGACTTCCCGGAGAATACGCTGCCCGCCTTCGCCTCGGCGCTCGACGGGGGCATCCGCTGGGTCGAGCTCGACGTCCAGCTTTCCGCCGATGGCGTCCCGTTCGTCGTGCACGACGCTCACCTCGAGCGCACTACGCGATCGAGCGGCGACCTGCGCCTCCTGCCTGCCAGCGCACTCGACGACGTGGATGCCGGCGAGCCGCAACGCTTCGGCGAGCTGCACCGCGGCGTCAAGCTGCCCCGGCTGCAGGCGTTCGCCGGGCTGCTCGCGCGTCATCCGGCCGCGCGTGCCTTCATCGAGCTCAAGCGGGCGAGCCTGGCGCACCACGGCGCCGTACCCTGCCTGGAGCGGGTGCTCGACGCGCTGGCCGCGGTCGCGGACCGCTGCGTGCCGATCTCGTTCGATGCGGCCGCCGTGGCGGCGGCGCGCGCGGCGACCGGCCGCCCGGTTGGCTGGGTCATCGATCGCTTCGACGCCGCCAGCCAGCAGACGCTGGCCTCGCTGCGGCCGGAGTACGTGTTCTACGACTACCTCAAGCTGCCGCCCGGCGATGCGTCGCTGCCGCCGGGACCGTGGCGCTGGGCGGCCTACGAGGTCAAGGATGCGGCCCGGGCGCTGGCCGAGGTCCGGCGAGGCGCGGCGCTGGTGGAGAGCATGGCGCCCCTGCACTTGCTCGCGGGACTGCAATCCGCGCTCGCACAGGCCTGAGCGGGACTGCGCCGCCATGACCGGGACCGAGGCGGCTTACGTAGGGATCGACCAGGGCAGCCACGCGACGCGGGCGATCGCCTACGACGGGTGCGGCCGCCAGCTGGCGAGCGCGTTCACCCACGTGGATACGCGACGCTTCGCGCCGGACTGCGTCGAGCACGACGGCGAGAGCCTCGTCGCCGGCGTCGGGTCCTCGCTCGCGAAACTCGCGGCGCGCGTGCCTGCGGAGCGCTGGGCCGGCGCGGGCCTCGCCGTGCAGCGGTCCACGGTCGCGTGCTGGGACCGCCTCAGCGGCGCGCTGCTCGCACCGGTGATTTCATGGCAGGACCGGCGCCAGGCCGCGTGGCTGCAGCAGCTGTCGGGCAACGCCGCGCGGGTCCACGAGATCACCGGGCTGCCGCTGTCACCGCACTACGGCGCCAGCAAGCTGCGCTGGTGCCTGGACCACGTCGGGGCCGTCCGCGCTGCCCTCGCCCAGGGGCGCCTGGCCGGCGGGCCGCTCGCCAGCCTGCTGCTCGCGCGCCTGCCCGAGGACGGCTCCTTCGCCTGCGACGAGGCCAACGCGTCGCGCACGCAGCTGTGGTCGCCCCACGACCGCCAGTGGTCGGGAGAATTGCTGGAAATGTTCGGCGTGCCGGCGTCGATCCTGCCGGCGTTGTCGCCCACCGGTGCGGAGTTCGGGCGCATCCGTGTCGGCGACGCGCTCGTCCCAGTGCGCGCCTGCACCGGCGACCAGGCGGCCGTGCCCTGGGCAGCCGGCCCGCTCGACCCAGCGACGGCTTACGTCAACCTCGGCACCGGCGCTTTCGTCCTGCGACCGATCGGCGAGTCGCGGCGAGCCGCGCCCTTGCTGACCAGCGTGCTCTGGTCCACCGCGGGCGCCGTGCAGTACGCGCTCGAGGGCACGGTGAACGGCGCCGGAAGCGCCCTCGACTGGTTTGAAGGCGAGACGGGGTTCCCGGTCGGGCGACTCCTGCCCACGCTCGACGTCGCGCAGCCGCCCGGCAGCAACGCGCCCCTGTTCCTCAACGGCATCTCCGGCATCGGCTCCCCGTTCTGGGTCCCGCAGTTCCCGTCGCGATTTGTCGGCGAGGGCACGGCCCCCGAGCGGCTGGCCGCCGTCGTCGAGAGCGTCGCGTTCCTGGTGCAGGCCAACCTCGACGAGATGGCCCGGCACGTCGCGCGGCCCGCCCGGCTCGTGGTCAGCGGGGGGCTCGCCAGCAGCGACTTCCTGCCGCGGCGGATCGCGGCCCTGGCGGGGGTGCCCGTGGACTGCCTCGGCGGCGCCGAGGCGACGGCACTCGGCGTGGCCTTCCTCGCTGCCGGACAGCCCGGGGACTGGGCACCTCCCGCCGTTCGCCGCCTCGAGCCGGCCGACGACCTCTCGCTGCGCTCGCGCTACGCCGCGTGGCGCGAGCTGCTCGCCGCCGCGATCGGCGCCTGATCAGTCGCGGAGCAGCTCCGCCAGGATCTCGCGGTCGATCCAGGTGGGCCCGCGCAGGCTGTCCACGAACCCGCAGTGTCCGCCGAAGCGGGTCAGCGTCACGTCCAGGGCCGGAACGCGCTTCAGCTGGCGCAGCTCCCCGGGCAGGATCATCGGATCGTCCATGGAGGTGATGAGGCGGCTTTGGGTCTCCAGGGTGGCGAGCGCCTCGCCGGTGATGGCATAGCCGCGCAGGTAGGACGCGAGGCTGGGGAAGTCCGTGTACCGTTCCACCATCCGCGCCGTCATGCCGGTCAGCGACTTCTCGCCGATGAGGTCGGCGAAATCGTACTCGCCCGGCCAGGCCGCCTGCTTCCTGCGCAGCGACCTGCGCCACTTCAGCAGGAAGTACTCGCGGTACAGCGCGGGACCGCGCTCCAGCGCGTCGAGCGTCACCGCCGGATCGAGCACCGGACATACCGCGACGATGCGCCGGAGCCGGAGGCCCGCGGCGGCGGCCCTCGCGCCCACCCGCAGGGCGAAATTGCCGCCCAGGGAGAAGCCGGCGAGGGACATCTCCTGGCCCGGGTGCAGCGCCTGAAGCCGCCCCACGGCGGCGACCACCTCGGCGATGCGGCAGGAGTGGAACAACTCCCGGTTCAGGTGGTGCGTCGGCCCGTGGTCACGCAGGTTGAGCCTGATGACGTCGAACCCGGCATCGAGCGCCGCCTGCCCGAGCGACAGCAGGTACAGCGAGTCGGCACTGCCTTCCCACCCGTGCAGCAGCACGACCGCCCTCCGCGGCCGGTCCCGGCCGAGCGCCTCCTGCGTCGCGACCAGAGCCAGCAGCCGCGCATCGTCCCCGCATTCGAGCACCCGCGGCGTACTCGCCTCGAGCAGCGTCCGCGCACGGCGTGCCATCGCCGGATGCCTGAGCGGGAGGCTCGGCAGCACGGACTGGAGGTGGGGGTTCCTGAGCCAGGCAGGCGGCCTGAAGTCGAGGATGCGCGCGATGTCTTCCATGGCTGGCGCGGGCAGGAGGCGGCGGCGCGGCGGACTACTTCGCCAGGACCGAGATCTCGAGCCGGTTGTTCGCCGAGGCAGCCTCGTTCCACGCGCCCGCGGTCGCGCGCGCGACAGCCGGATAGGCGACGACCACGTGATCGGCCGCGCCTTGCAGCAGCGCAAGCTGGATCCTGCCCTCGGTGCGCCGGCGCACGGAGGCGGCGAGGTTCGCAAAAGCGACGGGCTGTCGTGCGGCGCCAGCCAGCGACTCGTCGTAGGGGTTGCCGCGGTATTCACAGGCCGACGCCGGCTGCTCCGGCTGCGCCAGCGAGTAGCCGTCCTCGGCGCTGCCTTCGAGGCAGAACTCTCCCGGCACCGTCTCGACGGTCACCGTACCGGCAAAGCCGCCGCGCTCGAGTCCCGCCAGGAGCGTGCGCAGGGCCTCGAGGCGGCCCGGCGACAACGGCGGCTCGCCATAGGGCACGGGAATGACCTCGACCCGGGCGCGCGGAGCAGGCGCCGGCGCTGCGGCCGGTGGCTCGGCACGTCCCGCCTCCCGCACCTGCTCGAGCGTCGACTGCAGGGCCGCCGACTCGCGCTCGAGCCGCTCGCGCGCCTGCCCGACTTCGCGGGCCGTCTGCGCCGACTGCCAGTAAAGGCTCGCCAGCACGACGAGGGCGAGCAGCGCCGCCGCGAATGCCAGGATCCATGGCCAGGGATGCTCGCGCGCCGGCGCCTCGACCGGGGCCGGCTTCTCGGGCGCCTCGGGTTCCGGCCGCTTCAGCTCGGCCACCAGGCGCTGCGCGTGGCTGTCGAGCGCGGCGACCATGAAGCGCCGCAACTCCAGGCTCTGCTCCTTGAGCATGGCCTCGACGAAGCCGCGCGTACGCGCGTCGACGACGGGCGCCTCGGCCGGCGCGGCCGGCTCGACCGGCGCGCGCTGCTCGCCGGCGGGCTCGACCGGCTGCAGCTGCGACGGATGGTCGTCGCGACGGTCCGGCAGGAGTCGCAGCTGGTAGAGAACCTTGGTGACGTCGATTGGCTTGACCGTCTTCGGCAGCACGCCGACCGCGCCGAGCGCCTTGGCCTGGCCGACGTACAGCTCGCCTTCCTGCGAGGTGTACATCACGACCGGGATCGCCGCGGTGGCCGGGTCCGCCTTGAGGATCCTGACCGCCTGGAGCCCGTCCATGCCGGGCATCAGGTGATCCATGAAGACGACGTCGGGGTGCTCGCGCCTGAGGAAGTCGAGGGCCATCTCGGCCGAATCGGCGGTGTCGACGGCGATGCCGTATTTTTCGAGCATCCTGCTCAGGACGACCCTTGCCGATTTCGAGTCGTCCACCACCAGCGCGCGCTTGGCCGCCATCTGCACCCCCGGGGTTGCGCTGCGGCGAGTTTAGCGCACCGCAGGGGCGTCGCGGCGCCCGCCTTGAACCCGTTCACGCCCCGCCGGCGATCGACTCGAGGTCGAGCGCCCAGCGTTCGAGCCGGGCACGCAGCGTGGAACGCTGCTTCGTCGTCAGGGAGGCGTCGATCTCGGCGAACAGCCTGAGCACGCGTTCCCGGTCGGCGTCGAACTGACGGCGATATCCGGGATCCCAGAAGCTCTCGCCCTCCGCCAGGAGCCGCTCCAGGCGCGGCCCGAAGCGCGCAGCGTCCTGTCGTCCGGACAGGGCTTCGCGCAGCGCGGCGGCCCAGGCCTGCCGGCTGGCGATCCAGCCTCCCGGATCCGCGCGCAGCTCGGCGGCGCAGGCCGCCACGAGCGACTCCTGGCGGCCGTCGAGCCCGCCCACCCAGCGCTCGAGCTGGCGGCGCAGGGCCCGCTCGCGCCGCTCGACCCGCTCCTCCTGGCTTCGCGCCTGCGCCTCCCGGGCCAGCTTCGCGTCGTCCCGTGCCATCCGCGCGAACAGGGCATCCACCTGCTCGTCGCTCAATGTTGACAGCAGCGCCGCGGCCTCCGGGGCGAGGCGCTGCGCCACGTCGTCCCAGAATGCGTCGAGTTCCAGGCGCGCGGCGCGGAAGCGATCCAGCCCGAGCGGCGCCGCGGCGTCCCGCTCCAGTTCGCGGAGGAAGGCAGCGTACCGCCCGATCTCGGACTCCCGGTGCCAGACCAGCAGGCTGTCCACGGCCTGCTCCAGCTGCCGGCGCTGTCCGGTGTCGAGATCCACGTAGTCGCGGAAGTACCAGGGCAGCAGCACGTCGAGCTGTTCGTAGACGACCTTCGCGCCGCTGCAGCCGGCGAGCAGCAGGCAACCCGCCAGCAGCCAGGACCAGCCGCGCGCGCGACGCTTGACGGCCGGCGGGCGCGGGTCACTAATCCACGCATGGACAGACACCGGGTTGCCTCCTGGCTGCCGCTGGCGATCGGGGCCCTGGTCGCGCTCGCCCACGCGCCGGTCGCCGCGGGCGCCAGCCGCCTGCAGGTCCGGGCGGACGACATCGAGTGGCAGGATGTTGAGGCTCATGGGGTCGATGTCTCCCTCGCGCCCGGCGCGGGCTCCAGCCTCGGGCTTACAGTCTACGCAATGCGCGTCGACGGCCTAGCGGCGATCGGCGCCGTCACTGACCTTCGCTTCGCATGCGGGCAGGTTGCGGTTTCGTCCGGGCGCCTCGACTGCCGCGCCGGCCGCCTGTCCGGGCGCTTCGGCGAGGCCGGCCGCCAGCAGACGCCCGTGTCGCTGTCCGTGCTGGGCGACGACCGTTGGCGCGTGGAGCTTCCCGCATTGAAGCTGGCGGGCGGAGACGTGTCGCTCCGGATCGAGTCGCAGCACGGCGGCTGGCGGGCCACCGCCGGGTTTGCCGCCGTCGATCCGGGCCGCCTCGGCGCGATACCGATGTTCGCCGACCTGCTGCCGGACTGGCTGACCCTGCAGGGCCGGTCGGAGGGCTCGGTCGAGGCGACCGGCACCGGGACCGAGCTCGACAGCGCGCGGCTGCAGGGCTCGTTCGCGGCGCTCTCATTCACGGACGAGTCCGGGGCGATCGCCGGGGAAGGACTGGCGCTCGAGGCCGACGCGGCCTTCACCTGGCGATCCCGCACGGGCGACTGGCAGGTCGATGCCCGCCTCGTCGCCCGCGAAGGCCAGGCCTACTTCGAGCCGGTCTTCCTGGACCTCGGGGCGCATCCGGCGAAGGTGGAATTCACCGGCATCCTCGCGGGCAATGCCGCGTCACTCGCGGTCGCGCACTACCGGCTCGAGCAGCAGGACGTCGGCGCGGTCGAGGGCCGGGCGACGCTCGACCTCGAGGGCGAGACGCTGCTCCGCGAAGGCACGCTGCAGCTGCACGACATCGCGGTAGCCGGCGCGCTGCCGATCTACGTGGCCCCGTTCCTGGTGGGCACGGAGTTCTCGGACCTGCAGGGCCTGGGACGGCTCCGCGGCGAGGTCGGCGTCGCGGAGGGCCTGCCGAACCGCATCGCCATCGAGCTGGAGGACGTGACGCTGGACAGCATCACCGGCGCGATCGGCATCGAAGGGCTTGCGGGGCGGTTCACCTGGTTCGACGAGCGCCTGCGAAACGCCCTCGCGCCGGACTCGGACAGCGCGATCTTCAAGTCGCGGCTGTCGTGGCGGTCGGCGCGGCTGTGGGGCCTGGCGTTCGGGCCGGTGGAAATCCCGTTTACCACGACCGGCAATCACTTCCGGCTGCTCGACCCGGTGCTGATCCCGCTGTTCGACGGCGGGCTCGCGATCCAGACGCTGCGGATCCGGCACGCCGGCGACCCGGCCATGTACCTGCGCTTCGACGCCGAACTCAGGCCTATCAGCGTCGGACAGCTGACGCGCGCACTCGGCTGGCCGGAGTTCTCCGGCACCATCGCCGGCCGGATCCCGCGCCTCGAGCTCGCCGACGGGCTCGTGACGCTCGGCGGCAACATCGAGGCGCAGGCCTTCGACGGCACCGTGACGATCCGCAACCTGCGGCTGCGCGACCCGCTCGGCGAGTTCCCGCAGCTGTTCGCCGACATCGACGTGGAGAGGCTGGACCTTGCGCAGGTCACGAGCACCTTCGAGTTCGGCATGATCACCGGCCGGCTGTCCGGCCGCATCGCGGGCCTCGAGACCTTCGACTGGATGCCGGTCGCCTTCGACGCCCGCTTCTATTCGACGCCCGGTGACCGCTCGCCGCGGCGCATCGACCAGCGTGCCGTGTCCAACCTGTCGAGCATCGGCGGCGGCAGCGGCGGCGGCGTCGCCGCCGCCCTGCAGGGCGGGTTCCTGCAGTTCTTCGACAGTTTCCGCTACGACCGGCTGGGGCTCTCGTGCAGGCTCGAGAACGACGTCTGTCACATGGACGGGGTCGCGCGGGCCGACGCCGGCTACTACATCGTCAAGGGCTCCGGCCTGCCACGCATCGACGTCATCGGCAGCCAGCGGCAGGTCGCCTGGAGCCGGCTCGTGCGCCAGCTCGCGGCGATCGGGGCGTCCCCGGGACCGGTCATCGAGTGACCGCGCGCAGGTCCGGTGGTTGCCCGGTTCGGGTAAGCTTACCGGGGTTCAGACAGTGTTCAGCTGCCTGGGGACAACATGGCCGCCGGGATTGCCGGCAAGGAGCCTGAAGACATGATGCGCTGGATGACCGCCGCGATCGCGACCGCAGGCCTGGTGCTGGCCGCCTGCGTGACCATCAACGTCTATTTCCCGGAGGCCGCAGCCGAAAAGGCCGCCGACCGCATCATCGAGGACGTCTGGGGCCCGGAAGGCAAGGGACAGGAACAGTCGTCGCTGCCGCGCGGCCCCGCCGAGGTGCTGCTGGCCGCCGCGCGCGGCGCGCTGGACCTGGTCATCCCGGCCGCCAACGCGCAGGCCGACCTCAACGTGTCGACGCCGGCGGTCCGCAAGCTCACCGCGTCGATGGAGTCCCGCCACGGACAGCTGGCGAAGTACTACGACGCCGGCGCCGTCGGCCTGACGGCAAACGGCCTCATCGAGATCCGCGATGCCAACGCCGTGCCGCTGGCCGAGCGCAATGCCGTGCGCCAGCTGGTCGCCGACGAGAACGGTGATCGCGACGCGCTGTACCGCGAGATCGCCGCCGCCAACAGCCACGCCGAGTGGGAGAACGACATCCGCAAGACCTTCGCGGAGCGCTGGATCGCCAAGGCCCGTGCCGGCTGGTGGTACCAGGACGCTGCTGGCCGCTGGGTCCAGAAGTAAGGCG
Source organism: Pseudomonadota bacterium (assembly GCA_018261655.1). Lineage (GTDB taxonomy): Bacteria > Pseudomonadota > Gammaproteobacteria > Steroidobacterales > Steroidobacteraceae > SG8-30. The sequence continues at coordinate 27,251 of JAGTSG010000006.1, read as the reverse complement.
GCGACGGGCCCGGTCAGGGCGACGCTTCAGGCTCCACCAGTTCCGCGCCTTCGTGGCGCGGATCGTTGACGCGACGGCTCACCGGCCAGCTGCGGAGCGTCGCGGGATCCGGGGCGGCGAGCCAGCGCGACAGCGCGGCGACGTCGCGCGACTTCAGGTCGAGCCAGGCATCGACGCCTGCTGCGGGCACCACGGCCGGCATCCGCCCGTGGATCTCCGCGAGCGGGGCCGGCGCGTCGATCGTCACGATCGTGCAGGACTCCGTCGTCTCGCCGCTTGCCGGGTCGCGCCAGCTCTCCCACAGTCCCGCGAGTCCCATCGGCAGGCCGCTGGCCGAACGGATGAACCAGGGCTGCTTGCCGGACGGCGCCACCTGCCATTCATACCAGCCGTCGGCCAGCACGAGGCAACGGCGGTCGCGGTAGGCGCTGCGATAGGCGGGACGCTCCGCCAGCGTCTCCGCGCGCGCGTTGATCATCCGGTTGCCGATGGATCTGTCCTTCGCCCAGGACGGGATCAGGCCCCAGTGCAGCAGCGCCACTTCACGGTCGCCCTGCCGGGTCTCGCGCAGCACCGGCACCGGTTGCGTCGGCGCGATGTTGTAGCGCGGCGCGAGCTCGGGCGCGTACGCCAGGCCGAAGACCCGCTTCACGGCCTCCGCCGGCGAGAAGAACGCGTAGCGCCCGCACATGGCCCCGACCGCCCGGGCTAGTCGCGGATCCCGGTGCCGCGGTTCATCAGCGACACCACGATCGCGAACATGACGATGGCCGCGCCTACCGTGACCACGAAGGCCTTGACGATGTCCACGTCGCTCGCGCCGAGGAAGCCGTAGCGGAAGGCGTTCACCATGTACAGGATCGGATTGGCGTAGGAGAGCCGTTCGGCCCAGCCGGGCAGCAGCGACACGGAGTAGAACACGCCGCCGAGGTAGGTCAGCGGCGTCAGCACGAAGGTCGGGAACCAGGAGATCTGCTCGAAGTTCTTGGCGAAGATCGCGTTGAAGAAGCCGCCGAGCGAGAACACCACCGAGGTGAGGATCACCGAGGTGATGATCAGGAAGGGATGCTGCACCGGCAGGTGGGTGAACAGCAGCGCGACCGCGGTCACCAGCGCGCCGACCAGGAGGCCCCGGAGCACGCCGCCGGCGACGTAGCCCAGCACGATCAGCCAGTTGGGCAGCGGCGACACCAGGAGTTCCTCGACGTGCTTGCCGAACTTCGCGCCGAAGAAGCTCGACACCACGTTGCCGAAGGAGTTGGTGATCACGGACATCATGATCAGGCCCGGCGCGATGTACTGCATGTAGTCGAAGCCGTCCATCTGGCCGATGCGCCGGCCGATCAGGCTGCCGAAGATCACGAAGTACAGGGTCGCCGTGATCGCGGGCGGGACGATGGTCTGGCCCCAGATGCGGATGATGCGGCTGAACTCGCGCAGGACGATGGTCTGGAAGCCCACCCAGCGCACGCGCGCGCCGGAACCGCCGAAGACCTGCCTCGTTGCCGTCACCGCGTTCATCGCGCGCCGCCTTGCGGCGCGCCGCCGGACTCGACCAGCCGCATGAACAGCTCCTCCAGCCGGTTCACCTTGTTGCGCATGCTGACCACCACGACCCCGGCCGCGGACAGCGACGCGAAGAGGTCGTTCAGGCCGCGCTCCTTCGAGACTTCCACCTCCAGGGTGTGGTCGTCCACCAGGCGCGCGTCGTAGCCCGGCAGCGGAGGCAGGGCCGTCAGGGGGTCGCGGAAGTTCAGGACGAACGTCTCCTGGTTCAGCTTGCGGATGACGTTGCCCATCCGGTCGTTCTCGGTGATCCGGCCCTTGTCGATGATCGCGACCTGGCGGCAGAGGTTCTCGGCCTCCTCGAGGTAATGCGTCGTGAGGATGATGGTCGTGCCACGGTGGTTGATCCCCCGCAGGAACTCCCACATGGAACGCCGGATCTCGATGTCCACGCCGGCCGTCGGCTCGTCGAGGATCAGCAGCCGCGGCTCGTGCACCAGCGCGCGGGCGATCATCAGCCGGCGCTTCATGCCGCCCGAGAGCGACCGGGCAATCGAGTCGCGCTTGTCCCAGAGCTGCAGCTGGCGCAGGTACCTCTCCGCCTGCTCGCGCGCCTGGCGCCGCGGGATGCCGTAGAAGCCGGCCTGGTTCACGACGATCGTGAACACCTTCTCGAACATGTTGAAATTGATTTCCTGCGGGACGAGCCCGAGGCAGGACTTGGCCTGCTCCGGTTCACGGTCCAGGTCGTGGCCGAAGACGCTGACGGTGCCGGCGCTCTTGGTGACCAGCGAGGAAATGATCCCGATCGCCGTGGTCTTGCCGGCGCCGTTCGGGCCGAGCAGCGCGAAGAACTCTCCTTCCTCGACGTCGAGGTCGATTCCCCTGAGGGCCTGGACGCCGTTGCGGTACGTCTTGGCCAGGCCTTGGATGGAGAGCGCTTTCATGGGGGATAGGGTCCGGGACAGACCGCGGTCGCGACGCGAGTCGCGAAGGGTAAACTCCGGCGTGCGGGGTAGCAACAAGGCACTGCGCTCATGCGCTACGCGCTCGCCGCCGACGCGCTGGTGGTCCTCCACGGCGCGTTCATCGTCTTCGCCGTGCTCGGCGGGATCCTCTGCCGGTGGCGTCCCTGGGTCGCCGCCGTTCACCTGCCCGCGGCGGCGTGGGCGGCCTGGATCGAGGTCTCCGGTGGTTTCTGCCCGCTGACGCCGCTCGAGAACCGGCTGCGCGCGCTGGCCGGCGACACGCCCTATGCGGGCGGCTTCGTCGAGCACTACCTGTTGCCGGTCATCTATCCGCCGGGACTGACTGCCGGCGTCCAGTGGGCCCTGGCCCTCGGCGTGCTGTGCGCCAACGCCGCGATCTACGCCTGGGTGGTCCGCCGCAGGCGCCGGTGAAGCTGCTGGACGCGGGCGGAATCCGCTCCCTGCAGCTGCAGCCCGAGCAGCCTCAGGCGCTCGAGTGCCGCCGTGTCCTGCCCGAACCGCACCGCGGAGGTCACCAGACCCCAGAACCGCTCGCGCGTGCAGAATCGCGCCGCAACCGCGCCGGACACCCGCTGCGCGAGCGCGTCCAGTGCGCCCACCGGGAGCGACGCGAGCAGCTGCTGGGTCGGTGCCTCCATGCCGAGGGCCAGTCGGGCAGCGCGGGCCTCCGACTGGGCGAAGTGCCAGGCCAGCGTCACCGCGGTGCGAGTGAAGCGCGTGACACCCGGATCCGGCGCAGTCGCCGGGCGGCCGTCGTGCACCGAGCCGCAGGCCGCAATCTCGTGGCGCCAGTACCGCTCGTCCCTGAAGCGGATGTCATACAGCGCCAGCGGCAGCACGAGCCCCTGCTGCACCGCCTCGAGTCGCGCGATGCCGGCCAGCACGTGGGCGGGGAGGCCGAGCGCCGGCATCCCCGGCCGCGCAGCATGCAGGGAGGCTGCCAGCGACAGGAACCCGGCATTCGCGCTGGCGAGCGCGGCAGTGACCCGAACCCCCAGCGGCGACTCTTCTTCCCAATGGGCGGGCCCGGCGGGCGGCGGCAACGCGAGCGGTGCCTGGCTTCGCATGATTTCTCCCCCTAGCCGTGCCTTTCGTGATGGGTGGGGGTCTTGGCCCCGAGGGTCACAGCTGGTAAAAAAATACCAGTCATCCGAAACCCCGTCAATGGACCCCTGCCGATGCGCATCACCGACGACCGCTACACCCGCGACCGGCTGCGGCTGGACCTCGCCCTGCGGCTGATCCGTCATGAGGCCCGGACCTGCACGATCCGGGACTGGACCGGGCTCAGCGACGACCGGATCCGGAAGCTCTACAAGAGCTACGTGGCGCACGCGGGCGACGGCCGCATCCGCCGGCACCGCGGCAAGGCGCCGCGCCAGGCGGCCTATTTCCTGCGCAACGGCGACCTCCGCCTGCAGGCCGCCAGCCTCGCCTCGTTCATGTGCCAGCTCGGCCTGATCGCCGGCGCGGCCCCCGCGCCCGGAGGCAGCCTCGAGCAGCTTCGCTGGGCGGAGGGCTTCTGCCAGGCCTACGAGGCCTTTCTCCAGGAGCACCGCAAGCCGCAGATCGGCTTCGAGCACGCCTGCTTCCTGCGCCGCGCGCTGGAGCGACAGCGCGAACTGTGCCTCGACGACTGCGCCGGCTGCGGCGCGCTGGTCGTCGTGTCGCCCTTCGCCTCGCGTCCGGCGGCCTGCGTCTTCTGCGGCTAGGCCGGCAGGCGTCCGACCCGCGCGCCGCACGGCACCGGTCATGCGACCGGACGTCGTGTCGCCTAAAATGCACGCTCACCCCGCGCTGAGAGGTCCCATGACGGCGTCGGCCCGCCCGAACGTCTTTTCAGGTCCCTACATCGACCGGATGTCGATCGGCCGGCGCGACCCGGCAACGATCGCGGCGGCGCTCGCCGACCCTGCCTCGAGGATCGTGCCCGTCTGGCGGTCCCGCAGTCTCGTGCATCGCGCGCCGGGCCCGCGGGCAAGCCTGCTGCCGATCGCCTCGTGCCGCGACCTGCTGCGGGATCCAGGCGACCTGATCCTGCTCGGCCGGTTCAACGGCCACGCGACCTTCGTCGCGGAGCTCACCGGCGAAGGACCGCCGCTGGGCCGCGAGGCCGGCGAGTTCGTGGACCTGCGGCGCGACGGGGGACTGATGGGGTTCGAGGAGGCCGGCCTGCTGGCCTACGCCCGCGCGATGATCAGCTGGCGCAGCCGGCATCGCTACTGCGGCCGCTGCGGCGCGCCCACGCGGGCGGAACAGGCCGGGCACGTCATGTCCTGTACCGTCGAGGCCTGCGGCCAGCAGGCATTCCCCCGCCTCGACCCGGCCGTCATCGTGCTGGTGACCGACGGCGGGCGCGCGCTGCTGGGCCGCCAGGCGTCCTGGCCGGCCGGCCGCTACTCGACGATCGCGGGATTCGTCGAACCCGGGGAGAGCCTCGAAGACGCGGTGCGCCGCGAGGTCTTCGAGGAGACCGGCGTACGCGTCGGAGGCCTCCGCTACCACTCCTCGCAACCGTGGCCCTTCCCCTCGTCGCTCATGCTCGGCTTCATGGCCCAGGCGGAGACCGAGGCGATCAACCTCCAGGACGACGAACTGGAGGACGTCCAGTGGTTCAGCCGTGAGCAGATTGCCGCAGGCACGCCCGCGCTCCCGCCACCGCAGTCGGTGTCATTCAGGCTGATCGAGGACTGGTACGACACTGGCGCCCGGCGGCCCCTGGCCGAGGAGCCGGGCGCGAGCCGCTGGGACGCGACGCGTTGACGGCCTGGGGCGAGGCGATCCTCGTCCTGGCGGGCGCGGCGCTGGCCTCTCTCGCCAGCCTCGGCAGCGCCGCGACGATCAGCGCGGTGCCGCGCTGTTCCTCGGGCTGGGGTTCTTCGACGGCTTCTTCGGGCCCGGCGTCGGCACGTTCCTGCTGCTCGGCTTCGTGCGCGTGTTCGGGTACGACTTCCTGCACGCCGCGGCGAGCGCGCGATTCATCAACCTCTCGAGCAACGCCGCCGCGGTCGCCTGGTTCGGCTGGCACGGCGACGTGCTCTGGTGGCTGGGGGCAGCCATGGCGGCGTCCAACGTCCTCGGCGCCCAGGCCGGCACCCTGCTGGCGATCCGCCATGGCAACCGGCTGATCCGCTCGGCGTTCATCGTGGTGGTGTGCATACTGATCACCCGCACCGCCTGGGACGCCTGGCGCTCAATGGCGACTTGACGACATGGAAACCCTGGACATCCTCCTTTCAGTCGCGACCGGGCTCGGCCTCGCCGCCGCGGCGGGATTCCGCATCTTCGTACCGCTGCTGGCCGCCGGGCTCGCCTTCCACTTCGGGCTCCTGGAGCCAGCGGCAGGCTTCGACTGGCTGGGACAGCCCGTGACGCTGGTGGCGCTGGGCGTCGCCACCGTCCTCGAGATCGGCGGTTACTACATTCCTGGCGTTGACCACGTGCTCGACGTCGTCGCTGCGCCCCTGGCGCTGGCCGCCGGCGTGCTGGTCGCGGCGAGCGTGATGGCGGAGCTGCCCGCCTGGTTCCGCTGGCTGGCCGCCATCGTGGCCGGCGGTGGCGCCACCGCGACGGCCTACTCCCTCACCTCGTTGACGCGCGCCAAGTCCGCCGCGGCAACCGGCGGCCTCGCCAACCCGGTCGTCTCGACCGGCGAACTGGCCGGGTCGGCGGCGCTTGCCCTCGTCGCACTGCTTGCGCCGGTGCTGGCGCTCGTGGCACTCATCACCCTTGCCGTCCTGCTGGTACGGCGTCGCCGACGGGCCGTCGCCTGATGTGCCTGCTGGTCGTCGCCCTCGACGCGCATCCGGACTACCGGCTGGTGATGGTCGGCCACCGCGACGAGTTCCATGCGCGGCCGGCCGCCCCGCTTGGGTGGTGGGCCGACGAACCCGACATCCTTGCGGGCCGCGACCTCGCGGCCGGTGGCACGTGGCTCGGGATCGGTCGCGACGGGCGGGTCGGCGTCGTGACCAATGTCAGGGGGGCGGATGCACTGGTGGCCGGCGCACCGTCGCGGGGCGCGCTGGTCCCCGGCTTCCTGTCCGCGGGCACCCCTGCACCCGACCACGCGGCGACCCTGACGGCCGGCTCGGCCGCCTACTCGGGTTTCAACCTGCTGACCTTCGACGGCTCCTGCCTCAGCTACGTCACCAACCGGCCGGTGGCCGAGGCTGAAACGCTGGCCGCCGGCCTCTACGGGCTGAGCAACGCGCGGCTCGACAGCCCGTGGCCCAAGGTCGAGCTCGCCCGCCAGCGCGTCGCCGACGTCCTGGCCGGAGGCCGGGTCGTGCCCGAATCGCTGTTTGCCGCCATCGACGACCGCCAGCCTGCGCCGGATGCGGAACTGCCCGATACCGGCATCGGGCTGGAGTGGGAACGCCTGCTCTCGGCGCCTTTCATCGTCAGCCCGGATTACGGCACGCGCTGCACGACCCTGGTGCTGGCCGGGCGCGACGGCGGGATCCGGGTGGAGGAACGGCGCTATTCGCCTTCAGGGGAAACCACCGGGCGCACCGTGATCGCATTTCACACGAGTCGGCCCGGCTACCTGGGCGGCTAGAATCCGCGGGGGGCGCCGGCTGCGCCCCGGAACCACGATGCGTCGCCAATTGCTCCACACCCTGCTCGCCGTGTCCTGGCTGGCGGCCGAGGCCGCCGGAGCCGCCGCCACGGCACCTGCGATCGAAGTCCGGATCGCCGGGGTGGACGGCCGGGTCCGCGACAATGTCGCCGCCTTCCTGAGCCTGCAGCGCTATGCGCAGTCGCCCGACCTCGACCAGGATCGCGTCGATCGCCTGGCGCTGCGCGCCCGCCAGGAAGCGGCCGACGCCCTGAAGCCCTTCGGCTACTACGAGCCTGAGGTGGTGGTCACGGTCACGCCGCGGGAGACCGGGTGGAAGGCAGTCGTCGCCATCGTCCCGGGGGATCCGGTCCTGCTCACGGCGGCCGAGGTCTCGATCGTCGGTCCGGGTCGCGACGAGGCGTTCCTCACCGAAGTCCTGGACGCGTCGAAGCTTCCGGTCGGCAAGCCGCTCAGCCACGCGGACTACGATCGCGTTAAGGGCGAACTGCAGCGCGTCGCGGCCAGCCGCGGCTACCTCGATTCGCGCTGGCAGCGCGCCGAACTCCTGATCGACGTCGCCAACCATTCCGCTGCGGCCCACCTGATCCTCGACACGGGCGAGCGGTACCGCTTCGGCGCGACGACGATCGAGCAGGACTTCCTGGATCCCGAATTCGTGCGGCGTTACCTCCGCTACCGCGAGGGCGACTGGTACGACGCGAACCTGCTGCTGCGCACGCAGTTCGCACTCGACGACTCGGACTATTTCTCCGTCGTCGAGGTGCTTCCCGACGAGAGGGACCGCGAGAGCCGCACGGTCCCGGTGCGGATCAGTTCGCAGAAGAACGACCGGCACCGGTACAAGATCGGCGCGGGTTATGCGACCGACACGGAATTTCGCCTGCTGCTCGGCTGGACCAACCGGCAGGTCAACCGGCGCGGACACCGGCTCGCGGCCGAAGGGACGCTGTCCAAGATCGAACAGACCATCGACCTGAGCTACACGATCCCCTGGAAGGACCCGGCGCTCGAGAAACTCTCGTTTCGCGTGCTCGCGGGCGAGGTCGAGAACGGCGACATCACCACGCAGGGCAGTTCCTTCCGGCCCAACCTGACCCAGGTGCGGGGCCGCTGGCAGCGCGTGCTGTTCGTGAATGCCGACTACACCCGCGACACCCTGCCGGGCGAGGGCACGGACCCGGACGAACCCATCAACGACGAGCGCACGTTCCTCGTGGTGCCCGGCATTTCCTATGCGCTGCTGCCGCCCGGTTTCGTCAACCTCGACGCGGCCGGCCGTGGCCTCTACGCGGAACTGCTCGGCTCGGCGAGCTCGCTCGGCTCGGACTCGAATTTCGCGAGGCTGCTGGTACGCGACGAGCGCCGCTTCGACCTGGGCGGACCCTGGCACATGATCCTGCGCGGCGAGGTCGGCACCAGCGCCGTGGGAGACTTCGAGGAATTGCCTGCCAACTACCGCTTCTTTGCCGGCGGTGACCGCAGCGTCCGCGGCTACGGCTACGAGGAGTTGTCGCCGACCGACGAGGAAGGCAACCGGATCGGCGGACGCCACAAGCTGGTCGGCAGCGTCGAGTTCGAGTACGACCTGCCGAAGAACCTCGTCGCCGCGGCGTTCGTGGATGCCGGCAACGCCTTCGACCGTTTCGGCGACCCGCTCGAGTACTCGGTCGGCGTGGGCATCCGCTACCGGCTGCCGTTCCTGCTGGTCGGGATCGACCTCGCCCAGTCCATCTCCGAGACGGGCCGCGACCCGCGGCTCCACATGAACTTCACGCCCATCCTGTGACCACCCGGCGCAAGCTGCTGCTGGCCGTCGCCGCCCTCGCCGGGCTCCTCGTCACGGGTGTCCTGGCGACCGGCGCCTGGCTCGTGCTCACCGAGAACGGGCTCCGCCGCGCCGTCGCCGTGCTCGAGTCGATCGACGCGATCGGGCTCGACGTCGAGGGCGAACGCGGCCGCCTCGCAGGGCCGCTGCACGTCGACTCGCTCGCACTGCGCGCGGGCCGGGTCTCGGTGAGCGCACAAGACCTCGACGTCGACTGGGACGTGGTCCCGCTCGCGTTCGGACGCCTCGACCTCGACGCGCTGCGCGGCGGCGCGGTCCGCGTGGCGATCGGCCCGCGCACGGCGCCGCCGGACGATGCGACGCCGCGCTTCATGCCGCGATGGCTGGCCCTTCACGTCGGCGAGCTGGCGCTCGGGAGCCTCGAGATCGCGCTGCCGAACGCGACGCTCCTGAGCTATCGCGACGTCAGGGCGTCGGGCCAGGTCACGCACGCACGTATCGAACTCGACCAGGTGGCTGCCAACGCCGGCGCCTGGACCGCCTCCGGCAACGTCGGGCTGGTGGCCGGCCGGCCGCTGCGGCTTCGCGGGGACCTCGCGTGGACCGCCCCCGGGGAGCCGGCGCTGGCGGGCGCGCTGCGCGCCCGCGGCGACCTCGGCACGCTCGACGTCGCCGCCGAGCTGCGTGCGCCCGTGGTCGCAACCGCGACCGTGACGCTGGTCGACCTCGATACCGCCCTGCGCTGGGAGGGCCGGCTCGAATCCACCGCACTCGACCTCGCTCCCTGGATGGCAGACCCGCCGGTCGGCCCGCTGGGGGTCGCCCTCGTCGGCCGGGGGTCACTGCAGTCCTTCGGGTTCGAGGGCCGCGTGTCGGGCACGGGCCTGCCGGATGGCGGACTCGACGTCGAGGCCCGGCTCGCGCGGGAGGGCGCGTCGCTGAAGGCGGAGTCGCTGCGTCTCGCGACACCGGACGGCAGGACGACCGTCTCGGCCGTGGGACAGCTCGACTTCGGCGCCGAGCCAGGACTCGAGTTCCGCTCCGAGTGGACGGGCCTCGCATGGCCGGTCACGGGCGCGCCGACCGTGACGAGCCCGCGCGGCTGGATCGAGATGAGCGGCTGGCAACGCTTCGCGTACACCACGGACGCCGACGTGTCGGCCCCCGGCGTGCCGGAGACGTCGGTCAGCGCGACCGGCGAACTCGATGCAGCCGGCATCACCGTGCAGGACGCGGTGCTGGCCGGCGCCGCAGGTCGCGCACGGGCGCGCGGACATGTCGGTTTCGGTGCGACACGACCCTGGAGCATCGAGACCTCGGTCGAGCAGCTCGACCTCGCCGAGTTCAGGGAAGGCCTCGACAGTGACCTGGCGTTCGAGCTCGAGGGCTCCGGCACGGGCCTGGGCCAGGGCGCGGACTGGGCGGCCCGCCTCGGGCCGGTCCGCGGCCAGTTTCGCGGCCGCGAACTCACGGGCGCCGCCTTCGTCATCGCCCAGGCGGGGCATTACGAATTCCGCGAGTTCGACTTCCGCCTGGGCCCGGCGCGGCTGGTCATCGACGGACGTTACGGTCCCGATACGGCACTGAGTGCCCACCTCGACGTGCCCGATCTCGGAGGCCTCCTGCCCGAGGCCAGCGGCAGCCTCGATGCCGAGGCCGAGATCCGCTCGGCGGGCGCGCCGCCGGGAAACCGCCCGAACCTGCGGGCGGACCTGTCCGTGCGCGGCCGCGATCTGCAGTTCAACGGGCAGCGCGCCGCGGTGCTGTCCGCCGATGCGGACATCGACCTCAGCGATCACAGGTCCTCCTGGGTGCGCCTGCGCGGAGCGGGCCTCGAGATCGGTGGCCAGCAGGTCGATGCCCTGCGCCTGTCGCTGGACGGCTTCGCGCACGAGCATGGCCTCGACCTGCAGGTCGGCGTGGGCGAACGGGCGGTGAGCCTGGTCGGCACCGGCCGCTACGCGCAGGGCGCCTACGAACTCACCGGTGAGCGCATCGAGTCCGACTCGCCGCGGCTGAATCCCTACCAGCTGGAGGCGCCGCTGAAGCTGGTGGTCCACGACGGAGCAGCCAGGCTGGACGAGACCTGCTTCGTGTACACACCCAGGCGGCTCTGCGTTGCCGCCGACTGGAGTGCGGCCGATGGCTGGTCGACCTCGATCAGCGCCGCGGCCTTCCCGGTCGAGGCGCTGCGCGTGGACCTGCCACGGCGGCCGGGCTACCGGGGCCGGCTGGACTTCGAGCTGCAGGCGAAGGGACCGCCCGGCGAGCCGTGGACGGCGAATGCCAGCGGCACGCTCGGCGAGGCGTCACTCGAGTACGTCACGGCGAGTGGCCGCATGGAGAGCCTCGACCTCGGCACGACGCTGTTGCGGCTGGAGAGCGTGCCCGAACGGCATACGCTGCAGGTGACGACCGAGGATTCCGATGCGCTGCAGCTGCGCGCGGAAGCCATCATCGATCGCCAGGCGGGCCTGGCGCTGAGGGACTCACCGCTCAGTGGCGGGATCGAGCTGACGACCAGCCGCCTGGGGCTGCTGCCGTTGCTCGTCCCGGAGATCGACAGCGCCTCCGGCGAGTTCCGGGCGAACCTGTCGCTCGGCGGCACGCCCGGCGCCATCGTCGCCGCCGGCACGATCGAACTCGAACGGGGGGAATTCGACCTGTATCGCACCAACCTGCAGCTGCGCGGCATCGAGGCCCGCATCGGGCTGGTGGAGAGCGGGTTGACGCTCGAGGCGAGCGGCGCGGCCGGTGAAGGCTCCTTCAAGGCCGCCGGCTCGCTCGAGTGGACGGACCGGGTGCCGCGCGGCGAGCTGCGCCTGCAAGGCGAACGACTGCTGGTGGCCGACGTCCCCGAGGCCCGGGTCGAGGCGTCGCCCGACCTCACGTTCAGGATCGACGGCCGGGACATCGTCGTGAAGGGCAGCGTGACCATCCCCACGGCACGGATCGAGCCGCGGCAGCTCGTCGGCGCCGTGCTGCCATCGACCGACGCGCGGCTCGTCGGACCTGACGTGGAGGATGATGAGGGCACCGGCGGCTACCGGGTCCGGACCGACGTGCGCATGACCCTCGGCCAGGACGTGCGCGTCGACATCTTCGGACTGAGGGGCAGGCTCGAAGGCAGCGTGCTGACACAGACGCGGCCGGACGAGGTGGCGACGGCGTCGGGCGAACTCGAGATCGAGGACGGCAAGTACGAGGCCTACAGCAAGGAGCTGGAGGTCGAGCGCGGCCGCCTGCTCTTCGCTGGCGGCCCGATCGCCGACCCCGGCGTGGACCTGCGTGCCAGCAAGAAGGTCCCCGGTTACGAGGTGGGCGTGATCGCGCGCGGGCGGCTGCGTCGTCCGGAACTGAGCTTGTTCTCGGTGCCCTCCATGCCGCAGTCGCAGATCGCCTCGCTGCTGCTCGTCGGGCGCCGCCTCGACAGCCTCGACAGCAGCGGCCGCAGCATGCTGGGCGGGTCCCGAAGTGGCATGGTCTCCGAGGGCGGCGCGCTGCTGGCCGGCCAGCTCGGGCGCTTCGTCGGCATCGACGAGGTCAGCCTGGAGAGCGAGGAAGCCGACGAGCAGTCGCTGGTGATCGGCAAGTACCTCTCGCCTCGCCTCTACGTCAGCTATGGCGTCTCGCTGACGGATGCCATCAACACCTTCAAGCTGCGCTACACGATCGGCGACCAGTGGGTCATCAGCGTCGAGTCCGGCCAGGAATCGAGCGCGGACATCGAGTACACGATCGATCGCTGAACGGCCCGCCGGGCGTGCCGCGCCCGGGGTTTGACCCAGGCTGCATATTTATGCAATGATGTTGCATCTTTATGCGGACAGGCCCATGGCCAGCAGCAACGAGCACACCCTCACGGCGGCGCGCCGTGAGGCCCTGAGGCAGATCATCAGCCAGTCGGCCGTCGGCCGGCAGGCCGACCTCGTGCGCCTGCTGTCGCGCGCCGGGCACCGCGCGACCCAGTCGAGCATCAGCCGCGACCTGCGCGAGCTCGGCGTCGCCAAGCAGGGCGACCGTTACGTGCTGTCCGACGAGGCGCCCCCGGCGCGCGAGGCCTTCGACGCGGTGGCCGGCTTCGTCAGGCAGGTACGCCCGGCGGGTCCCTCCCTAACCGTGATCCGCACTGCGGCCGGCGCGGCGCAGAGCGTGGCCATCGTGCTGGACCGCGCGCAGTGGCCGGAAATCGTCGGCACGATCTCCGGCGACGACACGATCTTCGTCGCCACCGAGGGCGCGCCCGCACAGCGCAGGCTGCTCTCGCGCCTGCACGACACCTTCCGAGTCTGAGAGACCACATGACCACCAAGACCCCGGGGGCGGACTCGCCCATCCTGCTCGCGTTTTCCGGCGGCCTCGACACCTCCTTCCTGGTGCCGTGGCTCAGGGAGGAATACCACCGGCCGGTGATCACCCTCACCGTCGACACCGGCGGCATCGATGCCGCGGCGGCGAAGGTGCTCGAGCAGCGCTCGCGCGAGCTCGGCGCGGTCGCCCACCACCTCGTCGATGCGCGCGCGACCTACTTCGACCAGGTGCTCCGCTTCCTGATCATGGGCAACGTGCGCCGCGGCCAGCTCTACCCGTTGTGCGTGGGCGCCGAGCGCGCAATCCAGGTGCAGGTCCTGGCCCAGCAGGCCGCCCGCCTCGGCACCGGCACGGTGGCCCACGGGTGCACCGCCGCGGGCAACGACCAGGTGCGGTTCGAGGTGGCGCTGCGCACGCTGGCGCCGGGCCTCGAGCAGCTCGCGCCGGTGCGCGACCGGGCGTTCAAGCGTCCCGAGCAGCTGAAGTTCCTGCAGGACCGCGGCCTGCCCGTGCCGCCGTTCGGCGCGGCCTACTCCGTCAATCGCGGCCTGTGGGGCGTCACCATCGGCGGCACCGAGACGCTGACCTCGTCCGGCTCGATCCCGGAGCAGGCCTGGGTGCTGTCGAAGGGCGCGATGGAACACCCGCGGCCGGCGGAGCGGCACGTCGTCGGCTTCGAGCGCGGCATCCCCTGCTCGGTGGACGGCGCGGCGCTCGATCCGGTCGCCGTGATCGAGAGGCTCGAGGCGCTCGCCGCGCCGTTCGGCATCGGCCGCGGCATCCACCTCGGCGACACCATCATCGGCACCAAGGGCCGCGTCGCCTTCGAGGCACCGGCCGCCGACGTGCTGCTCAACGCGCACCGCGAGCTCGAGAAGCTCACGCTCACCGCGCGCCAGCAGCGCATCAAGGACTCGCTCGCGGTCCCGTACGGCGACCTTCTGCACGAGGGACAGAACCTCGACCCGGTCTGCCGCGACATCGAGGCCCTGCTGCTGTCGTCGCAGCAGCGCGTCACCGGCACCGCCAGCGTGCTGCTGCGCCCCGGCAGCGTCTTCGTCGAGGGCGTGGACTCGCCGTACTCGCTGATGAAGGCCTCGAAGGGCGTCTATGGCGAGTCCACCGGCGAGTGGACGCCCCAGGACGCGCTCGGTTTCTCGAAGATGGTCGCGCTGCCGTGCATGTTCTGGGCGCGCGCCGGAGCTGGCAAGCCATGATGAAGACGATCATCGTCGACAAGATCGCCTCGGTGGCCCAGGCCTGCGGCCTGTCGCACGAGCTGCGCGTCTCCACCGAGATCCCGGCCGAGGAAGGCATCGTGCTGGCGGTCGAGATCCTGAACAACAAGGGCAGCTACAACACCCTCGAGCTGACCAGCGGCCGCATGGCCAAGGTCTCGCGCGGCGACGTGGTGGTCGGCGCCCTGGGACACCGCAAGGCGTTGTTCGGCTATTCCGGCCACCTGCCGGAGTCGGTCAGTCCCGGCGACGTGATCCAGATGCTGAACATCGGCGGCGTCCTCGGACTCTGCGACTCGATCAACCCGGAAAGGGGCCGGCCCTTCGATTGCCGCGTGCTGGGCGTGGTGCTGCAGTTCCCGTTCCTCGGCGAGCGCATCGGCGTGCCGGCCCGGGTCGGGTCGCGCAAGCTCGAGCAGTCGGTGGCGCTCGACACGCACGGAATCCCGGTCGTGGCGCTGGCCGGGAGCTGCATGGAGGCCGGCAAGACCGCCGCGGCCTGCGCGATCGTCGCCCGCATGCGCCACCGCGGGCTGACCATCGACGCGTTCAAGGCCACCGGCGTCTCGCTCCGGCGCGACATCCTCGCCATGGAGGACTCGGGCGCGCGGCGCTCGATGATCTTCACCGACCTCGGCATCGTCACCACCACGGCGAAGTGCGGTCCGGCGCTGACCCGCACCATGCTCAACGAGATGGCGTCGGGCACGCCCGACGCCATCGTGTTCGAGCTCGGCGACGGCCTCCTCGGGGCCTACGGCGTGGAGGCCATCCTCGAGGCCGACGACATCCGCGAGTCGATCACCGCGGTCGTGCTCTCCGCCAACGATCCGGTGGCGGCCTGGGGCGGCGTCAAGCTGCTGCGCGAGCGCTTCGGCATCGAGCCCTGTGCCGTCACCGGCCCCGCGACCGACAACGCGGTGGGCGTGGACATCATCCGCGACCAGATGGGCGTCGCGGCCTTCAACGCGATGACTTCCGGCCCGGCGCTCGGCGATCACATCATTTCCGCGGCCGGCCTCGACGGCGTCGCCCGCGCTCCGGCGAGCCAGGAATGAGCCAGCGGATCCCCGTCATCGTGCTGGGTGGAACCGGCTACGTCGCCGGCGAGCTCGCGCGGCTGGTACTGGGTCACCCCGGGCTCGAGCTCGCGGCCGTGGCCTCCGACAGCCAGCCCGGTGAGTCGGTGGCGGGCGCGTTCCCGCACCTGGCGCCGGCGCTCGGCGACCTGGCCTTCTGCCCGCAGGACGACGCCGCGGCCCTCGCCGCGCGGCTGCCCCGCTCGGCCGTGCTCGCCGCGGCGCCCCACGGCGTGTCGGCTGCGCTGATCGACGCCCTGCTGTCCCGCGCCGAGGCCGCAGGCAGCCACCCGACGGTCGTGGACATCTCGGCCGACTATCGCTTTGCGGACCCCGGCGCCTACGCCGCCGTCTACGGGCATGGACACGGCGCGCCGGCCCGCCAGCCGCAGTTCAGCTGCGCGGTGCCGGAGCACCTCGCCGCGGTGAAGACGCCCCACGTCGCCCACCCTGGCTGCTTCAGCACCGCGACGCTGCTCGCCACGGTGCCGCTGCTGGCGCTTGGGCTCATCGAGCCGCGCGTGTTCGTCTCGGCCGTGACCGGCAGCACCGGCGCGGGCCGCAAGCCCGGCCCGGGCACGCACCACCCGCAGCGGCACTCCGACCTGTACTCGTACAACGGCCTCGCGCACCGCCACGGGCCGGAGATCGCCGCCCTGGCACAGGCCGCGACCGGCGTCGCGGCCGACATCGCCTTCGTGCCGCACTCCGGCCCGTTCGCGCGGGGCATCCACGCCACGGTGCAGGCGACGCTGGCCAGGCCGATGCAGACCGCGGACGTGATCGATGCGCTCAGGCAGTTCTACGCCGGCAGGCCTTTCGTGCGCGTGCTCGACGCGCCGCCCCGCGTCAAGGACGTCGTCACGAGCAATTACGCCCACCTGAGCGCAGTCGCCGACGGCCGCACGGTCGCCGTGATGTCGGTGATCGACAACCTGGTCAAGGGCGCGGCCGGCGGTGGCGTGCAGTGGATGAACCGGCTCCTCGGCTTCGAGGAAACCGCCGGGCTCACCGCCCCGGCGCCGGGCTGGACTTGAGGGACGGAGCCGTCGCATGACCCCGTCCCACGCACCCGCCGCCACGGCCGCCCCGGCCCGCGACCACCTCGCCCGGGTCTTTGCCCAGTACCCGATCGAGGTCGTCAGCGCCAGCGGGGTGTGGCTGCACACGCGCGACGGCCGCAGGGTGCTCGACCTGTACGGCGGGCACGCCGTCGCCGCGCTCGGTTACGGCCACCCGCGCTGGCTGGCCGCCCTCGACCGCCAGGCGCGCGAGGTGCTGTTCCAGAGCAACGCGGTGCCGATGGACGTGCGCTCGCGTGCCGCGCGCAAGCTGGTGGAGTTTGCGGGACTGCCGCTCGACACGGTCTTTTTCGTGAACTCCGGCGCCGAGGCGAACGAGAACGCATTGCGCCTCGCCTGCCGGCTCACGGGCCGCAGCCGGATCGTCGCCCTCGAGGGGAGCTTCCACGGGCGCTCGGCGGCCGCGGCCGCGGTGACCTGGGGCTCGGAGAAGTGGTACGGGTTCCCGCGCACGCCCTTCGACGTCTGCTTCCTGCCGCGCCGCGACGTCCCCGCGCTCGCCGCAGGCGTCACCGGAGAGACGGCCGCCGTCGTCGTGGAGCCCGTCCAGGGCGTCGGTGGCGCCTTCGACATGGGACGCGAGTACCTTGCGGCGCTGCGCGCCCGCTGCGACGAGACCGGCGCGCTGCTGGTGTTCGACGAGGTGCAGTGCGGCGTCGGCCGGACCGGCCACCCGTTCGCGGCCAACCTCTACGGCGTCGTCCCGGACATGATCACCACCGCCAAGGCCCTCGGCGCCGGCTTCCCGGTCGGCGCGCTGATGATGTCGCCCGCCATCGCGTCGGCCCTGCGCGTCGGCGAGCTCGGCACGACCTTTGGCGGCGGCCCGCTGGCCTGCGCCGTCGTGGAAGCCGTGATCGACACGATCCGCGACGAGCGACTGCTCGACAACGTGCGTCGCGTGTCGGCACTGATCCGCGAGACCTGCGTCACCGGCCCCGTGGTCGGGATGCAGGGCGAGGGATTCCTGCTCGGGCTCGTGACGCGCACCCCGGCGAAGGACGTGCAGGCCGCGCTGCTCGAGCGCGGCATCCTGGCCGGCACCAGCGGCGACCCGAAGGTCGTCCGCCTGCTGCCGCCGTTCACGCTCGGCGAGGAGCACGTCGCGCTGCTCGCCGCCGCGCTCCCGGAGCTCGCCTGATGAACCGCTTCATGGACCTGGCCGACCTGTCGCGCGAGGAGGTCGTCGACCTGCTCGCGCTGGCGCAGCGGCTGCAGGACCGTCCGGAGCCTCGCGCGCTGGCCGGCCGCATCCTCGGCCTGTTGTTCCTCAACCCGTCCCTGAGGACGCTCTCCTCGATGCAGGCCGGCATGGCGCGGCTCGGCGGCCAGTCCTTCGTGATCACGCCGGGCAGCGGCACCTGGCAGCTCGAGACCCGCCTCGGCGCGACCATGGACGGCGGCGCCGCGGAGCACATCCGCGAGGGCATCCCGGTCCTGGCCTCGTACTGCGATGCCCTGGGGATCCGCGCTTTCGCCGACGGCCGCGACCTCGAGGCCGACCTCGACGAGTCGTCCTTCAAGGCGATGGCGGCGCTGTGCGACAAGCCGCTCATCAACCTCGAGTCGGCGATGAACCATCCCTGCCAGGCGCTGGCGGACTGGAAGACGCTGGACGACCTCGACGTGCCGCGCCGCGGCCGGTTCGTGCTGTCCTGGGTGAACCATCCGCGCGCGCTGCCGCTCGCGGTGCCGGCGGCGACGCTGCACATGGCGGCCCATCGCGGCATGGACGTCGTCGTGCTGCGCCCGGAAGGCTACGCGCTGCCGCGGCGCCTCATGGACAAGGCGCGCGCGGCGGCGGAGGCCTCGGGCGGCTCGCTGACCGAGACCAGCGACCGGGCCGGCGCGCTGGCCGGCGCCCAGGTCGTCTATGCCAAGGAATGGGGCTCGCCGGCCCACTACGGCGATGCCGGGGCGGACGGCGCGCTGCGCCGCGAGCTGGCGGACTGGATGGTCCGCGAGGACTGGTTCCGGCACGCCGGCCACGACTGCCGGTTCATGCACTGCCTGCCGGTGCGCCGCAACGTGGCCGTCGCCGACGAGGTGCTCGACGGACCGCGCAGCGTGGTCCGGCACGAGGCCTTCAACCGCATGGTCGTGCAGATGGCCGTGCTGCACCGCCTGCTGGCGCGCTGAGCGCCGCCCCTTCGCCACGAGGAGCATGAGAGACATGGTGAGCCACCGTACCGATCCCTCCGTCACGGTCCGCGCGCTGAAGGGCGCCGCGCCCTACGTGCGGCTCTACAAGGGCAAGGTGTTCGTCGTGAAGGCCGGCGGCGCCGTGTTCGCCGACGCGGCCGGCACCCGGATGCTGATCGAGCAGATCGCCATCCTGCACCATCTCGGCATCCGCGTGGTGCTGGTGCACGGCGGCGGGCCGCAGCTCGACGAGATGCAGCGCGCGCTCGGCATCGAGCCGCGCATGGTCAAGGGCCGGCGCGTCACCGACGCGCAGTCGATCGACGTCACTACCATGGTGCTGAACGGCCTGATCAACACCCGCATCCTCGCCACCTGCCGCGAGCTCGGGATCGCCGCGGTCGGCGTCTCCGGCGTGGATGCAGGGCTGGTGCGCGCGCAGCGGCGGCCGCCGGTGAACGTGGACGGCGAGACGGTCGACTACGGCTTCGTCGGCGACGTCGTCGACGTCGACGTCTCGGTGCTGCTCAAGCAGCTCGACGCCGGGCTCATGCCGGTGGTCAGCCCGCTGTCCGCGGACGAGGCCGGCTGCGTGCTCAACATCAACGCCGACACGATCGCGGCGCGCATCGGCGCCGCGCTCGGCGCGGAGAAGCTGATCCTGTGCACCGGGGCGCCGGGGATCCTCGAGGACCTCGCGGACCCGAGCAGCCTGGTGTCGTATACCGACCTGGAGGGACTCACCCGGCTGCAGTCTGCCGGCAGCTTCGCCGACGGCATGCTGCCGAAGGCCGGCGCCATCGAGAGCGCCATCCGCGGCGGCGTGCGCCGCGTCCACGTGATCTCCTACAAGGTCAAGGACAGCCTGCTGGCGGAAGTCTTCACCAACGAGGGCACCGGGACGCTGATCGTCGAGGACATCGACGCGCTCACCCCGGCCGAGCAGGCGCCGCAGGCCGCGCCATGACGCGCCTCTGGGACAAGGGCGCCCCGCTCGACGCGCGCGTGCTGGAGTACACGGCGGGCGAGGACCATGCACTCGACGACCGGCTGGTCGCCTACGACGTACAGGGATCGATCGCCCACGCCGAGGGCCTGCACGCGGCGGGGCTGCTCGCCGACGCCGACCTCAAGGCGCTGAAGGAGGCGCTGGAGGAGATCGCGGCCTCCCACGCCCGCGGCGACTGGCGCATCACCCTGGAGCAGGAGGACGGCCAGACCGCGCTCGAGTCGCTGCTGACCCAGCGCCTTGGCGCGACGGGCGCGCGCATCCACCTCGGCCGCTCGCGCAACGACCAGGTCCTGACCGCGCTGCGCCTGTACCTGCGCGACGCGGTCGAGCAACTGCGCAACGGCGCCCTGGGCGTGGTCGCGGCACTCGAGTCCCTCGCCCGCCGGCAGGGCGACGTCGCCCTGCCCGGCTATACCCACCTGCAGCAGGCGATGCCGAGCTCGGTGGCGCTGTGGGCGCGCGGTTTCGCGTCGGAGATCCACGACGATGCCGAAGGGCTGCGGCACGCCCACCGGCGCATCGGCAAGAGCCCGCTGGGCTCCGCCGCCGGCTACGGCACGCCGGGCCTGCCGCTCAACCGCGAGCTGACCCGCGCCAAGCTTGGGTTCGCCGAGGTGCACGAACCGGTGACGGCCGTGCAGCTGTCGCGCGGCAAGGCCGAGGCGCACGTGCTGTTCGAGGTCACGCTGCTGATGCAGGATCTCGGCCGGCTGGCGGCGGACCTCGTGCTGTTCTACACGCAGGAGTTCGCCTACGTGACCCTGCCCGCGGCGTTCACGACCGGATCGTCCATCATGCCGCAGAAGCGCAACCCGGACGTCTTCGAGCTGGTCCGCGGCCGCTCGGCGACGGCGCTGGCCTGCCTGGTCGAAACGCTCGGGGTCTGTTCGCGGCTGCCGTCGGGCTACCACCGCGACCTGCAGCTCATCAAGGCGCCGCTGTTCCGCGGCATCGACCTGTGCCTGCAGACGCTGGACATTTTGCCCGCGGCACTCGAGGGGATCGCGTTCCGGCCGGAGAAGATCCGGCTCGACCCGTCGATACACGCCGCGGAGCGCGCCTATGCGCTGGTCGTCAGGGAAGGCATCCCCTTCCGCGAGGCCTACCTGCGCGTGGCCCGGGAACTGGGGCATGATTGACGCGCCGGCGCGCGCCGGTGCCGGCCTTGAACGGGAGGTGTGAGATGCAGGACCGGACCGTGGACCCTTCGCTGGTCAGCTACGTGCACATCATGTATGCGCTGCACGCCCTCGCGGCGCTGATCGGCATCACCAGCCCGCTGACCGTGGTCGGGCAGTTCATCTTCGGCGTGCCGTCACTTATCGCGGTGATCATGAACTACGTGCGCCGCGACGAGGCGCGCGGCACCTGGCTCGACTCCCATTTCACCTGGCAGCGGACCACGTTCTGGACCGCCGCGCTGTGGAGCCTCGTCATCTGGGTATTCTCGGTCATCCTGATGATCGTGCTCATCGGCTTCCTGACACTGCCCGTGGGCATCGCCCTGGCCGGGCTGTGGATCATCTATCGCGTGGCGCGCGGCTGGCTGGCGCTGAAGGACGCCAGGCCGGTTCCCTAGCGTCGGGCCTGTCGGGCAGGCCGCCCGCACCTCCCGGCGTCGCTGCCAAGCACCACTGCGCCGGTTTCGGGCTTTACCGATGCCAATGCCGCGGCCGGCATGGTGTAAGACCCCGCAAAGGGGACCGAGTACTTGGCGTCACGATTGCAGATCAGGGTCCGGCGAGGCCTGGACCTGCCGGTCGAAGGAGCGCCTCGCCGGGAGGTCGGCGAGGCGCCGGCCGTCCGCCATGTCGGCCTGCTGGGCCGCGACTACCCGGGACTCAGGCTCGGCCCGCTGGTGGACGTCGGGGACCGCGTCGTGCTCGGCCAGCCCGTGCTGCGCGATCGCACCGACGCCAGGATCTCCTGCACAGCCCCGGCGGCCGGCGTCGTGGCCGCCGTCCATCGCGGCGAGCGCCGCGTGCTCCAGTCGCTGGTGATCCGGATCGAGGGCGACGCGCAGCAGGAATTCTCCTGGTACCGCCGCAGCGAACTCGATGACCTGGACCGCGAGACGGTGACCGGCCTGCTGTGCGACGCCGGCCTGTGGACCTCGCTCCGGGCCCGCCCGTACAACGGCGTCGCCACGCCGGGAACCGTCCCCTTCGCGATCACGGTGACGGCGATCGACACCAACCCGCTGGCGCCGGATCCGCTGCGCACCATCGACGAGGCGGCCGAGGACTTCGTGGACGGCCTGCGGGTCGTGGCGCGGCTCACCGACGGCATGGTCTACCTCTGCGTCGCGCCCGGGGCCCGGGTCCCGGCGCCACATTCCCCCCGCCTCATCGAGGCCGAGTTCGCAGGGCCGCATCCCGCCGGCCTTCCAGGCACGCACATCCACATGCTGTGCCCCGCGGGGCCGCACCGGATCGTGTGGCATGTCGGCTACCAGGACGTGATCGCCATCGGCCGGCTGTTCACCACCGGGCGCCTGTCGACCGGGCGGGTCGTGTCCCTGGGCGGGCCGATGCTGCAGGATCCGCGCGTGGTGCGCACGCGGCTCGGGGCGTCGCTGGAGGAACTGCTGGACGGCAGCCTCCATGCGGGCGAGTCGCGCATCATCTCCGGCTCGATCCTGGGCGGCGCCGCGGTCACGGACTGGGGCGCATGGCTCGGCCGCTACGACAACCAGGTCACCGTGCTGCCCGAGGGCCGCGACCGCGAGTTCCTCGGCTGGATCGTGCCGGGCACCAGCAAGTTCTCCGCCAGCAACGCGTTCCTGTCCGCCCTGCGCCGGCGCATCCCGTTCCGCTTCAGCACCAACCTGAACGGCAGCCCCCGGGCGATGGTCCCGATCGGCATCTACGAGCGGGTCATGCCACTCGACATCCTGCCGACACCCCTGCTCCGCGCCCTGCTCGTCGGCGATCTCGAGGCGGCGGTGTCCCTGGGCGCGCTCGAGCTGGCCGAGGAAGACCTGGCGCTGTGCAGTTTCGTCTGCCCGAGCAAGCACGAATTCGGGCCGGTGCTGCGCTCCGTGCTCGACCAGATCCGCAAGGAAGGCTGATGCGACCGATCCGCAAGATGCTGGACCGGCTCGAGCCGATGTTCACCCGGGGCGGGCGGTTCGAGAAGTTCGGTGCCCTGTACGAGATGGTCGACACCTTCCTGTACACGCCGTCGGTGGTCGCCCCGGGAGCGCCGCACGCCCGCGACGCGCTCGACATCAAGCGCGTCATGACCTTCGTGGTGATCGCCGTGCTGCCGGCGGCGCTGATGGGTATGTACAACGTCGGCCACCAGGCCAGCCTGACGCTCGAGGCGATGGGCCTGCCGGGCGAGGGCTGGCGGGTGGAACTGCTGCAGGCGCTGGGGGCCGGGGTCGATCCCGGCAGCGTCGGCGGCTGCCTGCTGCACGGCGCGCTGTACTTCCTGCCAATCTACATCGTCACCATGGCGGCGGGCGGCCTGTGGGAAGTGATCTTCGCCGCGACGCGCAACCACGAGGTCAACGAGGGCTTCCTGGTCACCTCCATGCTCTTCGCGCTGACGCTGCCGCCCGCGATCCCGCTGTGGCAGGTCGCGCTCGGCATCTCCTTCGGGGTGGTGATCGGCAAGGAGGTCTTCGGTGGCACCGGCAAGAACTTCCTGAACCCGGCGCTGGTCGGCCGCGCGTTCCTGTTCTTCGCCTACCCCGGCGAGATGTCGGGCGACGTGTGGGTGGCCGTGGACGGCTACACGGGGGCGACGGCGCTGGCGCTCGCGTCCACGGGGGGCGTCGAGGCGATCCAGGCTGCCGGCATCAGCTGGACCGACGCGTTCATCGGCAACCTGCCGGGTTCGATCGGCGAGACCTCCGCCCTCGCCTGCCTCGCCGGCGCCCTGTTCCTCGTCTACACCGGCGTCGCCTCGTGGCGGATCATGGTCTCGGTGCTGCTCGGCATGATCCTCACCACCCTGCTGTTCAACGCCGTCGGGTCGGCGGACAACCCCTTCTACGACGTCCCGTGGTACTGGCACGCAGTGCTGGGAGGCTATGCCTTCGGGCTGGTGTTCATGGCGACCGACCCGGTGAGCGCGGCGATGACCGACACCGGCCGGTGGCTGTACGGGCTGTTGATCGGCTTCATGGTCAGCCTGATCCGCGTGGTCAACCCCGCCTATCCGGAAGGCATGATGCTCGCCATCCTGTTCGGCAACGCGCTCGCGCCGCTGATCGACTACGGCGTGGTGCAGGCCAACGTCAGAAGGAGGGCCCGCCGCGATGCCGCCTGAAGCCACGCCCCGCGAGGCGGCCGGCCCGTTCGCGGCGCTGCGCCGGCTGGCCCCGGACAGTCCGGCGCGGGCCTTCGCGATCGTGATCGCGGTCTGCGTCGTCTGCTCGGTGCTGGTCTCCTCCGCGGCCGTCGTGCTCGCGCCGATCCAGCACGAGAACGCGTTGAAGGTCCGGCAGCGGCAGATCCTCCTGGCCGCCGGCCTGCTCGACCCGTCGCGGGACCCGGTCGGGCAGTTCTCGCAGGTGACGCCCCGCATGGTGGACCTGCGCACGGGCGACTACGTCGAGGCCGGCGACCCGGTGGACTTCGACGTGGCGGCTGAGTCACGCGCACCGGGCTCGAGCCAGGCGGTCCCGGACGAGGCGGACGTCGCCAAGGTGCGGCGCCGCCCGGATGCGATGCCGGTCTACCTGATCGAGCGGCAGGGACGGGTCGAGACCGTCGTGCTGCCGGTGCACGGCTACGGGCTGTGGTCGACGATGTACGGGTTCCTCGCCCTCGAGGGCGACGGCCGGACGGTCAAGGGAATCACGTTCTACCAGCATGGCGAGACGCCGGGCCTAGGCAGCGAGATCGACAACCCGGCGTGGCAGGCCAGGTGGGTGGGCAAGCAGGCGCTCGCGGCCGACGGCAGCGTATTGCTGCGGGTCGTCAAGGGCGAGCCGCGCGGCGAGGGCATCGAGCACCAGGTGGACGGCCTCGCCGGCGCCACGCTCACCGCGCGCGGCGTCGAGAACCTGGTGCACTACTGGCTGGGCGAACAGGGCTTCGGCCCGTACCTCGCCCGGCTGCGCGCGGCGTCGGGAGGTGCAGCCGATGAAACCTGAGGCCAGAAAGGCGCTGATCGAGCCGATCATCGAGAACAACCCGGTCATCCTGCAGGTGCTGGGCATCTGTTCCGCGCTCGCGGTCACCTCCCGGCTGCTGCCGTCGCTGATCATGTCGCTGGCGCTGACGGCGGTGACCGCCTTCTCCTGCCTGTTCATCAGCATGGTGCGCAAGGCCGTGCCGGCGAACGTCCGCATCATCGTGCAGATGACGATCATCGCCTCGCTGGTGATCGTGGTGGACCAGTTGCTGCGGGCCTACCTGCCCGAGGTCAGCCGGCAACTGTCGGTGTTCGTCGGCCTGATCATCACCAACTGCATCGTGCTCGGGCGCGCCGAGGCCTTCGCGATGAAGAACGGGCCGTGGTTGTCGTTCCTGGACGGCATCGGCCACGGCCTCGGCTACAGCGCCATCCTGATCCTCGTTGCCGTGGTGCGCGAGCTGTTCGGCACCGGCGCCCTGCTCGGCTACCCGCTCCTGCCGCTGAGGTCGGCGGGCGGCTGGTACGAGCCCAACGGCCTGCTGGTCCTGGCGCCGAGCGCCTTCTTCCTGATCGCCGCCATCATCTGGGCCGTGCGCAGCTGGAAGCCGGCACAGCAGGAGAAGGACGAGTTCCGCATCCACATCGTGCACCGGACGGGGGCCTCCTGATGGAGCACTACGTCAACCTGGCGATCAAGGCCATCTTCATCGAGAACCTGGCGCTGTCGTTCTTCCTCGGCATGTGCACGTTCCTGGCGATCTCCCGCAAGGTCGAGACCGCCATCGGCCTCGGCGTCGCCGTCGTCGTGGTGCAGGCCGTGACCGTGCCGCTCAATGCGGTGATCTACCACGGCCTGCTCAAGCCGGGCGCGCTGGCCTGGGCCGGCCTGTCGGCGATCGACCTCGGCTTCCTCGGGCTCATCACCTACATCGGCGTCATCGCCGCCGTCGTGCAGGTGCTCGAGATGTTCCTCGACCGCTACGCGCCCGCGCTCTACCACGCGCTCGGCATCTTCCTGCCGCTGATCACCGTCAACTGCGCCATCCTCGCGGGCTCGCTGTTCATGGTGGAGCGCGACTACAGCGTCAGCGAGAGCATCGTCTACGGCGTCGCCAGCGGGCTCGGCTGGGCGCTCGCCATCGTGGTCCTGGCAGCGGTCCGCGAGCGGCTGAAGTACAGCGACGTGCCGGCCGGCCTGCAGGGCCTCGGCATCACCTTCGTCACGGCCGGCCTGATCGCGATGGCCTTCCTCGCCTTCTCCGGAATCCAGCTGTAGGCGGGCCCGATGACAACCGGCATGCTGCAGATCCTGCTCGGCGTCGGCGTCTTCACCGGTATCGTGCTGTTGCTCGTCGTCGTGATCCTGGGGGCCCGCTCGAAGCTCGTGGCCTCCGGCAAGGTGACGATCGTCATCAACGACGGGCACGAGATCGAGTCGCCGGTCGGCAGCAAGCTGATGGGCGCCCTCGGCGAGGCCGGGCTGTTCGTCTCCTCCGCCTGCGGCGGCGGCGGCACCTGCGGTCAGTGCCGCGTCCGCGTGCTGGAGGGCGGCGGCGAGATCCTGCCGACCGAGCGCACCCACATCTCGCGGCGCGACGCTGCGCAGGGCGTGCGCCTGGCCTGCCAGACGGTGGTCAAGCAGCCGATGAGGCTCGAGCTGCCGCGCGAGATCTTCGGCGTGAAGCGCTGGACCTGCCGGGTCCGCTCGAACCACAACGTCGCGACCTTCATCAAGGAACTGGTGATGGAGCTGCCCGAGGGCGAGGAGCTCGACTTCCGCGCCGGCGGCTACATCGTCATCGAGGCCCCGCCCCACGACCTCCGGTTCAGCGACTTCGACGTCGAGCCGCAGTACCGTCCCGACTGGGACCGCTACAACCTGTGGCGCTACCGTTCGACGAGCGCCGCGCCGGTGTCGCGCGCCTACTCGATGGCGAACTACCCGCTCGAGAAGGGCATCGTGATGCTGAACGTGCGCATCGCGACGCCGCCGCCGGGCGCGGCGGACGACGTGCCGCCGGGCGTGGTGTCGTCGTGGATCTTCTCGCTGAAGCCGGGCGACACCGCCGTCGTGTCCGGGCCCTTCGGCGAGTTCTTCGCACGCGAGACGGGTGCGGAGATGGTCTTCGTCGGCGGCGGCGCGGGCATGGCGCCCATGCGCTCGCACATCTTCGACCAGCTCGAGCGGCAGCACACGCAGCGCAGGATCACGTTCTGGTACGGGGCGCGAAGCCTGCGCGAGCTGTTCTACGCGGATGACTTCAACAAGCTGCAGGAGAAGTACCCGAACTTCACCTGGCACGTCGCGCTCTCGGAGCCGCTGCCGGAGGACGACTGGAAGGGCGAGACCGGCTTCATCCACCAGGTGCTGCACGACCGGTACCTGGGCAACCATCCGGCGCCTGAGTCCTGCGAGTACTACCTCTGCGG
>JAGTSG010000070.1 GCA_018261655.1 Pseudomonadota bacterium | reverse complement strand
TCAGGCGCGAAGGGCTTGCCCTTCTCGATGCCGATCGAGGCAAAGAAACCGAGAGTGACCGGATCGAGCGACTCGACGGGTTCGTTCTGGACGACGTAGTTGAGAAGTTCCCAGAACCGGTAGTCCCCTGGTGCCACCGTGGAGAAATCCCGGTTGGACACGTTGACGAAGGTGTTGGGCGGCGGATTGGCCGAGTGCGACAAGGGGTAGATGCGCGTGTTCTTGTGCAGGCGCTCGATCGCCGGCTTGATGTCCCCCTTCACCGGCATGTTGCGCCAGACGAGGATGGACTCGAACGTCGGAACCCGCACGACCATGTGCCCCTCGGGCACGTCACCCTCGTAGCCCGGAGGCAGCAGCAGGTACTTGCCGCCCTGGCCCTTGTCCGGGCCGACGATGCCGATGTCGGTTACGTACCTGAACCAGAAGTCATCGATCATGCCCAGCGTCATGGGGGGCACTTCGACCACCAGCGGACCGTCGTGCAGGTTGATCCAGATCCATGTGTAGGGCGTGGTGGCATTCGCCGTCAGGAAGATCGAACGGGCATTCATGTTGGCTTCGAATGTCGGGATCGTGACGTTGGCAGGGCCGACGCCCAGCAATCCCTCCCGCAGCCCGGCCATGTTCACCGGCGCCAGTGCCAGCAGGTACGACTGGACCGCGCGCTGGAAGTCGAGGTTGTCGTAGACCTTGTCGACCGTGGCCTTGTCCGGAAAGCCGTCAAAGAATTCCAGCGTGCCCAGCCGCGTCTCCATCCTGTCGGGAGCGGCAATCCCGGGCGGGATGTCCGTGGTCATCTTCGTGCTCGGCGCGGGCTGGGCCTGTGCGGCAGCAGCGCCCATCATGAAAACCAGTGTTGCAGCCCTGACGCCTGCTGCGTATCCGATGGTCATTGGAAATTCCTTTTCGCCCTGCAATTCCGGATGAATGCCGACGCCGTCATGCAGCAATGTGCGGCATAGGGGTGAACGGCCCGCCGATGAAGCCTTGATCGGAGCAGAACGCCCGAAGATTATCCGGTCGATCAATGGCCGCCGCATATACGTACGAGTCGATTGGCCCTGTCGCCGCAGCGTACGGGCGCTTGTCGGGCGGGTCCCCGCTGCGCTCGCTCGGCTCCGCTACGCTCCGCAAGCACAACGCGCTCAGTCGCCGACGCGGATCACCAGCACGTCCATCTCCGCCTCGCGCAACCGGTCGCGGACGCGGTTGAGTTCCTTGAGGTCGGTGATCGGCCCGACGCGGACGCGGTGCCAGGTGTCGTTGTCCACCGAGACGCGCTGCACCTTCGACTCGATGCCCTGCAGCGCGAGCTGCGCACGCACGCGGTCCGCCTCGTTGAAGTCCTTGTAGGAGCCGACCTGCAGCACGTACGCGCCCTCTTTCCGGACGTCGGTGGTCGGTTGGTCGCGCCGCACGTCGGCTTCCTTCTCCGGCACCACGACCTCGAAGTTCGGCAGCATCTCGTAGAAGTCGTAGCGCGTCTCCGGCTGGGCCGGCGCCTCGGTCTCGCGCGTCGAGGCCGGCGCGGGCGGCTCCGCGGAGGGCTCGTCGGCCGGGCGGTCGAGCAGGTAGATGGCGATACCGATCGCAAGGCCGCCCACCATGCCGATGGCGAGGCCGGTCCAGCCGGAGAACGATTCGCCGCCGCGCCGGCTTCGCTTGTAGTCCCGCGAGGACATCACATGGTCTCCGGCGCCGAGACGCCGAGGATGGCGAGGCCGTTGCGGACGACCTGCTGCGCCGCGCGCGCGAGCACGAGGCGGGCGTTGCGCGTCGCCGCGTCCTCGACGATGAACTGCTGCGCGTTGTAGAAGGCGTGGAAGGCGGTGGCCACCTCGCGCAGGTAGTGCACGACCATGTGCGGGGCGCGCTGCGCGGCGGCGAGCTCGACCATCTCCGGCCAGCGCGTGATCGCGGTCATCAGCGCCTGCTCGCTGGGATCGTCCAGCGAGCCCAGCGCGGCCACGCCCGCCGCGCGGTCGAACGCCAGCTCGCGGTCGGCCAGCTGCCGGAACACGCTGGCCACGCGCGCGTGGGCGTACTGGATGTAGTACACGGGGTTGTCGTTGCTGCGCGACTTGGCCAGTTCCAGGTCGAAGTCGAGGTGCTGGTCGTTCGAGCGCATGACGTAGAACAGCCGGGCCGCGTCGTCGCCGACCTCGCGGCGCAGCTCCCGGAGCGTGATGAACTCGCCCGAGCGCGTGGACATCTGCACCTTCTCGCCGCCGCGGAACAGCGAGACGAACTGCACCAGGCGCACCTCGAGGCTGTCGCCGGGCTCGCCCATCGCCACCAGCCCGGCGCGCACCCGCGCCACGTAGCCGTGGTGATCGGCGCCGAGCACGTCGAGCAGCAGGTCGAAGCCGCGCTCGCGCTTCTCCAGGTGGTAGGCGATGTCGGAGGCGAAGTAGGTCTTCTGGCCGTTCTCGCGGACCACGACGCGGTCCTTCTCGTCGCCGAACTCCGTCGCGCGGAACCACAGGGCGCCGTCCTTGCGGTAGCAACGCTCCTGCTCGGTCAGTCGCGCCAGCGCGCGGTCGATGGCGCCGTCCTCCGACAGGCTGCGCTCGGAGTACCAGCGGTCGTAGGTGACGCCGAACCCGGCGAGGTCGTCGCGGATGTCGTCGAGGATGTCGTCGAGGCCGAGGTCGAAGACGCGGCGGAAACCGGCCGTGCCGAGCAGCGCCTGCATGCGGTGCACGACGGCGTCGATGTAGCGGTCCTTGTCGCCGCCGGCCGGCTCGTCCGGGGGCAGCGCCGCGAACACCTCGGCTGCCGGGTGAACGAGCCGGTCCCCCTCGGCCGCGCGAAGCTTCTCCGCGATCGGCACCACGTAGTCGCCGCGGTAGCCGTTGGCCGGGAACGCGAACGACTCGCCGGACAGCTCCAGGTATCGCAGCCAGACGCTGGCCGCGAGGATGTTCATCTGCCGGCCCGCGTCGTTGACGTAGTACTCGCGGTGGACCTCCCAGCCGGTGGCCGCCAGCAGGTTGGCCAGCGTGGCGCCGAAGGCCGCATGGCGGCCGTGGCCCACGTGCAGGGGGCCGGTGGGGTTCGCGGAGACGAACTCGACGATCGCCCTGCGTCCCGCGCCGGACGTGCCGCGGCCGTAGCCGTCACCGGCCTCGAGCGCGCGCGCGATCTCGGCCTGGTAGGCGACGGGCGAGAGGAAGAAATTAATGAAGCCGGGCCCGGCGATCTCGACCTTCGTGACCAGCTCGCTGGGCGGCAGGGCGGCGACGATCGCCTGCGCCAGCTGGCGCGGGTTCCGGCGCGCCGGCCGCGCGAGCTGCATCGCCACGTTGCAGGCGAAGTCGCCGTGTGCGGGGTCGCGCGTGCGCTCCACGCCGGGGCGGGTGTCGCGGGCATCGGCGGGAAGGAGGTCTTCAGGCAGCGCCGCGAGCGCGGCGGCCGCCAGCTGTTCGATGATGTGTTTCACGGAAGCGGGCCGGTCGACGTTGGCGCGCAAGTCTAACCGAAAGCGCCGCCGCCTGGCCGGTCAACCCCGCCGCGGGGTGCGCGTTGAACGAGCACGCACCGGTTCAATGCACGAGAGGAGAGACGGATGTCCACACGCAAGACGATCCTGCTGCTGGGTTGCCTGGTCATGGCCCCGCTGGCAATGGCTGCCGATGAAGACCGCGGGCCGCCGCCGGGAACCCCCGAGCAGGGCCTGGGACCGCCTCCCGGTGCCGTGGAGCGCTGGAAGGCGCACGACACCGACGGCGACGGGGCCATCAGCCTGGCCGAGGCCCAGGCCGGCGCGCCGGGGCTCGCGCAGAACTTCACGAAGTTCGACGCCAATGGTGACGGCCTGCTGACGCGCGAGGAAATGCACGCCGTGCGATCGGCGACCCGCGAGGAGCGCAGGGCACAGGCGGAAGAGCGTTACCGCAGCGCCGACAAGAACGGCGACGGCGTGATCAGCCAGGAAGAGGCGCAGGCGGGCATGCCGCGGGCCGCGCAGCATTTCGGCGAGATCGACGCCGACGGCAACGGCCAGCTGACCCGCGAGGAGATGCGCACGGCCATGCAGGCACGTCGCAACGAGCGGATGCAGAGCGGCCAGGCGATGCCGGGCGGCCAGCCCAGGCAGCAGGGCGCCGGCGGCGGGCAGCATCGGCAGCAGGGACAAACGGGCAAGTAAAGACGTGCCAGGTACCTGGAAGGTGCCTGGTGCGGCGTTCGTGGGTACCCGGTACCGGCATTCCGCTACCGGGTACCTCTTGCATCAATCCACCTCGATCGGGTCCACGTCCACCGACCAGCGGATGCGTCGCGACGGCTTCGTCGCCTCGATCCGGGGCAGCCAGGCCTCGAGCAGGCGCTGCAGCGGTCCCCGCGATGCGCTCTCGAGCAGCAACTGGGCCCGGTAACGGGCCGCGCGGCGCTCCATGGCCGCGGCGGCCGGCCCAAGGACCCTGACGCCCTGCGCGATGTCTGCGGCGAGATCGCGGGCCGCGCGCAGGAAGTCGAACACCTCGCCGCGGTCCGGGCCGTCCGCGCGCAGCAGGGCAAGCCTCGAGTAGGGTGGCCAGCCGGCGGCCTGGCGCTCCTCGAGGGCGCGTCGTGCGAAGCCGTCGTAGCCCTCGGTCACCAGGCTCACGAGCAGCGGGTTCTCGGGGAACGCCGACTGGATCAGCACCTCGCCCGGACGCTCGCCGCGGCCGGCGCGCCCGGAGACCTGCACGATCTGCTGCGCCAGCCGTTCGCTGGCGCGGAAGTCGGCGCCGAACAGTCCCTGGTCGGCGTTCAGGATGGCGACCAGCGTGACGTCGGGATAGTCGTGTCCCTTGGTCAGCATCTGCGTGCCCAGCAGGATGCGGGCCTTGCCGCTCGCCACCTTCTCGAGGGCCCGCTCGATGTCGCCGCGCCGGCGGATGACGTCGCGGTCCACCCGCACCAGCTCAACCCCCGGGAAGACCTCGAGCAGCGCCTGCTCCACGCGCTCGGTGCCCTGGCCGACCGGTCGCACCTCGCTGCCGCACTTCGGGCAGCCGAAGGGCATCGGCTCGTCGGTCCCGCAGTGATGGCACACCAGCCGGGCGTTGCGCATGTGGACGGTGAGCCGCGCATCACAGGACGGGCAGGGCGCGATCCAGCCGCAGCCGGTGCAGTAGAGCGTCGGCGCGTAGCCGCGGCGGTTGAGGTAGACGAGCACCTGGCCGCGCGCGGCGAGGTGGCGCTCGATGGCCGCCAGCACGGGCTGGGCCAGGCCGTCGCGCGCGGCATGGTGCCGGAGGTCGATCACGCCGATGCGCGGCTTGCCCGCGCGCCCCGTGCGTTCCGGCAGCTCCAGCCGGCGGTAGCGGCCGGCGGCCACGTTGGCAAGGCTCTCGAGCGAGGGCGTGGCGGAACCGAGCACGACCGGAATGCCGTGGCGCTGCGCGCGCACCACCGCCAGGTCCCGCGCGGAGTACCGGAAGCCCTCCTGCTGCTTGTAGGACGGGTCGTGCTCCTCGTCCACGATCAGGATGCCGGGGTCCGCCAGGGGCGTGAACACGGCGGAGCGGGTTCCGATGACCACCGGCGCGGTGCCGGCGCGCGCCGCGCGCCAGGCGGCCAGGCGTTCCGTATCGGTCATGGACGAGTGCAGCGTCACCACCGGCACGGCCAGACGGTCGCGGAAGCGCGAGACCAGCTGCGGCGTCAGCGCGATCTCGGGGACCATCACCAGGGCGCTGCGACCGGCGGCGAGGACCCGCTCGATCAGGCTCAGGTAGACCTCGGTCTTGCCGCTGCCGGTCACGCCGTGCAGCAGCCAGGCGGCGTAGCCGCCGAGCGACTCCGCGATGGCACCGCAGGCCTGCCGCTGCGCGTCGGTCGGCACGGGCGCGGCCCGGCTTCCCGACCCGGCCTGCGGGGGCGGCGCGGCGGCGCCGAAGGACTCCAGCCATCCACGACGGGCCAGGCCCCGCAGGGCGTCGCCGAGCCCCAGTGTCGTCAGTTCGGGCGCCGCCGCGGGCCCCGCCCGGAGCCGCTCGACGAGTTCGCGCTGGCGCTGCCCGAGCCGCGGCCGGTCCGCCAGCCCCTCGATCCCGGCCGCCGACAGCTGCCACATCGTGATCTCGGCCGAGGCCGGGGCGCCTTCGCGGATCGCCGCGGGGACCGCGGCCGACAGCACTTCGCCCGGCGGGTGGTGGTAGTACTGCGCGGCCCAGGCCAGCAGGCCGAAAGTCGCCTCGTCCCAGAGCGGGTCCGGGTCCAGCAGCTCGACGGCCCGCTTGAGTCGCGCGGCCGGCAGGGCGCTGTCCGCGGCCAGCCCCATCACAAAGCCGACGACCCGCCGCCGGCCGAGGGGCACCAGGGCCCGCATGCCGGGCTGCGCCGCCGGCCCGCCCTGGGCCGGGGCGAGGTAGTCGAAGGTCTGCCGCAGCCGCGAGGCCAGCGCGACCTGCAGGATCAGGGGGTTGTCGGCGTCTTTCACGGGCGTCGGGGCAACAGGTCCGGGGCCTGGCTGGGCAAGGAAACGGGGGTGGTGCCGGGTCAACCCCGGCTACCGGTAGCCGTTATAACTGGTGTCGGGCCTGCGTGCGCGGGCGGTTCGGAGCCTCCATTGGAAATCACCGCCTCTGCTAGTCTTGATCTCGCCCTCCCCGTGCCGGCGGCAGGGGGGCGGGGCGCGGCAACGGGAGCCCGTCGGTTGGATCAGGCACAGGCGCTGGAGCGGTTTCTGGCCGGCATCGAGCGCCGCGCCTTTCGCATCGCCCGGATGGCGGTGCGGGACGACGACGACGCCCTGGACATCGTGCAGGACGCGATGATCCGCCTGGCGCGCCACTACGGCGCGCGGCCGGTGGACGAGTGGCGGCCGCTGTTCTACCGGATCCTCAACAACGGCATCCGGGACTTTATGAGGCGCCGCCGCGTGCGCTCGCGGGTGATGGCCTGGTTGCCGGGCCAGGCCCCGGCCGGGGATGACGCCGTCGACCCGCTGGCGGCGGCGCCGGACCCGGGCGGCAGCCCGCTCGAGTTGCTGGAGCATGCCGAGGCCGTGGCCGTGCTGGAATCCGGCCTGGCGGCGTTGCCGGACCGACAGCGCGAGGCGTTCATGCTGCGAGCTCTCGAGGGGCTCGACGTGGCGGAAACGGCGGTGGCGATGGGCTGCTCCGAGGGCAGCGTCAAGACACACTATTTCCGGGCGGTCCATGCCCTGAAGGGACTGCTCGGGGAGCGATGAACGTGAACGATCGTGACAAGGACCTCGAATCGGTGGCGCGCAGCGTGTTCGACGAGAGCGTCGAACGGCTCGATGGCGCGACCCGCTCGCGCCTGACGCAGGCCCGCCACGCGGCCCTTGCGGAGCTGGAACGGCCGCGGTTTCGTCTCGCATCCTGGGTGCCGGCCGGTGCGCTGGCGGGCGCGGCGGTGCTGGCAGTCATGGTGTGGACGCAGCCGGGCCCGGGCGTTGCGCCCGAACCCGCGCTGGCCGCGGTGCCGGCAGACGACTTCGAGATGCTGACGATGGGCGAGGACCTCGACCTGCTGGACGAGGACGTCGGGTTCTACGCGTGGGTCGCCACTGCGGACATGGGCAGTGGGCAAGGCTGATCCACGGCGACATGCCTGGGCGTGGGCCCTGGCGGCGCTGGCGCCGGCGGCGCTGCAGGCCGGCGAGCCGGCCGACCTGAAGCCGGCCGCGATGCCGGTGGATCCGGGGCTGCTCGAGTTCCTCGCGGAGGAGCCGCCGATCGACGAAGAACTGGGCAAGGCGCTGATGACAAGTGACCTCGATCGCGCGATCGAGCGCACCGCGGCGCGCAGCAAGGTGAAAGACGATGACAAGGACACGAATTAGACTCGCCGCCGTCGCGGCGGCCTGGTTGACGATCGCCGTGGCTGCGCCCGCGCTGGCGCAGGGCGGCCAGCCCGGCGTCGCCTGGGACTCGTTGTCGCAGCAACAGCAGCAGGTGCTGGAGCGGTTCCGCGACGGATGGGAACAGATGCCGCCCGGGCGCCAGCAGGCGATGAAGCAGGGCTCCGAACGCTGGCTCTCCATGACGCCCGAACAGCAGGCGCAGGCGCGCGAACGCTGGCAGAAGTGGCAGTCGATGCCGCCCGAGGAAAAGAACCGCGTCAGGCAGCGCTGGCAGCAACTGCGCGAGTTGACGCCGGAGCAGCGCGAGCAGCTGCGGGGCGCCTACCGCCGCTTCCAGTCCCTGCCCCCGGAGCGCCAGCAGGAGTTGCGGGAGCGCTGGCAGTCGATGACACCGGAGGAGCGCAAGGAGATGCGTGACCGCTGGCGCGACATGACCCCCGAGCAGCGCGACCAGATGCGGCAGCGGATGCCGCCGCCGCGCCAGCCGCCCGGAGGCAACACGGGAGGCGGCGGCCGCCACTGACGGTTTCCGGCCGAGGCGCTGGCCGGAACCCGCGGGCATCCAGGCGGGTCACAGGAACATGCACAATCCAACTGCGCGGGGCGCCGTCCCGCGCAGCGTTCCTTTCGCAATCCGGGGAGAACCTCGATGTTGAACAAGATCCTCTCGGCCATCACCCTGGCCGCCGTGCTGGCGGTCGCCGTCGGGCCGCTCGCGGTGCAGGCTGCGGACGACGCAGCGACCTGGGACGGCCTGCAGAAGGTCAAGTCGAAGAAGATGGATGAGGCCTACCTGTTGCCCGGCGCGGATTTCCGCGAGTACAGCAAGGTGATGCTCGACCCGGCGGAGGTCGCCTTCGCCAAGAACTGGCAGCGCGAGGTCAATCGCAGCAAGTCCGCGGGCGCCAGGGTCACGGACGAACACGCGGCCGAGATCAGGAAGGCAATGTCGGACGGCCTCGGCGAGATCTTCGCAAAGGACCTCGGCAAGGCGGGCTATGCGATCGTGGCGGCACCAGGGCCGGACGTGCTGCGCATCACGCCGGTGCTGGTCAACGTGTACATCAACGCCCCCGACACCGGCATGTCCTCACCGGGGCGCAGTTACACGTACACGGTCGAGGCCGGAGAGGCGACCCTCGGCCTGGAACTGCGCGACTCCGGGACGCAGCAGCTCCTGGGTCGCGCGGTGGATCGCCGGCGCACCGGCGAGACGGGCAGGATGACGTGGACCACCAGCGTGACGAACCGGGCCGAGTTCGAGCGCGTCTTCAAGACGTGGTCGTCGATCCTGGTCGACGGTCTCGGGGCGCTGAAGGACGCTTCGCCGATCCAGCCGAAGTAGCGAACAGGTACCCGGTACGGACCCGAGCCCCCTCCGGGGTCAGGTCCGTACCTGAGTACCTCCTGCGCGGTCAGCCCTTCAGTGCGGCCAGCACTTCGTCGAGCATCTTCTTCGCGTCGCCGAACAGCATCCGGTTGTTCTCCTTGTAGAACAGCGGATTGTCGACGCCGGCGTAGCCGGAGGCCATCGAGCGCTTCATCACGATCGAGGTCTTCGCCTTCCACACCTGCAGCACCGGCATGCCCGCGATCGGACTGGTCGGGTCGTCCTCGGCCGCCGGGTTCACGATGTCGTTGGCGCCGATCACCATCGACACGTCGGTGTCGGGGAAGTCCTCGTTGAGCTCGTCCATCTCGAACACGATGTCGTAGGGCACCTTCGCCTCGGCGAGCAGCACGTTCATGTGTCCCGGCATGCGGCC
>JAGTSG010000069.1 GCA_018261655.1 Pseudomonadota bacterium | reverse complement strand
CAAGCCGGTGATCAAGGTCCCGGGCTGCCCGCCGATCCCGGAAGTGATGACCGGCATCGTGACCTACCTGCTGACCTTCGGCGTGCCGGAACTCGACCGCCAGGGCCGGCCGAAGATGTTCTACAGCCAGCGCATCCACGACAAGTGCTACCGGCGTCCGCACTTCGACGCCGGCCAGTTCGTCGAGAAGTTCGACGACGAGGGCGCGCGCAAGGGCTACTGCCTGTACAAGGTCGGCTGCAAGGGCCCGACGACGTACAACGCCTGCTCGACCACCCGCTGGAACGAGGCCGTGTCCTTCCCGATCGGCTCGGGTCACGGCTGCATCGGCTGCTCCGAGGACGCGTTCTGGGACAAGGGCTCGTTCTACGACCGGGTCACCGACATCCAGCCGCAGATCGAGAGCACCGCGGACCGCGTCGGCGGCACGCTGGCAGCCGTCACCGGCGCCGCGATCGCGGCCCACGCCGCCGCCACGGCGATCAAGAGGGCGCGCGACACGCGTGGCGCCCGGACCACTGAGAAGGGAGGAGCCTGATCATGGCCGCCTACGTCACACAGGGCTTTGAGCTCGACAACAGCGGCACGCGGGTCGTCGTCGACCCGATCTGCCGCATCGAGGGCCACCTCCGCATCGAGGTCAATCTCAACGAGCAGAACGTCATCAAGAACGCGGTGTCCACCGGCACCATGTGGCGCGGCCTCGAGGTCATCCTCAAGGGCCGCGACCCGCGCGACGCGTGGGCGTTCACCGAGCGGATCTGCGGCGTGTGCACCGGCGTGCACGCGCTGGCGTCGGTCCGCGCGGTCGAGAACGCACTCAAGATCGACATCCCGAAGAACGGCAACACGATCCGCAACCTGATGCATGCCACGCTGTATGCGCAGGACCACCTCGTGCACTTCTACCACCTGCACGCGCTGGACTGGGTGGACGTGGTGAGCGCGCTGTCGGCCGATCCGACGAAGACCGCCGAGCTGGCGATGTCCATCTCGAAGTGGCACACCAACACGCCCGGCTACTTCCGCGACCTGCACTCGCGGCTGGCGAAGTTCGTGGAGAGCGGGCAGCTCGGGCCGTTCACCAACGGCTACTGGGGCAACCCGGCCTACAAGCTGCCGCCGGAAGCCAACCTGATGGCGGTCGGCCACTACCTGCAGGCGCTGGACTTCCAGAAGGAGATCGTCAAGATCCAGACGATCTTCGGCGGCAAGAACCCGCACCCGAACTGGATGGTCGGCGGCATGCCGTGCTCGATCAACGTGAACGAGTCCGGCGCGGTCGGCGCGATCAACATGGAGCGCCTCAACCAGGTCAGCAAGATCGTCAACGACACGATCGACTTCGTGGACAACGTCTACATCCCGGACCTGCTGGCCATCGCGTCGTTCTACAAGACCTGGACCTACGGCGGCGGCATCTCGAGCAAGAGCCTGCTGTCCTACGGCGACTTCCCGGAGATCCCGAACGACTACACCGCGAAGAGCCTGGCCTTCCCGCGGGGCGCGATCCTGAACGGCGACCTGTCCACGATCCACGAGGTGGACCTGGACGACGAGTCGCAGATCCAGGAGTTCGTGGACCACAGCTGGTACACCTACGGCGAGCCCGGCAAGGGCCTGCACCCCTACAACGGCGAGACGAACCCGAAGTTCGAGCTCGGCGCGGGGGTCAAGGGCACGAAGACGAAGATCGAGAACCTGGACGAGAGCGCCAAGTACAGCTGGGTCAAGGCGCCGCGCTTCAAGGGCAGCCCGATGGAAGTGGGCCCGCTGGCCCGCTATGTCATCGGCTACCTGCAGGGCAAGCCGGAGTTCAAGGAGCCGGTGGACAAGGTCCTGACCGACCTGGGCCTGCCGCTCGAGGCGCTCTTCACCACGCTCGGCCGCACGGCGGCCCGCGGGCTCGAGTGCTCATGGGGCGCGCACAAGATGCGCCAGTACACGGACGAGCTGATCGCCACCATCAAGGCCGGCGACACCGCCTGCGCCAACGTGGACAAGTGGGAACCGTCGACCTGGCCGAAGCAGGCCCGGGGCCACGGCTTCGTCGAGGCGCCGCGCGGCGCGCTCGGCCACTGGATCGTGATCGAGGACCAGAAGATCGCCAACTACCAGTGCATCGTGCCGACCACCTGGAACGCCACGCCGCGTGACGCCCAGGGCCAGATCGGCGCCTACGAGGCGGCGCTGATG
Organism: Pseudomonadota bacterium; assembly: GCA_018261655.1. Lineage (GTDB taxonomy): Bacteria > Pseudomonadota > Gammaproteobacteria > Steroidobacterales > Steroidobacteraceae > SG8-30. Next base: position 10,394 of record JAGTSG010000069.1, on the reverse strand, counting down.
GATACCAAGGTGGAGGTGGCCGACCAGCCGCTCGAGATCCTGCGCACCATCCACAGCTTCGACCCCTGCCTGGCCTGCGCGACGCACGTGATGTCGCCAGAGGGCAAGGAACTGACGAAGGTCAAGGTGCGCTGAAGGCGCGAAAGCGCCTGGGAGGCAAACATGGTATCTGCAAGGAGCGAGGCGCTCCGCCAGACGAGGGCGCTGGACGGCGCACCGGAACGACACATCGGGGGTCTCGTCGACCAGGGGATGATGAAGGCGGTGTACGTCTACGAGGCCCCGGTGCGGCTCTGGCACTGGGTGACGGTGGTGGCGATGTTCGTGCTGTTCGCCACCGGCTACCTGATCGGCAAGCCGCTGCCGTCGGTCGGCGGTGAGGCCAGCGACCACTACGTGATGGGCTATGTCCGGCTGGTCCACTTCATCGCCAGCTACGTGTTCACGCTGGGATTCGTGCTCAGGATCTACTGGCATTTCGCCGGCAACGCCTGGGCACGCCAGCTGTTCACGCCGCCGATGTTCTCCGGCAGGTTCTGGGGAGGACTGTGGCACCAGATCAAGTGGTACCTGTTCCTCACCAACGAGCCGCGCAGCTACGTGGCCCACAACCCGCTGGCGAACCTGGCGATGTTCTTCATGTTCGCGCTGGTGGGCCTGTGGATGATCTTCTCCGGCTTCGCGCTCTACAGCGAAGGGCTCGGCATCGACAGCTGGGCGGGGAAGATGTTCGGCTGGGTGATCCCGCTGGTGGGCCAGACATGTGGATCATGCTGCTGTTCTCCATGGTGCACATGTACATGGCGTTCCGCGAGGACATCCTGTCCAGGCAGGGCGTCATCAGCACGATGGTCAACGGTTACCGGTTCTTCAAGGACTGAGTGGAGGCACGGCGGATGGCGGGGGCGACCCCGCCATCCGCCTTTTTCAATGTCGCAGACCGAAACGATTCTTGTACTCGGTATAGGCAACGTCCTCTGGGCCGACGAAGGCTTCGGCGTGCGCGCGGTCGAGGAGTTCGGCCGGCGCTACGCCTGCGAGGACCGGGTCAGCGTCCTCGACGGCGGGACGCAGGGTCTCTACCTGCTGCCGCACGTGCAGGAAGCCGCAAGGCTGCTGGTGTTCGACGCAATCGACTACGGCCTCGAACCCGGTACGATGAAGGTGGTCCTCGACGACGAGGTCCCGTCGTACATGGGGGCCAAGCAGATGAGCCTGCACCAGACCGGCTTCCAGGACGTCCTGGCGGCCGCGAAGCTGACGGGCCGCGCGCCGGCGCACCTGGTGCTGATCGGCGTGCAGCCGGTCGAGTTGAAGGACTTCGGCGGCAGCCTGCGGGAACCGGTGCGGGCGCAGATCGGCCCTGCGGTCGAGGAGGCGGCCGCCTGGTTGCGACGCTGGGGCGTCGCGGTCGCGCCGCGCAGTGATCCCGCCGCGCCCGGGCTCGCCGCCGCGGCGCTGGACCTGGCGGCCTACGAGTCGGGCCGTCCCTCCGACGCGGACGCCTGCAGGACCGGCGACCCGAGATTCATGGCGAAGAGGAAAGACTGATGTGCCTGGGGATCCCGATGCGCGTGACCGAGGTGGACGAGGCCAGCGCCTGGTGCGAGGGGCGCGGCGAGCGCCTGCGCGTCGACACGCGGCTCCTCGAGAAGCCCGCCGTCGGTGACTGGTTGCTGGTGTTCCACGCCGTCGCGCGCGAGAGCCTGTCGGAGGAGCGCGCCCGCGACATCACCAGCGCCCTGGCCGCGCTCGACGCGGCGCTCGCGGGCGAGACCGACCTCGACCGTCATTTCGCCGACCTGGTGAACCGGGAGCCCGAGCTGCCGGAGCACCTGCGCAAGGAGCTGAACCGTGGCTGAGGCCCGGCATCCGCTGTTCGAGCGCCTGCTGCGCGAGTTCGGCCTGCCCGAGGTCGGCGCGGCAGACGTGGACGCGTTCCTCGCGGCGCCCGGCGAGGCCGTGTTGTTCTTCACCGGGGACCCGAAGCAGTATCCGGAGTCCGCCGACGTCGCGGTCATCCTGCCGGAGCTGATCCGGGCGCTGCCCGGGCGCTTCCGTGCCGCCGTCGTCGCGCGCGCGTCGGAACGGGAGCTGCAGAAGCGCTTCGGCTTCGCCCGCTGGCCCGCGCTGGTGTTCGTGCGCAGCGGCGACCTCGTCGGGGCGATCACGGGCATGCACGACTGGGACGACCTCGTTACCAGGGTGCGCGAGCTGCTCGATTCCCCCACGCGCCGCGAGATCGCGGTGGCGGCCGTCCGCGACAACACGCTCGCGCCGAATCCCGAGGAGCTCTCATGAGCCGCAAGGACTTTCCCATCCCCGTGGTCGCCGCCGGTCCCGGCACGCAGGACGAGTCCGGGGAGCAGATCTCCTACATCGAGATGCCGAAGGAGATGAACACCTTCAGCATGCCGACCCTGCCCTCCCCCGAGCAGGCGCGCGACGCGGCCGAGGCCCGCGCCGCGGTCCGCTGGCTGTGGGAGGCCGCGCGCGACTGGACGCCCGGCTCGCCGAACCGCAGCTTCGACGCCGGCCTGCTCGACGCGCACAACCGCGAGATCGTGGACCAGGTGCTCGGCGAGGGCGAGGTGTCCGTGATCGTCTCCGGCGAGCGCGAGACGCGCGCGCAGGAATCGGTGTTCACCGGCGTGTGGCGGGTTCGCGCCGTGAACCACGACGGCTCGGTCGGCATGGACCGCATCGAGATCGGCCCGGTGCCGGAGGTCGTGACGAGCGCCGCCCGCGCCGCGTCGCGGCCGACCGTGCCCGAACTGCGGGCCCCGGCCGACGCGTTCGGCGCGCGGCCGATCGTCGAGGAGGTCGCGCACCAGGTTGGCCAGCGCAAGGCCGGAGATCCGGCACACATCATCAACCTCTCGCTGCTGCCCATGTCGCCGGCGGACGCAGCCCACCTGGGCGACGTGCTGGCGGCCGGGCCGGTGCGCATCCTGTCCCGCGGCTACGGCAACTGCCGGATCACGAGCACGGTGGTCCGCGACGCGTGGTGGGTGCAGTACGTGAACGGCTACGGCAACCCGATGGTGGACTCGATCGAGATCACCGACGTGCCCGAGGTCGCGGTCGCCTCGCCCGAGGACATCGCAGACTCGGCCGAGCGCCTGCGCGAGGCCTTCGAGTGGCTGGAGAAAGGTTGAGCGCATGACCGGCGGCACCCGTTTCGAAGGCTCCTTCCTCGGCGATGCCTCGCGCATCGCCGACGACACGCGCCTCGAGTGCAAGATCTGCTGGTATGTCTACGACCCCGCGGTCGGCGACCCGGTCTGGCAGGTGCCGCCCGGCACGCCCTTCACGAGGCTGCCGGACCACTGGAAGTGCCCGGAGTGCGACGGCGCGCGCGACCAGTTCATGGTGATCGGCGATGACTGAGCCGCACATCCCGGATGCGCAGACGGCCGCCGGCCGGCTGGAAGCCACGTTCGGGGCCATCCTGGCCGAGCGCATGCAGGACGTCCCGATCCTGAACCCGGCGCTCGCGGTCGAGGCGGTCGGCCTGCGCGACTGGCAGGGACACTGGCTCGGCGCATTGGTCACGCCGTGGTTCATCAACCTCGTGGTGCTGCCGGGCAGCGGCGCGTGGCACGCCGTCGCGGACCGCGAGTCGGTCTGGTACGCGTTCCCGAGCGGCCGCTTCGAGTTCATCGCCGGCAGCGAGCCGGGCCTCGGTTCCTATCACGCCTGCTCGCTCTTCTCGCCGGTGCAGGAGTTCGCCGACCACGAAACGGCCCGCGAGACCGCGCGGGTGGCGCTCGAGTCGCTCTTCGATCCTGCCCTGCTCGGCGAGTCCTCCGGGAGTGACCAGCCGGACGGCCCGCAGCTGAGCCGTCGCGACTTCCTCCGGGGAGCTGCAGCGACACGCCCATGAGCGTCGAGGGGGTTGTCCATCTCTCCGCCCGGCTCGTCGCGGGCAGGCTCGCCGGCGTCCGCGTCGGCTCGGATCGGCCGCTGGTCGCGCAGCGCCTGCTCGCCGGCCGGACGCCGGACGAAGCGCTGAGGCTGATCCCGAGCCTGTACTCCGTCTGCGGCAAGTCCCAGGCGGTGGTCGCCGCGGCGGCCCTCGATGCCGCGCTCGGCGAGGCGGCCGGGCCGGCGATCCAGCGGCGGCGCGAGCGGGAACTGGCGGCGGAGACCCTGGCGGAGCACGCCTTCCGGCTGCTGCTGGACTGGCCGAAGCTGTGCGGCGCTGCCGGCGACGTGGCCCTCCTGACCCGCATCCGCTCGCTGCTGTCCAGCGGGCCCGTGTCCGAGGCGTCCTGGGGCGCCGCCCGCGACGCCCTCGTCGGCATCGCCGAGGCCCGGCTGCTCGGCGCCGAGCTCGATCCCTGGCTCGAGCAGTTCTCGGCCTCCGAGTGGCTCGACTGGGCGCGCAGCGGACGGACCGACTGCGGGCGGACGATCGCGACCCTGTCGTCGCTGCCGGAATGGGCGTCGGTCGAGACGCCGCCGCTGACGCTGCCGCCGCATTCGGTGTTCGTCGAGCAGCTGGCTCGCCCGGCGCTGGCGAACCCGGGCTTCGCCGCCCGACCCGAGATGGCCGGCCTGCCGGCCGAGTGTGGTCCGCTCGCCCGTTGCGTGGCGCATCCGGCCGTGCGCGACCTGTCGCGCCGCGACCGCATCACGGCACGTGCCTTTTCGCGCATCGCCGAGTTCGGCCTGGTCCTGCGCGACGACAGCGTCGCCGGCCGGCTCGAAGCGGCCCCGCTCGGCCCCGGCGCCGGCGCCGCCATCGCCGAGATGGCGCGCGGCCTGCTGCTGCACGCGGTCAGGCTCGAGGGCGGACGCATCGCGGACTACGCCATCGTCGCGCCCACCGAGTGGAACTTCCACCCGGAGGGCGCGCTCTACCGGGAACTGGAGGGGCGTCCTGCGCGCACGGCCAGGGAGGCCCGGCGCGCGCTCGACTTCGCCGCGGCGACGCTCGATCCCTGCGTGGCGCTCGACGCCAGGCTCGAGGAGCCGGAGACGGTCCATGCATGAGATGTCGCTCGCCGAGAGCATCATCCAGATCGCCGAGGACACGGCGCGGTCGAACGGCGGCGCACGCGTCAGCGTGGTGCTGCTCGAGGTCGGCCGGCTGGCCGGGGTGGAGCTCGACGCGTTACGCTTCTGCTTCGACGCCGCCAGCCGCTCCAGCCTGGCCGACGGCGCGACGCTGGTGATCGAACAGCCGGACGGCAGCGCATGGTGCATGCCCTGCAGCGTATCGGTGCCGCTCGCGAACCTCGGCGACCCATGCCCGCGGTGCGGCAGCTACCAGCTGCAGGTCACGGGCGGCACGGAACTCAGGGTACGGGAAGTCGAGATTCACTGAGGAGGGCGACGGAATGTGCACCACCTGCGGCTGCGGCACCGACCACGTCCACATCGATGGCGTGGGCCAGCCGCTCGCGCGCGGCTCACGGGCGCCGCTCACCGGCGTCGAGCAGTTCGTGCCCGCGCCGCCGGCCATCGAGGGCCTCGCGATCGGCGCGGCCGGCGTGCACGCCCACGGCACGACGGCCGGGCGCATCGTGCAGGTCGAGCGTGACCTGCTTGCCGCCAACGACTCCTGGGCCCGTCGCAACCGCGAACGGTTCGCCGCCGACGGCACGCTGTGCCTCAACCTGGTGTCGAGCCCGGGCTCGGGCAAGACGACGCTGCTCGTGCGCACCGTCGCCGCGCTGGCCCCGCGCCGGCCCGTCAGCGTGATCGAGGGCGACCAGCAGACCTCCAACGACGCCGACCGCATCCGCGCCACGGGCGTGCCCGCCGTGCAGGTCAACACCGGCAAGGGCTGCCACCTCGAGGCGCCCATGGTCGCGAAGGCGCTCGAGAAGCTGGAGCTCGGGCCCGGCGGCGTGCTGTTCGTCGAGAACGTCGGCAACCTGGTGTGCCCGGCCCTGTTCGACCTCGGCGAGGCGCACAAGGTCGCGATCCTCTCGGTCACCGAGGGCGAGGACAAGCCGCTCAAGTACCCGGACATGTTCCGCGCCGCCGACCTCGTGCTCATCAACAAGATCGACCTGCTGCCCTACCTCGACTTCGACGTGGACCTCTGCGAGGCGAACGCGCGCCGCGTCAACCCGTCGGTCGAGGTACTGCGCGTCTCGGCGCGCTCCGGCGAGGGTTTCGACGCGTGGCTCGCCTGGCTCGAGCGCCGCGCCGTGGCGGCGTCCCCGGCCGGGACCACCGCGAGGGACGAGGCCCGTCCGTGACCGAGGCGCGCGCGCGGCGGCGGCTGCGCGTCCGCGGCCAGGTCCAGGGCGTCGGCTTCCGGCCCTTCGTCTACCGCATCGCGGCCGAGGGCGGCCTGTCCGGCTGGGTCCGCAACGACAGCGAGGGCGTCGAGATCGAGGCCGAGGGCCCGGCGGACGCCCTTGCGGAGTTCGAGCGCAGGCTGGCCGCGGAGGCGCCGCGCCTCGCCCGCATCGTCGCCCTCGAGGGCCTGGACGTCGCGCCGGCGGGCGGGCGCGACCCGTTTTGCATCGTCGCGAGTGGCGGCGGTGGCGGCGGCGCCCACGTCACGCCCGATACCGCCGTCTGCCCCGACTGCCTGGCCGAGCTCTTCGACGGCGGTGACCGGCGCTGGCGCTACGCCTTCATCAACTGCACGAACTGCGGGCCGCGCTACACCATCACCCGCGCCCTGCCCTACGACCGTCCCAACACGAGCATGGCGGCGTTCGCGATGTGCGCGCCCTGCCTCGCCGAGTACCGTGACCCACGGCACCGCCGTTTCCACGCGCAGCCGAACGCCTGCCCGGACTGCGGACCCGCGTTGTCGCTGCTCGACGCGAGCGGCGCGCCGCTGCGCGGCGAGGACCCGGTCGCCGGCGCGCTGGCCCGCATCCGGGCGGGCGCGATCCTCGCCATCAAGGGACTCGGGGGCTTCCATCTGGTCTGCGACGCCAGCCATCCGGCGGCCGTGACCGAGCTGCGCCGGCGCAAGAACCGCGAGGAGAAGCCGTTCGCGCTGATGGTGGCGAATGTTGTGGCGGCCGCGCGGCACGCGCGGGTCAGCCCGGCGGAACGCGCGGCGCTCGAGTCGGCCGAGCGCCCGATCGTCCTGCTCGAGCGGCATGACCCGGCGGCCGACCTGCCCGCCGGGGTGGCGCCGGGGCTGGCGATGCTCGGCGTGATGCTGCCATACGCGCCGCTGCACTACCTGCTGTTCCACGAGTACGCCGGCCGCCCCGAAGGGACCGGCTGGCTCGGGCAGCCGGTGGACCTGACGCTGGTCTGCACCTCGGCCAACCCGGGCGGCGAGCCGCTGGTGATCGGCAATGACGAGGCGCTGGCACGCCTCGGCGGCATCGCCGACGCCTTCCTGGTTCACGACCGCGACATCCTCGTGCGCTGCGACGACACCGTGGCGCACGTCCGCGGCGACGCGCTGCGTTTCATCCGGCGCGCGCGCGGCCAGACGCCGCGCGCCGTGGCGCTCGCCCGCGGCGGCGCGCCCGTGCTCGCGCTGGGCGCCTACCTGAAGAACACGGTCTGCGTGACGCGCGGCGACGAGGCCTTCGTATCGCAGCACATCGGCGACCTCGACAACCGCCCGACCTGCCGCGCTCTCGAGGAAACGGCCGCGCACCTGCTCGACGTGCTCGACATCGTGCCCGCGGCCGTCGCCAGCGACCTCCACCCCGACTTCGAGAGCACCCGCCTCGCCGAACGCATGGCCGCCGCGCGTGGCCTGCCGCACTTCCGCGTCCAGCACCACCACGCGCACGTCGCCGCCGTCATGGCGGAGCACCGCGTGGCGACGCCGGTGCTCGGGCTGGCGCTCGACGGCGTGGGCCTCGGCGACGACGGCGCGGCCTGGGGCGGCGAGCTGTTGCAGGTCGGGCCCGCAGGCTATACCCGCCTCGGCCACCTGGCGCCCATCGCGCTGCCCGGCGGCGACCGGGCCGCGCGGGAGCCCTGGCGCGTGGCGGCCGCGGCGCTTCACGCGCTCGGCCGTGGCGCGGAGATCGAGCGCCGTTTCACCAGCAGCGGGGCCGCCGCGGTGAGGTCCATGCTCGAGGCGGGCGTGCGCTGCCCGCCCACGACCAGCGCCGGGCGCTGGTTCGACGCCGCCGCAGGCCTCCTGGGACTGAAGGAAGTGATGCGCTACGAGGGGCAGGCCGCCATGTTGCTGGAAGGCCTGGCTGCCGCCCACGGGCCGGTGGATCCGTCATCGGACGTCCGCCTGGCGGACGACCTGACCCTGGACTTGCTGCCTTTGCTCGGCCACCTTGCGGATACTAGCGATGCCGGTTTCGGCGCCGCCCTGTTTCATTCCACGCTGGCGCGGGCGCTGGCGGACTGGGCCGCCGCGGCCGCGGAGACGACCGGCCTGCAGCGGGTCGTGCTGTCGGGGGGTTGCTTCATGAACCGCGTGCTCGCCACCGGCGTGGAGCGGCACCTGCGGTCGCACGGCCTGGGCGTCCTGGAGGCGAGCGAACTGCCCCCCAACGATGGCGGCATCGCCGCCGGTCAGGCCTGGGTCGCGTTGATGGCCGGCATGGAGTCGTGACATGTGCCTTGCGTTGCCAGTGCGGGTGGTCGAACTCAAGGGCGGTGACATGGCCGTCGTGGACCTCGGCGGCGTCCGCAAGGAAATCTCCCTGGCCCTCGTCGACGGCGTTACCGCCGGCGACTACGTCATCCTGCACGTCGGCTACGCGCTGACCCGGCTCGACCCGGCCGAGGCGGAGCGCACGCTCGCCACCTTCGCCGCGGCCGGCATCGACGCCCCGGCCAGCGCATGAAGTACATCGACGAGTTCCGCGACGGCGCGCTGGCGCGCTCCCTCGGCGCGGCCATCACGCGCGAGGCGGCACCGGGGCGGCGCTACGGCTTCATGGAATTCTGCGGCGGGCACACCCACGCGATCGCCCGCTACGGCGTGACCGACCTGCTGCCCGGCAACGTGCGCATGATCCACGGGCCCGGCTGCCCGGTCTGCGTGCTGCCCGTCGGCCGCGTGGACATGGCGATCGAGATCGCGCGCCGGCCCGGGGTCATCCTCGCGACCTATGGCGACACCATGCGCGTCCCGGCCTCCGGCCGGCTGTCGCTGCTCAAGGCCAAGGCGCAGGGCGCGGACGTGCGCATGGTCTACTCGACGCAGGACGCCGTGCGCCTCGCCGAGGAGAACCCCGGCCGCGAGGTCGTCATGTTCGCCATCGGCTTCGAGACCACGACGCCGCCCACTGCGCTCGCGATCAAGCAGGCCGAGGCGAAGGGCCTGGCGAATTTCCTGGTGTTCTGCAACCACGTGCTGACGCCGTCGGCGATCTCGCACATCCTCGAGTCGCCCGAGGTCCGCGAGCTGGGCACCGTGCCGATCGACGGTTTCATCGGTCCCGCGCACGTCTCGACCATCATCGGCAGCCGGCCCTACGAGTTCTTCGCCGAGGAATACCAGAAGCCGGTCGTCATCGCCGGCTTCGAGCCGCTCGACGTCATGCAGGCGATCCTGATGCTGGTGCGCCAGGTGAACGAGGGCCGCGCTGAGGTGGAGAACGAGTTCACCCGTGCCGTCACGCGCGAGGGCAACCAGAAGGCGCAGGCGCTGGTCGCCGAGGTCTTCGAGCTGCGGCGCGAGTTCGAGTGGCGCGGCCTCGGTGCCGTGCCCTACAGCGCGCTGAGGCTGAAGGACAAGTACGCCGCCTTCGACGCGGAGCGGCGCTACGGCCTCGTGGACCGGCAGGTCGCCGACCACAAGGCCTGCGAGTGCGGCGCCATCCTGCGCGGCGTGAAGCAGCCGGCGGACTGCAAGCTGTTCGGGACGGCCTGCACGCCGGAAAACCCGCTCGGCAGCTGCATGGTGTCCTCGGAGGGCGCCTGCGCCGCGCACTACACCTACGGGCGCTTCCGGGACTTCTCGCGCAAGTCCGCCGCAGGTGGCGCGACACCGTGAAGCGCGGCTTCACGCGGGCGCTCGATTTCCGCCACGGCCAGGTCGAGATGACCCACGGCAGCGGTGGCCGCGCGATGGCACAGCTGGTCGAGGAACTGTTCGTCGCGAGCTTCGACAACGAGGCGCTGCGCCGCATGGACGACCAGGCCCAGGTGGAGGTGCCGCCGGGCCGGCTGGTCATCGCCACCGACTCGCACGTGGTCTCGCCGCTCTTCTTCCCGGGCGGCGACATCGGCTGCCTGTCGGTGCACGGCACGGTCAACGACGTCGCGATGGCCGGCGCGCGGCCGCTGTACCTGGCGGCGGGCTTCATCCTCGAGGAGGGACTGCCGCTCGCCGACCTCCGGCGCATCGTCGAGTCCATGGCCCGCGCCTCCCGCGAAGCCGGCGTGCCGGTGGTCACCGGCGACACCAAGGTCGTCGAGCGCGGCAGCGGCGACGGCGTGTTCATCACCACGACCGGGGTGGGCGTCGTGCCGCCCGGGGT